>JADZAQ010000242.1 GCA_020852555.1 Burkholderiales bacterium
CTAGTGCGGCGACGCGGCTGCCGGCGCGCGGAACTCGCCACCGCGGCTCGTGCCCAACACCGCGTCTTGAACGTTCGCAACCATGCGCGGCGCCCCGCGCGCCCGATGACGAAGGAGTTTCGATGAGCACGACCGCAATCCTGTCCACCTTCCGTGCCGCGGTGCGCGGCGTCGGTGCGCTCGCGCTGGCCGCGTACCTGACCGCCGGGGTATCCGCGCAAGGCATGGTCGAGGGCACCAACTACCTGCGCCTCCAGAATCCGCAGCCGGTGGAGACGGGGAAGAACATCGAGGTGATCGAGTTCTTCTCGTATGGCTGCCCGCACTGCGGCGAGCTCGAGCCGTACCTGCAGACCTGGCTCAAGACGAAGCCCGCCGACGTCACCTTCCGTCGCGTACCGGTGATGTTCCAGCCGCGCTGGGAGAGCTTGGCGCGCGTCTACTACACGCTCGACGCGCTGGGCGACGAGCCCAAGCTCTCGCCGGAGGTATTCGCCGCGATCTACAGCAAGGGTGTGCCGCTGTGGAACGAGAAGGACTTCCTCGATTGGGGCGCGAGCAAGGGGCTCGACCGGAAGAAAATCGAGGACATCTACAAGTCGTTCGCGGTCGTCGGCAAGGTCAATCGCGCGAAGCAACTCGCCGCCGCGTACAACATCCAGTCCACGCCGACGCTCATCGTCGACGGCAAGTTCATCACCGGACCCGACAAGGTTCCTCAGGGGCACGCGTCGATCCCGGCGGCGCTCGATGCGATGATCCAGAAGGCGCGCGCCGAGCGGCCGAAGTCGTAGCGCGCGGTCGCGCCGTCCGAACCGTCGCCGCGCGCATGCGGGTTTTCCTCACCGGAGCTTCATCGGGCCTGGGGGAGGCGCTGGCGCGGCTTTATGCCCGACAGGGAGCGGCGCTCGGCCTCTTCGCGCGTCGCGAGAGCGAGCTCGCGCGGATCGCCGCGAGCCTCGCCCCGGCCACGGTGCTGACGTACGCCGGCGACGTGCGTGAGCCCGACGACCTCGCCCGCGCCGCGGCGGATTTCCAAGCGCGCTTCGGCTGCCCCGACGTCGTCATCGCCAACGCCGGGATCTCGCGCGGCACGCTCACCGACGAACCCGAGGACCTGCCGGCGTTTCGCGCGGTATTCGAGACGAACGTGCTCGGCATGGTGCACACTTTCGCGCCGTTCGTGCGCGAGATGCGGGCCGGTGGCGCAGGGATTCTCGCCGGCATCGCCAGCGTCGCCGGCTTCCGCGGCCTGCCGGGCTCGGGCGCGTACTGCGGTTCCAAATCGGCCGCCATCACCTATCTCGAATCGCTGCGCATCGAACTGCGCGGCTCGGGCGTCGCCGTGGTCACCGTGTGCCCCGGGTTCATCGCCACCCCGCTCACCGCGCGCAATCCCTACCGGATGCCGTTTCTCCTGACGCCCGACGCGGCGGCGGCACAAACCGCGCGGGCGATCGCCCGGCGCAGCCGTTTCCACGTCCTCCCCTGGCAGATGGCGCTCTTCGGACGCGTGCTGCGCTGCCTGCCCCGCCCGCTCTTCGATCGGGCGGTGGCTGGCCGCGCCCGCAAGCCTCGTCACCCCTGAACGCGACCCTCATCGACTGGGCTGGCGTCGCGCAGCCGCCTGCGCTGGAGGCGCCACGCATCGCCTGCCTCGTGCCGAGTCTCACCGAGCTCCTCTTCGACCTGGGACTCGGCGACAACGTCGTCGCGCGCACCGGGTTCTGCGTCCATCCCCGCGCCGCGCGGGCGGTGCCCAAGATCGGCGGCACCAAGGACCCCGATCTCGATCGGTTGCGCGCGCTCGCGCCCACGCACCTGGTGGTGAACGTCGACGAGAACCGGCGCGAGGACGTCGACGCCGCACGCGCCTTCATCCCGCAGGTGATCGTCACGCATCCGCAGGTCCCCGCCGACAATGCGCGGCTGTTCGCCCTCTTCGGCGCGATCTTCGATCGCTCCGCGGCGGCGGCTGCGCTCACCCGCGAGCTCGACGCGGCGCTGGCCTTCACACGCGAGGCTACACATCGGCTGCCCCGCGAGAGCGTCCTCTACCTCATCTGGCGCAAGCCGTGGATGACCGTCGCGCGTGACACCTACGTCGGCGCGACGCTCGGCCTCGTCGGCTGGGATACGCTGCCTGCCGCCGCCGCGCGGCGCTACCCCGAAATCGCCGACGATGCGCCGGAGTGGCACGCCGCCGAGCGCCTCCTGCTGTCGACCGAGCCGTATGCGTTCCGGCCGCGCGATGTGAGCGCGCTCGCCGCCGAGCGCGGCAAGCCCGCGCAGCTCGTCGACGGTGAGCACGCCTCGTGGTATGGCTCGCGGGCGAGCCCGGGCTTGCGCCGGCTCGCTGCGCTGCGCGTCGCGCTCGCCGGCAACGCGTGAGAAAAGGCCCCGCGGCTCGCGCCTGCGGGGCCCCGTGCGAAGCGGCGGCCGATGCCGCCGTCCCGCTCCTCGATTACAGCGGTACGCGAATGCCGACCGTGATCGCCCAGAAATCGCCGTCGTCCTTGCCGGCGGACGCATTGCCGGAGACGAAGCCAGCGACCTTGCCGAAGTCCTTGCTGACCCCGACGTCGAAGAGCCACCAGTTGCTATCCTGCTTGAAGCCGGGGACCTGGTACCAGCCGTTGAGCGTGTTGGGCTTGGTGTTCACCTGGCGCGTCTCGGCGTCGAAGTCGTATTCCCAGGTGACTCGGGCGAACGGACGGAACCCGGCCACGACACCCGTCGCCTGATAGCCCAGGCTCGACCACAGCGGGTTCTGCTTTTGCTGGTCGTAGGTGAGCGCGGTGCTGTCGCTGCCGTTCTCGCTGAACTGTCGCACCACGATGTTCTCGTAGGTGAGCTTGGCGAAGGGGCCGTGGCTGATGTCCTTGTAGTTGAACCAGTAGCCGCCCAGGAGCCGGACGACGTTGTGGTAGCCGCGCGTCGATCCGACCTCGCTGCGCGTGGTCGCGCCGAGCTGGATGTAGCGCGTGGTGTCGACGTCGAGCGAGCCCATGCCGAGCGTGGCGCCGATGTACCAGGGTCCCTCGCCGTAGCCCACGTACGCCGTGAGGTTGGGCTCGCGCACCTTGAAGTTGCCGTTGTTGTTGCCGTAATCGCCCTTCTGCTCGGAATAGGCGAACTGGAGGCCCGCCAGCATGCGGTCGCTCACGCGCATGTCGCCGCCGACGGCGATCGTGTTGAGGTTGGCATCGCCGGCGAGTCCCGCACCCGTGATGTCGGGGTTGGCGTAGTCGTACGCGGCCCAGGTCTGGAACTTGCCCGGCGAGCCCGGCGCATTGATCGCCGACATCATGCGCCCGTCGAGCGTGCGCCACTGCGCGCGCTCGATGTCGAGCGGCGCCTGGGCGAGTGCCGCCATCTGTTGCGGCCCGGTGATCATCGAGGCGATCGCCTGCGCCTGCAGGAGGGTCGCGCCGGTGGTCGGATGCACGCCGTCGGCGAACACGTAGTTCAAGTTGGCGTCGGGCGCGACGAGCGTGGCCGGCGTGCAATTCACCGAGCTTGGCACCGTGCAGGCGACGCCCTTGGTGTCGGTGAATCCGTACAGCGCCGGATTGGCGAGAATCTCGTTGAAGAGCGCGTTGGTGTTGAACTGGATGACGCGCAGGTCCGCCGCGCCGATCGCCGCGTTGAGCGTCGAGTTGAACAACCCGGCGAGTCCGGACAGCCCGGCCTGCGCCGCAGGCCCCTGCGCCGCGGCGCTGGGCGTCTTGCCGAGGTCGGGCAGGTTCTGCACGATGACGTACTGCGCGCCGGCGGCCTTGAGCTTGCCCACCGCGGTGGCGAGGTCGGTCGCGGCCTGCACGGTGCCCGCCTGCGCCCCCGCCGGATTCGTCGCCGCGAGGAAGAAGATGTCGTTGGCGCCGCCCTGGATCTGGTAGAGCGCGTCACGGTTCAAGAGCACGTTGGGCAGGAACGCATTCACCTGCTGCATGATCGAGACATTGGGCACGCCGGGCGGCACCAGCGGCGACTGCGCGTTGACCATCGCGCCACCTTGCGCAAAGTCGTTGCCGCCCTGGAACGACGGCGTCACGGTGAGCCCGAACGCCTGCCCGACGTACATCGGCGTGACGAGCCCCGGATTGGTGGTGAAGCGCGCGCCGTACTGCCCGGCATCGCTCAAGCTATCGCCGAAGATGTAAGTATTCGTGAACTGCGCCGAGGCCGTGCCGGCACAAAACGCGAGCGCGAGGGCCCCGGCCACCGTGGTCGGGCGGAATGTCCGCATGTCGTATCTCCTTGTAATGACGGGAATCGCCGGCCTGCATAGGGCCTTCGGGGATGCGCCATTCTAATGCACAACCCGCCATCGCGATCCTGCCGGGCGGCGGCGGGAGCGCGTCAACGAACGGGCTGCGGCGGACGTTGTCTCAATCACTCGTAGAAACACGGGGTTTCGCTCGCCATGAATACGCTTCCACGATCGGCCCAGGCGTCCCGCACCGGATGCAGCGTTGCGCCGCTCACGGCCGGACTGTGCCGGCTCGCCGCCGCGGCGATCGCCGCGCTCGCGCTCGTCGCCGGCACCGCTCTCGCGCAAGCCGCGGGCGATCTCCCCGGCCGCGTGGGGCGTGTCGCCGACCTGGCCGGCGAGCTCTTCCTCGCTGCGCAGGACAAGCCCGACGCGTGGGCTGCCGTCGGGATCAACTATCCGGTGGCGTCCGGCGACAACCTGTGGCTTGGCGGCGACGGGCGCGCCGAGGTGGACTTCGGCGGCGGCCAGTTCCGCTTCGCCGGCGACACGAGCCTGCACGTGTCGCAACTCGACGACACCCACTTTTCCCTCTTCGTGGCGCAGGGCCGCGTCAGCGTGCGCGTACGCGGGCTCGAGCCCGGCGACGTGGCGACGATCGACACGCCGAATGCGCAGATCGCGATCACCCGTCCGGGCCTGTACCGCATCGAGGTCACCGACGATCGCCAGCACACGGTGGTCATCGTGCGCGAAGGCGAGGTGAACGTGCAGACGCAGGCTGCCGTGCAGCAGGTCCTGCCGGGCCAGGCGGCGTACGTCGAGGGCGCCGATCCCCAGTTCGCGAACGTCCAGAACGGCATCGGGCAGGACGGCTTCGATGCCTGGGTCGCCAGCCGCGATCGACTCTACCGCACGCGTGGCAATGCCTACGTGTCGCCGCAGATGGTGGGCGCCGCCGACCTCGATCGTTACGGCACCTGGCAGGAATCCCCGCAGTACGGCGCGGTGTGGTATCCGAGCGACGTTGCCGCCGACTGGGCGCCGTATCGCAACGGTTACTGGGTGAACGTCGGCACCTGGGGTCCAACCTGGGTCGATTTCGCGCCGTGGGGCTACGCACCCTTCCATTACGGCCGCTGGGCGTTCATCGGAGGCCGCTGGGGCTGGTGTCCTGGCGCCTTCACGCCGCGTCCGCTGTGGGCGCCGGCGCTCGTCGCCTGGACCGGCGGCGCCGGCTGGACGCTGTCGGTGAGTGCAGGCGCACCGGTCTACGGCTGGATACCGCTCGGCTGGGGCGAACCGTTTCGCCCCTGGTGGGGCCACTGCTCGGCCGGCTGTTGGGATCGCTTCAACCGACCGGTCGCGGTGAACGTGACGGTGGTGCGCCCGTGGAGTCCGCCACCGACGCACTGGCGCAATGCCAGCGTCCCGGGCGGGATTACCGCCGTGCCGTTCCGGTCGTTCGAAAGCCGCGAACCGGTCGCGCGAAACATGGTGCGGGTGCCGCGCGACGTGGTGGCGGTAGCGCCCGTGCTGGCGAGCCCGCCGGTGATGCGCAACGACGTGGTGCGCGCCGGGGTCGGTCGTTCGCCGGCCGCCCCACCGCCGGCGTCATCGCTGCAGCCGGCATTCGCGCGGCCGCTGCCGACGGCGCCCATGGGCGCCGCGCCGGCGTCGCCGCCGGGTGCGGCGGCCGGCCCGGATGGCGCACGCGGTCGAGTCGGCAGCGCGGGTCCCGCCGGCGCCGTGCCGCCCGCGGCGGGAACGGCGGGCTCCGGTGTCGTGCCGCGCGCCGCCCCTGGCGTGGCGGCGCCGGTGCCGTCGACGGGCAGGCCCCCCAGCGCCAACCCGCGTTCGGCTGAATCGCCATCGTCCACGTCGCGCGAGCCGCGGGTCGGGATGCCGACGCCGTCGTCGGTCACGAGCCAGCAGCCGGGGTCGCGCGCGCCATCGCCGATGACGTCGCCGGGCTCGTCCGCGCCGCCCGCGGCGCGGATGGCGCCCGCCGGTTCGTCCACGGCGCCGCCCGCACGGGTGCTCGAAGCACCGACGTCGCCGGGGTCGATGGCGGCACCGCCGATGCGTGCGCAACCGCCGCAAGCGCCGCCGTCTTCGCCTGGACCACGGGCGCAGCCGCAAACGGTCGCCCCGCCGACGATGCGCGCGCCGCAGCACGAGGCCGCGCCACCCGCGATTCGCCCGTCGCCATCGCCGGTGCCGCCGGCAGCACCCGCACAGCGGGGCCCGGCGCCTGTTTCACCGCAGCAAGCCGCGCCGATGCGCAGCCTACCGCAGGCCGCACCGGCGCCGCACTCGGCCCCCGCCGCGCGTCCAGCCCCGGCGCCACGCGCCGCCCCGGAGTCGTCAGGCGGGGACGCGGCCCGCCAGGGGACCGACGCGGGGAACGCCGTACGCGGCGAGCGCGGACGGGAGCGCTGACGCCTACTTGGCGTCGGCGCGGATGCGCGCGTAGCTCCCCGGCGCGTCTTCGATGATCTTGAGAGCGCCCTTGCCCGGAATGCGTGGCGGCACCTCGCGGCCGAGGTACGGGGTGATCCACTGGCGCCAGTCGGGCCACCACGAGCCTTCGTGCTGCGTGGCGCCGCCGAACCACGCCTGCGCATCGCCCGGCAGCGTCTCGTTGGTCCAGTAGCCATACTTCACCGTGGTCGGTGGATTGACCATGCCGGCGATATGCCCCGAGCCGGCGAGCACGAAGCGGTTCTTGCCGCGCAGGATCTGCGTGCCCGCGTAGGTGGTCTTCCACGGCGCGATGTGATCCTCGATCGCCGAGGCGAAGTACGCGGGTACGGTGACCTTCGCGAGGTCGATCTTCGTGTCGGCGAGCGTCAGCGCGCCCGGCTCGCGCAGGAGGTTCTTCATGTACATGTTGCGCAGGTAGTAGCTGTGCATCTTCGCGGGCATCCGCGTCGAGTCGCAGTTCCAGTGCAGGAGGTCGAACGGGAACGGATCGCGCCCCATGAGGTAGTTGTTGATGACGAACGACCAGATGAGATCGTTGGCGCGCAGCAGGTTGAAGGTCTGCGCCATCTCGCTGCCTTCGAGGTAGCCGCGCTCGTTCATCTTCTTCTCGAGCGAGCTGACCTGGTCCTCGTCGATGAAGACCTCGAGTTCGCCCGCCGACGTGAAGTCGATGAGTGCGGTCATGAAGGTCGCGCTGGCGATGCGCTTCGTCTTCTTCGCGGCGAGGTAGCCCAGCGTGGCGGCGAGCAGCGTGCCGCCGAGGCAGTAGCCGATGACGTTGGCGTCGGGCTCGCCGGTGGCTTCCTCGATCGCATCGAGTGCGGCGAGTGTGCCTTCGGTGAGGTAGTCCTCGAATCTCTTGTGCGCGAGATTGGCGTCCGGGTTGACCCACGAGACGACGAACGTCGTCATGCCCTCGGCGACCGCCCAGCGCAGGAACGAATTCTTCTCGCGCAGATCGAGGATGTAGTACTTGTTGATCCACGGCGGGATCACGAGCAGCGGCCGCTTCCACACCTTCTTGGTCGCCGGCTCGTACTGGATCAGCTGGATGAGCTCGTTCTGGAAGACGACCTTGCCCGGAGTGGTGGCGATGTTGACGCCCAACTCGAACGCCTTCGGATCGGTCATCGAGATACGCAATTTCCCGCCGCCGCGCTCGATGTCGTCGAGAAGGTTGTTCAAGCCCTTGACCAGATTCTGGCCGCCGGTGGCCACCGTTTCGCGGAACACTTCGGGATTGGTCAACGCGAAATTCGACGGCGCCAGTGCATCGATGTACTGCCGGGTGAAGAAATCGACCTTCTTCTTGGTCGGCTCGGGCAGACCTTCGACGCTCGCCACCTGCTCGTGCATCCAGCGCGCGGTGATGAGATAGCTCTGCTTGATGTAGTCGAAGAGGAAGTGCTCGTGCCAGTCGTCGTGCTTGAAGCGCCGGTCGCCGTGCGCCGGCATCGCCACCGGGGTCGTATCGTGGCCGATGAGGCGCAGCATCGACCCCTGCCACAGGCTCATGTAGTCCCACCACAGGTTCATCTGCGATTCGGCGAGCTTGGCGGGATTGGCGAGGATCTGTGCCGCGAGTTCCATGAATGCCTGCCCGAGACCGAGTTCATCGGCGGGCAAGGCAGCGCCGGGCTGGGCATTGCGGGCGGCGAAATCGCTCATCACCTTGGCGCTCTTCTTCGCCGCTGCGGCGAGCGACTGGGCAACGGCGAGCGGATCGGGGGCCGGGGTGGCGGCGGGTGTCGACATCGTTTCTTCCTCTGTCCTGGGTGCCGGGTTGCGGTGGTTACGTTATTACGCGGCGCGCTCGCGCGCAAATCGGTAGGTGCCGTCGGCGCGGCGCAGCCGGCGGATGCGGTCGTGGCGCCACAGGTGGTTGAGGTGCGCGAGCGCCTCGCCCATCGCGAAGAAGCGCTGCTGGACGTCGAGCGGGCGCCGGAAGAGGACCGGCACCACGTCGGCGGCCGACACCGGTGCTGCCGCCTCGTCGATCGCGGTCACGAGTTCGGCCAGACGCGCGTCGTGGTGCGCCCGCAGTTGCGCGATGCGCGTCGCGATGCCGCGAAACGGCAGCCCATGCGAGGGCAGCACCAACGTGTCGGATGGCAACGCCGCGAACGCCGAGAGCGAGTGGAGGAAGCGTCCAAGCGGGTCGCCGTCGGGGTCGGCCGGCCACACCGCGACGTTGGTGCTGATCCGCGGCAGGAGCATGTCGCCCGAGACGAGCACGCCAGCGCCCGGCGAGTGCAGCGCCGCGTGCTCGCTGGAGTGGCCATACCCCACGATGACCCGGAAGTCGACGGCGCCGGCGCGGACGCCTTCATCGTGCAGGACGCGATCGTACGCGTTCGGGAGCGCAGGAACGCCGCGCCGATAGTGATTGCCGCGCGCGCGCAGCGGCGCGAGATCGGCCTCGGCCATCCCGTGCAAGCGGAAGAGCTCGCAGGTGTCGGCCGGCGCATGTCCGGCGCGCTCGTCGCACATGGCGTGCGCGGCCAGGAACTCGCCGTGCGTCATGGTCACCGCGCAGCCGAACCGCCCGGCGAGCCACGCCGCGTTACCGAGATGATCGGGGTGGCAATGCGTGGCGACGATGCGCACGATCGGCACGCCGTGCAGCGAATCGACGAAGTGGCGCTCCCAGAGCTCGCGGGTGGCGGCATCGCCGTAGCCGGTGTCGATGAGCGTCCAGCCGTCGGCGCCTTCGACGAGCCACAGGTTGACGTGGTCGAGCGCGAACGGCAGCGGCATACGCAGCCACCGGATCGAGGGGGCGATGCGGACGGCGGTGCCGGGTGGCGGGGGTGCCGCGACCGGATAATCGAGCAGGGCTTCGGAGGGGGTGGGCATCGGAGTCTTCGAGTGCGGGAGCGATATGGTATCGTGACCCGGAGCCCGCCCTCGGGGCGATGCTGCAATCGCACATGCCGCCTCCTTCCGCGCAACGCGCCGTACCCGCGAGCGACGCGACCTACTCGATCTCCGCGCTCGCGCACGAATTCGCGCTCACCACACGGGCGATCCGCTTCTACGAGGATCAAGGGATGCTGTCGCCCGAGCGCCGCGGGCGCTCGCGGGTCTACCGCGAGCGCGAGCGGGTGCGGCTGAAGCTCATCCTGCGCGGCAAGCGGCTCGGCTTGAGTCTGTCCGAGATCCGCGAGCTCCTCGACCTGTACGAGGTGTCGCGCAACGAGCGCGCCCAACTCGCGAAGTTTCTCGAGGTGCTCGCCGAGCGCCGCGCGCGCCTGCTGCAGCAGCGCGAGGACATCGACGTGGTGCTCGCCGAGATCGAGGGCGTGGAGCGGGACTGCCGCAGGCGGCTGCGCGACGAGAGTGGCGGACGCTCCGTGACGACGGTCGCGGCGCGCAGTCGGCGAAGCGCATGATTGACGTTTACGTAAGCGTAATATACGGGAGCTGTCGGTAAGCCGCGGCGGCGGCGCGGGGCCGGCCGCGGGCGCGTGAGCGCGCCCGGTGGCGGCGCGACCCGCGCGGCGGCGCAACGACGACGGCAACAAGGAGGCCAGCGATGCTCGATTTTCCCTCGCTCTCGTTCGCGCATGGCGAGACCATAGACATGCTGCGCGCGAGCGTACGCTCGTTCGTCGCGGCCGAGATCGCGCCGCGTGCGGCCGAGGTCGACCGCAGCAACGCGTTCCCCCCGGATCTGTGGCGCAAGATGGGCGATCTCGGCGTGCTCGGGATCACCGTCGAGGAGGAGTACGGCGGCACCCACCTGGGCTATCTCGCCCACTGCGTTGCCATGGAGGAGATCTCGCGCGGTTCGGCGGCCGTGGGGCTGTCGTACGGTGCGCACTCCAACCTGTGCGTGAACCAGATCCGGCGCAACGGCAGCGAGGCGCAGAAGCGCCGGTACCTGCCCGGGCTCATCAGCGGCGAGCACGTCGGCGCGCTGGCGATGAGCGAGCCGGGGTCGGGGTCCGACGTCGTGTCGATGCGTCTGCGCGCCGATCGCCGGGGTGATCGTTACGTATTGAACGGCAACAAGATGTGGATCACCAACGGGCCGGATGCCGACACGCTCGTCGTCTACGCCAAGACCGATATCCAGGCGGGCCCCAAGGGGATCACGGCGTTCCTGATCGAGAAGGGCATGAAGGGGTTCTCGACGGCCCAGAAACTCGACAAGCTCGGCATGCGCGGCAGCAACACCTGTGAGCTCGTCTTCAGCGACTGCGAGGTGCCGGTGGAAAACGTCCTGGGCGGCGAAGGCAGCGGCGTGCGCGTGCTCATGAGCGGGCTCGACTACGAGCGAGCCGTGCTGGCGGCGGGACCGCTCGGCATCATGGCCGCGTGCATGGACGTCGTGCTTCCCTACGTGCACGAGCGCTCGCAGTTCGGGCAGCCGATCGGCGAGTTCCAGCTGATGCAGGGCAAGGTCGCCGACATGTATTCGACGATGATGGCGTGCAAGGCGTACGTCTACGCGGTCGCCGCGGCCTGCGATCGCGGCGAGACGACGCGCAAGGATGCGGCGGGCGCGATCCTCTATGCCGCGGAGAAGGCGACGTGGATGGCGGGCGAGGCGATCCAGGCGCTGGGCGGCAACGGCTACATCAACGAATTCCCCACTGGCCGGCTGTGGCGCGACGCCAAACTCTACGAGATCGGCGCTGGCACCAGCGAGATCCGCCGCATGCTGATCGGTCGCGAGCTCTTCAACGAAACGAAGTGATGCTGCGCCAAGGCGCGGTGACAGCCGCGAGGAAGGGTACGAGCATGGACAACGATCCCGTCGTCATCGTCGGTGCCGCGCGCACGCCGATGGGTGGGTTGAGCGTTCGCCGCTCGCTGTGCTCGCTTGACGTCGTCCCCGATGATGCCGGGGACGAGTCAGCGCACGCCGAAGCCGCACGTCTTGCGAGGGACTGATGGATAACGATCCGGTGGTGATTGTCGGCGCTGCACGTACGCCCATGGGCGGCTTTCAGGGCGACTTCGCGACGCTTGCCGCGAGCGATCTCGGTGCGGTGGCGATCCGCGCCGCCGTCGCGCGCGCCGGGATGAAGCCCGAGGACGTCGACCAGGCGATCATGGGTTGCGTGCTCTCGGCCGGGCAGGGCCAGGCGCCGGCCCGCCAGGCGGCGGTCAAGGCGGGATTGCCGATGGCGGTCGGCTGTACGACGGTCAACAAGATGTGCGGCTCGGCGATGGAGGCGGCGATGCTTGCGCACGACGCGCTCCTCGCCGGCAGCGCCGACGTCATCGTCGCCGGCGGCATGGAGAGCATGACCAATGCGCCGTACCTACTGCCCAAGGCGCGCGCCGGCTATCGCATGGGACACCAGCAGGCGCTCGATCACATGTTCTACGACGGCCTCGAGGATGCCTACGAGAAGGGCCGCCTGATGGGAACCTTCGCCGAGGACTGCGCGGCGAAGTACGCCTTCACCCGCGCCGAGCAGGATGCCTTCGCGGTGGCGTCGCTCGGCCGCGCCTTGCGGGCGAACGACGACGGCAGCTTCGCCTGGGAGATCGCGCCGGTCACGGTAACGACCCGCAAGGGTGAGACGATCATCGACCACGACGAGCAGCCGGCGAAGGCGAGTCCCGACAAGATCCCCACCCTGAAGCCGGCGTTTCGCAAGGACGGGACGGTGACCGCCGCCAATTCGAGCTCGATCTCCGACGGCGCCGCGGCACTCGTCCTCATGCGCCGTTCGCATGCCGAGCGACGGGGGTTGAGCCCGCTCGCGGTGATCGTCGCGCACGCGACGCACGCGCAGGAGCCGGCGTGGTTCTCGACCGCGCCGGTGGGGGCCATCGAGAAGCTCTACCGCAGGACCGGCTGGCGCACGCCCGACGTCGATCTCTTCGAGATCAACGAAGCGTTCGCCGTCGTGACCATGGCGGCGATGCGCGAGCACGCGCTCGCGCACGACAAGGTCAACGTGCACGGTGGCGCCTGTGCGCTCGGTCATCCGATCGGTGCCTCGGGCGCGCGCATCGTGGTGACGCTCCTGGGCGCGCTGCGCGAGCGCGGCGGCAGGCGCGGCGTCGCCGCACTGTGCATCGGCGGCGGCGAGGCCACCGCGCTGGCGATCGAGCGGGTGTAGGTCGAGACCCGAGCCGGCACGCCATGTTGCTGACCTCCGAGCAGACCCTCGTACGCGAGACGATGCGCGCGTTCGCGCAGGAGCGTCTCGCGCCCAACGCGCCGCGCTGGGATCGCGAGGCGCACTTTCCGCGCGAGGAACTCGTCGCCCTCGGCGCGTTGGGTGCGCTCGGCATGGTCGTCCCGGAAGCCGATGGCGGTGCCGCGCTCGATTACCTCTCGCTCGCCGTCGCGCTCGAGGAGATCGCCGCCGGGGACGGCGCGACGTCGACGATCGTGAGCGTTCAGAACTCGGTCGTGTGCGGGCCGCTCGCCGCATTCGGTACCGCCGCGCAGAAGGCGCGTTACCTCGCCCCGCTCGCGCGCGGCGCGAAGCTCGGCTGCTTCTGCCTTACCGAGCCCGCGGTCGGCTCCGACGCCGGCGCGCTGACGACGCAGGCCGTACGCAGGAGCGACCGCTACGTGCTGCGCGGGGTCAAGCAGTTCATCACCACCGGCAAGAACGCCGACGTCGCCGTCGTCTTCGCGGTGACCGAGAAGGCCGCCGGCAAGCACGGCATCTCGGCGTTCGTCGTCGACACGTCGACCCCTGGCTACGTCGTCGCGCACGTCGAGGACAAGCTCGGGCAGCGCGCCTCCGACACCGCGCAGATCGTCTTCGAGGATTGCGAGGTCCCCGCCGAGAACCTCCTGGGATCGGAAGGCGCGGGCTATCGCATCGCGCTCGGCAACCTCGAGGCGGGCCGCATCGGGATCGCCGCGCAGGCAGTGGGCATGGCGCGCGCGGCGCTCGATGCGGCACTCGCCTACGCGCGCGAGCGCACCAGTTTCGGCAAGCGCATCGCCGAGCACCAGGCCGTCAATTTCAAGCTGGCCGACATGGCGGTGGAGATCGAGGCCGCGCGGCAGCTCGTCTGGCACGCGGCGGCGCTGCGCGACGCCGGCCTGCCGTGCCTCAAGGAGGCCTCGATGGCCAAGCTCTTCGCGTCCGAGATGGCCGAGCGGGTGTGCTCGGCGGCGATCCAGGTCCACGGCGGTTACGGTTACGTGAGCGATTTTCCGGTCGAGCGCATCTATCGCGACGTGCGCGTGTGCCAGATCTACGAAGGCACGAGCGAGATCCAACGGCTGGTCATCGGCCGCGCGCTCGTGGCGTGAACCCGACAACGGTTGCAACCACGGACGGACCCATGGACGACAAGCCCCCCATCGATTTCTACTTCGATTTCTCGTCACCGTACGGCTACCTCGGTGCGGAGCTGATCGAGGCGCTCGCGCAGCGGCACGGCCGCCGCGTCGACTGGCACCCGATGCTGCTTGGGATCGTGTTCCGACAGACCGGCGCGCTCCCGCTGACGCAGGTTCCGGTGAAGGGCCCGTACGCGGTGCGCGATTTCGCGCGCAGCGCGCGCTTCCACGGCACCGCGTACCGCATGCCGCCGGTCTTCCCGATCGCGGGGCAGGCGCCGTCGCGGGTCATGCTGTGGGCGAAGCGCCGCGATCCCGCGGACGGCGTGCGCCTCGCGCAGGCGCTCTACCGCGCGTACTTCGTCGATGGCCGCGACATCGCGCAGCCCGACGTGGCGGCCGAGGTGGCGGGTGCTCACGGCTTCGATGCCGCAGCGGCCCGCGCCGCGATCGACGACCCGGCGATCAAGGACGCCCTGAAGGCGGAGGTCGAGCGGGCGATCGCCGCCGGCGTCTTCGGCTCGCCGTTCTTCATCGTCGACGGCGAGCCCTTCTGGGGCGTGGATCGCTTCGACCAGATGGACCGCTGGCTCGGCAGCGGCGGCTTCTGACCGCGACCGCTCGCCGCCGACGCTCCCACTCGACCACGAATCGCGACGCTACTGCCCATGGCCACCAGGAAATCCGCGCGGCTCGCCGCTTACACCACGCTGACGATCGTCCGCCGCAACGGCATCGGTATCGTCACGCTCGAGCGTCCCGAGCTCCACAACGCCTTCAACGAGGTCGTGATCGCCGAGCTCACCGCGGCGTTTCGCGAGCTGGGTGACGACACCGGCGTGCGCGCGGTGATCCTTGCCGGCAGCGGGCCGAGCTTTTGCGCCGGCGCCGACCTCAACTGGATGCGCAAGATGGCCGGTTACGGCGCCGCGGAGAATCGTGCCGATGCCGCCGAGCTGGCGGCGATGCTGCGTACGGTGGACGCGTGCCCCAAGCCCACCATCGCCCGCGTGCACGGCGCCGCCTTCGGTGGTGGTGTCGGTCTCGTCGCCTGCTGCGACATCGCCATCGCCGCCGTCGAGGCGACGTTCGCGCTGTCCGAGGCGAAACTCGGGCTCATTCCCGCCACCATCTCGCCGTACGTGATCGAGGCGATCGGTGCCCGTGCGGCACGCCGTTACTTCCTGACTGCCGAGCGCTTCGCGGCGGCGGAGGCGTATCGCCTCGGCCTCGTGCACGACATCGTCCCCATCGCGCAACTCGACGACCGGGTGAACGAGATCCTGGGGCCGCTGCTCATCGCGGGCCCGGCCGCGCAGCGCGAGTGCAAGGCGCTCATCCGACGCGTCGCGGGCAACGCCATCGACGCCGACCTCATCGACGATGGCGTCGAGCGCATCACCCGGGTGCGCGCGTCGCCCGAAGGCAGGGAAGGGGTCGCGGCCTTCCTCGACAAGCGACGCGCATCGTGGGTGCCCGCCGAGGCCGCGACGAAGAAGCGATGAGTACCGATCTCGCCCACTTCGACACGGTCCAGTTCGTCGCGCTCGCCGTGCTCGTCGTGCTGGTGCTCGTCACCGTGTGGATCGTCCCCCGCGTGTGGCGTCTCCTGCGCGGCATCGTCGCGCGCATCGTCGACTGGCTCGATGGCGCGCGCCGCCCCGCCCAGCGATGAGCACCGCGAACGATCCGCCGCCGTCGGTGCCGTCGCCGTGCCGCGACCTGTGTCACATCGACGACGCGTCGGGGTTGTGCACGGGTTGCCTGCGTACCCTCGACGAGATCGCCGTGTGGTCGCTGCTCGACGACGAGATGCGCCGCGAGGTGCTGGCGGCGATCGCCGAACGGCACGCTCCCGACGGCGCAGCGGAGTAGCGGTGGGTATCGGCGAGGCAGGCGGCTGATGCAGTTCGTGGGCGATTTCCGCATCGATCCCGCGCTTTGCGAGCGCCTCGTCGCCTTGCATCGCACCTGCGATCGGCAGGGGCTCGTGAAGCGAGGCGCGATGTCGAAGGGGGACCGGGCGGTCGTGGACACCGCCAAGAAGGACTCGTTCGACGTCTTTGTCGCTGCCATTCCCGCCGCCTTGCAGGACGAGTACGGCATCCCCGACTACCTGGCGGCGCTCAAGGGCTGCCTCGACCAGTACACCGCGCAGCATCCGCTGCTGCAGAAGATCGGCACCTACCGGATGACCGAGTCGCCGATCCTCCAGCACTATCGCCCGGGCGGGGGCTTCAAGCTCGAGCACTTCGAGCGCAGCAGCCTCGCCACGACGACGCGCATGCTGGTGTGGATGACGTTCCTCAACGACGTCACCGACGGCGGCGGCACCCGCTTCACGTATCAGCAGCACACCTTCGACGCGGTGGGCGGGCGCACCCTCATCTGGCCGTCGGACTTCACGCACACGCATGCCGGCGTGGTCTCGCCGACCCAGCACAAGTACATCATCACCGGCTGGCTCAATTTCGCGGAATAGGCACGCGCCGAGCGAGTTCGCGAGCGGGCGCCCGCCCCGATCGGGGGCCGCCTACACGGTGCCGGTGATGCCCAGGTCCCGGCGGATCGCCCGCGCGGTGGCCAGCGCATCGTCGAGTGTCGCGCCGAGGCAGGTCACATGCCCCATCTTGCGCGCGCGCCGCGGTTGCGCCTTGCCGTACAGGTGGAGCTTCGCCGCCGGATGGCGCAGCACCGCGTTCCAGTCCGGCTCACGCGGCACGGTCGCGGCAGGGTTCGCGAACCAGACGTCGCCCAGGAGGTTCACCATCACCGCCGGCGTGTGCTGCCGGGTATCGCCGAGCGGCAGCCCGGCGAGGACGCGCACCTGCTGCTCGAACTGGGACGTGACGCAGGCGTCGATCGTGTAGTGCCCGCTGTTGTGCGGGCGGGGCGCGATCTCGTTCACGAGCAATGCGCCGTCGCGGGTCACGAACAGCTCGACGCACAGCACGCCGCAGTACCCGAGCGCACCCACCACGCCGGTGGCGATCTCGCGAGCGGCGCTCGCCAGCGTCTCGCTCACCCGGGCGGGAGCGATCGAGACGTCGAGAATGCCGTCCCGGTGACGGTTTTCGGCAGCGGGCCAGGTGGCGAGCGTGCCGCGTGCGTCGCGTGCGACGACGACCGAGATCTCGCAGGCGAGCGCCACCCGTTGCTCGAGCACGCAGGGCGCATGCCCCAGCGCCCGCCACGCGGCGCGCGCCTCGCCGCTGTTCGTCACGGTCACCTGCCCCTTGCCGTCATAGCCCAGGCGCGCGCTCTTGACGATGCCTGGGAAGAGATCGCCGGGTAGCGTCGCGAAATCGGCATCGGTACGCAGCACCGCGAACGGTGCGACGCCAAAGCCGTGGCCGCGCAGGAACGTCTTCTCGCTGATGCGATCCTGCGCGATCGCGACACTCGCCGCCGCCGGCGCCACCCGCACCGTATTCGCGAGGAAGTCGAGTGCCGCCGCCGGCACGTTCTCGAACTCGGTCGTGGCGGCGAGTGCCGACGACGCCAACTCGGCAAGGCCCTTGGCGTCGAGGTAATCCGCCGCGATGTGCCGTTCCGCGACGCTCGCCGCCGGGCCACCCGCTACGGGATCGAGGACGACCACCTTGTAGCCCAGGCTCTGCGCGGCGTGGCAGAACATGCGCCCCAACTGCCCGCCGCCCAGCAAGCCGAGCCACCCGCCGGGTGCGATCCCGGTCATGCTACGCAGCAGGCGGTACCCGCATCGTTCGCGCCGCGGCCGTCTGCTTCAAGCGGAAGGCCGCGAGCTTGCGCGCGACGATGGGGTCGGTGGCGGCGATGATGGCCACCGCAAACAGCGCGGCATTGGCGGCGCCGGCCTCACCGATGGCGAACGTGGCGACCGGAATGCCCTTGGGCATCTGCACGATCGACAGCAGCGAATCCTCGCCCCGCAGGTACTTCGAGGGCACGGGAACGCCCAGCACCGGGACCGTGGTCTTCGCGGCGAGCATACCCGGCAGGTGCGCCGCACCCCCCGCGCCGGCGATGATCGCCCGCAAGCCGCGCGGGCCCGCATCCTCCGCGTACTCGAACATGTCGTCGGGCATGCGATGCGCGGACAGCACGCGCGGTTCATTCGGAATGCCGAAGGCGTCGAGCTGGGCGACGGCGTGCTTCATGATCTCCCAGTCGCTGTCGCTGCCCATTACCACGCCGGCGAGCGGTGCCGCCTTGCGCTGTGCCATCGATCCTCCGCGTCCAGTCGTGCGCGATGGGGCGAGATGTTAGCACCGCGCCTCGCGGACGCGCGCGGGAACGATCGGCGCCCGACGTTGACCAATCCGCGTTCGGTCCATCCTTGTAAAGCGCGCAACCCTCGTCCACAATCGACGCATGATCCCGAACTGCCAACGCCTGCCGCGCAGTGCGCACGCCACCGCGCTGCCGATGCCGTCGTTTCGCCCGCTCCGCCCATTGGGAATCGTCGCCGCACTCGCGATGCTCGTCGCCACCGCACCGGTGCTGGCACAAACCGATGGCGATTTCCTGGCGGCGCGCGCGGCATACGACAAAGGCGATCGCGCGAAGCTGGCCGCGGTGGCCGCCAGGCTCGAGCGCCACGTGCTCGCACCCTACGTCGCATACTGGCAATTCAAGCTCGGCCTCGACGATGCCTCGCCGATCGCCGTGCGCAACTTCGTCGACCGCTATCCCGATACGCCGCTCGCCGACCGCCTGCGAACCGATTGGCTGAAGTCGCTCGCGCGGAAGGGCTTGTGGGACCGCTTCGCCGCTGATTACGGCCCACCTTCGGGCGACGACCTCGAACTCGCCTGCTTCACGGTGCTGTACAAGTGGCGGCGCGACGGCGACGCCGCACTCGCCGAGGCGATTCCGCTGTGGGCGAGCGGCGCGGCCACGCCCGAGGCCTGCGAACCCGCCTTCGCGGCACTGTTCGCCAACGGCACGCTGACCTCCGCCGACCGCCGGGCGCGGCTGCGTCTCGCCAGCGAGACCAACAACGTGCGGTTCGCGCAAGCGCTCGGCAACGGTCTGCCGGGTGCCGAGCGGCTCAGCGATCGCGATTTTCGCGACATCACGAAAGATCCGGTCGCCGCCCTCGCCAAGGGGAATTTCGCGTGGAAGAGCGCGAGTGGCCGCGAGCTCGCGCTCTATGCGCTGGAACGCGCGGCGCGTGCCGACCCCGCGGCCGCGCGCGCACCTTGGGTGAAGTGGCGCGACAAGCTGCCCGAGGCGGATCGCCGCTACGGGAACGCGCGCCTCGCGTTTCATGCGGCGCGCCGGCTCGATCCGGCGGCGAACGACTATTTCCGCGAGGCGGGGGACGTCAAGCTCCCGGCAGAGGTGCAGGCGTGGCGAGTCCGTGCGGCGCTGCGCGCGCAAGCCTGGGACGACGTGCGCGATGCCGTCGCCGCCATGCCCGCGGCGCAGCAGCAGGAGAGCGCGTGGCGCTATTGGCGCGGGCGGGCGCTCGTGGCCGACGGCGGGATCGAGGAGGGCCGTACGCTCCTCGCTTCGCTGGCGGCGGAACCCAATTTCTACGGGATCCTCGCCGCCGAGGCGCTCGGGCAGCCATTTGCGGCGCCGCTGAGCCGACCGCTCGCGCCGTCCGCCGACGAACTCGCCGCCTTTGGTGCGCGTCCGGCGGTGCAGCGCGTGGTCAAGCTCGCCCAACTCGACATGCGCGCCGAATCCGTCCGCGAGTGGTACTACGTCGTGCGCGGGCTCGCCGACGACGAGCTGCTGCTCGCCGCCGAGTATGCGCGACGCGTCGGGCTCTACGATCGGGCGATCAACACCGCGGAGCGCACGCAAGCGCGGCACGACTTCGCCTTGCGCTATCTCGCGCCGTACCGCGACGAGTTCGACGCCGCGGCGCGCGCCAATGCGGTCGACGTCGCGCTGCTCTACGGCATCGCGCGCCAGGAATCGCGGTTCAACGTCGACATCGTGTCATCGGCGGGTGCCGTCGGGCTGATGCAGCTCATGCCGGGAACCGCGCGCTGGGTGGCGAAGCAGATGGGCCAGGGTGACTACCGGCCCGGGCGCATCGGCGAGGCGCAGCTCAACACGCAGTTCGGTGCGTTCTACTTCAAGTACTGGCTCGATCGGCTCGACGGCATGCCGGCGCTTGCCGCGGCCGCCTACAACGCGGGGCCGGGTCGGGCGCAGGCGTGGCGCCCGGCGGCGCCGCTCGAAGGTGCGATCTGGGTCGAGACGATTCCCTTCAACGAGACGCGTGACTACGTGAAGAAGGTCCTCGCCAACGCGCAACTTTACGGTCACGCCTTCAACACCACCGCCAAGCCGCTCACGGCGACCCTCGGCACGATCATGCCGCGCGGCGCGACCGTGGCGAGCGTGTCGCCGTCGATGGCGCAGTGACCGGCATGGCTCGCGACAGCGTCGTCGTCCTGGGCGGCAGCGGGTTCGTCGGCCGTCACGTGGTGGCGCGCCTCGTCGCCGGTGCGCGTCGCGTGGTGGTGCCGACCCGGCGGCGCGAGAGCGCGAAGCACCTCATCCTGCTGCCCACCGTCGAGGTGATCGAGGCCGATGTGCATGATCCGGCGGCACTCGACGAACTACTGCGCGGTGCGGCGGCGGTCGTCAATCTGGTCGGGATCCTCGATCCCGTCGGGGGCGACAGCTTCGAGCGCGTGCATATCGAGCTCGCCCGCAAGGTGGTGGCGGCGTGCCGCAAGGCCGGGGTTCCACGCCTCGTGCACATGAGCGCACTCGGCGCCGCCGCGGACGCGCCATCGCGGTACCAGCGCAGCAAGGCCGAGGCCGAGGCGATCGTCGCGACGTCGAATTTCGCATGGACCGTCTTTCGTCCGTCGGTGATCTTCGGCCCCGGCGATCGTTTTCTCAACACCTTCGCGCGTTTGTCCGCCGCGCTCCCGATCATCGTGCTGGCGGGCGCCGGCGCGCGCTTCCAGCCGATCCACGTCGGCGACGTCGCGCATTGCGTCGTTCACGCTCTTACCACCGATCTCACGGCCGGCGCCCGCTACGACCTGTGCGGGCCGAAGGCGTATACGTTGCGCGAGCTCGTGACCTACGCCGGTGAAATCACCGGTGCGGTGCGCCCGGTGCTGGCGTTGGGACCCGCGCTGTCGCGCCTGCAGGCCGCCGCCCTCGAGATCCTGCCCGGCAAGCTCATGAGCCGCGACAACCTCCGCTCGATGCAGGTCGACAACGTGTGCGCGTGCGCCTTCCCGACCGTGTTCGGCATCGCGCCAGTGGCGCTCGAGGCCATCGCGCCGCAATACCTGGCGCCGGCGGCGCAGCGCAGCATCTTCGATGCGCTGCGCGCGCGCAGCGGTCGCTAGCCGCGCGTCGCGACGATGACGCGGCCGCTGCCGCGTCCGGTTGCGGTCTATCGGGTCGGGGGTTCGGTACGCGACGAGCTGCTCGGCCGGCCGGTGGTCGACCACGATTACGTCGTCGTAGGGGCGACGCCCGAGATGATGACGGCGTCGGGCTTCCGGCCGGTGGGCCGCGACTTCCCGGTGTTCCTGCATCCCGAGACGCACGAGGAGTACGCGCTGGCCCGTACCGAGCGCAAGCACGGCCAGGGCTACCATGGCTTCCAGTTCTTCGCCTCGCCAGAGGTGACGCTCGAGGACGACCTCGCGCGGCGTGATCTCACGATCAACGCCATGGCGCGGGGCGAAGCGGGGGTGCTGGTCGATCCTTTCGGTGGCGCCGCCGACCTTGCGGCGGGCATCCTGCGGCACGTATCACCCGCGTTTGCCGAGGATCCGTTGCGTGTGCTGCGGGTCGCGCGCTTCGCTGCCCGCTTCGGCTTCACCGTGGCGCCGGCCACCGAGGCGCTGATGCGCGCCCTCGTCGCTTCGGGCGAGCTCTCTACGCTCACCGCCGAGCGCGTGTGGCAGGAATTGGCGCGCGGGCTCATGGAGCCGCAACCATCGCGGATGTTCGCGGTGTTGCGCGATTGCGGCGCGCTGGCGGTCGTGTTGCCCGAGGTCGACACGCTCTTCGGCATTCCGCAGCCGCCGGCGCACCACCCCGAGATCGACACCGGCGTACACGTCATGCAGGCGCTCGACTGGGCGGCAACGCGCGCACTCGCGCTGCCGGCGCGCTACGCGATCCTCACTCACGATCTCGGCAAGGCATCGACGGACCCGTCGCAGTGGCCGCGGCACCACGCGCACGAGCAGCGCAGCGCGCGGCTCGCCGACGCGCTGTCGCGACGGCTGCGCGTACCGCAGGACTGCCGCGATGCGGCGACGCTCGCCGCGCGCTACCACGGCGTCGTGCATCGCGCGGCCGAACTGCGGCCGGCCACGATCCTCGGCCTCCTCCTGGCCGCCGATGCATTGCGTCGGCCGGCGCGCCTCGCCACCCTGCTCGACACCTGTGCGGCCGATGCGTGCTCGCGGCCCGGGGCCCCGGCGGCGTATCGGCCGGCGGCCGTCTTTCAGGAAGCGCTGGCGGTGGTGCGTGGTGTGGACGCTGGCGCCATCGCACGGGCGATCCGCAGCGGCGGGGCGGTGGCGCCGGAACGCGAGGCATCCTCGATCGCCGCCGCGGTCCGCGCCGCGCGCTTGCGCGCGCTGCGCGCCTGGGTCGGCAAACGGCGTCGCGCGACGACGGATTGAGCGGCGGCCGGGCGCATCACCGCGCGAACGGCTCGCCGGCATCACCGGGGAAGGAGCCCTGGTCCCAACCCGTCGGCTCGACCCGGATCCGGCTGGGCGGGTCGCAGTTCAAGTCCGGGATGATCAGAACGGCAGGAGCTTGCGCAATCCCTTCACCGCTTCGGTCGCGTCGTCGAGCGGATTGGCGGGTTTTGGCGCGGCGGCGTCCGCCGGTGGGGATGCGCTGGTGTCGCGACTGTGGGCGCCGCTGCGCTCCTCCATCCCGAGCGGCGTCATGCCGGCCGACTTGACGCGCACCTTGACCGCCCAGACCGGTTCCCAGGGGATCTTCGGATCGGCCGGACGGGGCGGTTGCGCAAGGTTCAGCTCCTCGCCGTACGCGATGCCGTTGACCATCGCGCCCTCGACACCGCTGAAGATGCCGCGCGGAATCGTGCACGACGTTACCGACGGGGGAAGCAGGACCTTCTCGCCGATCAGCCGCTGCCGGAAGTCGTTGGGCAGCCAGGTCATGAGCCCCCAGCCGGTGTCCTGGAGCTCGCTCGATGTCCAGATGATCATTTCGCCGGCGGCCTGCCGGAAGCCCATCGCCTGCAGGAAGTAGCCTCGTGCAGTCGGGACCGCCGTCCAGGACGCGGGCACCGGGCCGTCCAGCGGGCCGGGCGCCGTGATCTCCATCGGCGCCATGAAGTCCTGTTGGTCGCCGATCGCGAACTTGATGTCGGGGGTTGCGTTCCCGCGCACCAACTGATCACCGGCGAGCCGCGCTCCCGGCGGCACGGGTGTCTTCTCGCGTTCGTTCGGCCAGACGAGTTGCGCGTTGCGCTGCGCGCTCCAGCGATCGGGTGGCGAGCGACCGGCGAGCGCCTGGCCGAACTCGACGAGCGACATCTTCTCGGTATCGGCAACCTTCGGCTGGCCGGGGCGAATCGTCTCGCCGCAACCCCAGTAGACGAGCATGCGTGCCTTCGGCTTTTCCGGTGGCCGCTCCTCATCGTATTCGGGACGACCCGGCTGAGCAGGCGGGCGACCGATGAGCGGCAGCGCCGCTCCCATCGCCATGCCGGGCGGAATCATGTGCTGGGCTTCGGGCGTCCCGGACGCCCGCTGCGACGAGCGCAGGCCGAGCCACAGCTCCTTTTGCGGCCCACCCATGCCGGCGGGCATCATCATTCCGGCGACGCTCCCCATGCCGCCGGCCGGCATGCCGGGTATCGTCGTCGTGCGGGTGCCGACATCGACCCCGTAGGTCGAGATGGGCGGCTTGGCTTGCTGCTGCTGGCCGAGGCTCGGCGCTGCGAACATGGCGGTGAGCAACAGGGGAACCGCACGGGAGATCGTGGTCATCGTCACACTGGAGGGGGTGGGCAAATCGGAAGCATAGCGCAGCGCCCCCCCCCCGGTACGCGCCCCCGCGATCGGGAGGCACGATGGTCGCGTCCGCAGCGGATTACACGCGATAGGCGACGGCGCGCATGACGTCGGCGGCCATGCGCATCAGTGTCGGGATCGGCGGCGGCAAGGCGATGGCTCCGGCTTCCTGGGCCATGGCGCCGTGGCGCGCTTCGTCGGCCCGCATGGCGTCGACGATGGCGCGGCTCTTCTGGTCGCGATCGGGGAGGCGATCGAGGTGGGCGCCGAGATGCTCCTCGACCTGGCGCTCGGTTTCCACCACGAAACCGAGGTTGACGCGATCACCGGCGAGTCCCGCCAGCGTGCCGATCGCGAACGAGCCCGCGTACCAGAGCGGATTGAGCCACGACGGGTGCAGATCGAGCTCGGCCAATCGCTGCTGCGTCCAGGCAAGGTGATCCTCCTCCTCGCGCGCCGCCTGCGCGAAGCGGCCGCGAATCGCGGGATCACGAGCCACCAGCGCCTGTGCCGCATACAGCGCCTGCGCGCAGACCTCACCGGTATGGTTCACGCGCATCAATCCGCCGGCCATGCGCCGCTCGCCGTCGGTGAGCTCGGCCGCAGGTATCCCGGCACCCGGCGTCGGACGCTGCGGTTGCGCGATGCCGCTCAACGTCCGCAAGGCACGATCGAAGGCGATGATGAGGGTATCCATCGCGTCATTCTAGCGGGTTGCACAAGGGTCGTGCATCGTCGTGAGGCAGGCCGCCGCGATCGTCGTCGCGTACCGCGACAGGCAAGGTGTCAACGCAAAAAAAACGGGCGCCGAAGCGCCCGTCGAGTACCGTTTCCGGGAGAGACCCGGAGTGCGTCCTGCGTATGATCAGAAGAAGTGCGTGAGGCCGGCTACGAAACCGCTGGCGTTGGCACCTGCCGCAACCGCGAACGGGTTGATGTTGAAGTTGTACGCCGCGTTGTCGGCGTTGCGGGTTTGCACAAAGCCGACATACGTCAGCGTCCGCTTCGACAGCGCATACGTATAGCTAACGCTCCACTGCCGCGCGCTCGTTTCGTCGCCCTTGACGAGTTGGCCGACCTTGGTGCCGTTGGCTGCCGTACCGCTACCGTTACCGGCGTCGCCAAACGATGCGAAGAGCTCACCCGGGCCGATCGGCACGGTGGCGCTCACGTCCCAGAAGTTGCGGGTGAGGCTGCCGGTCGGCGTGTCGTAGTCGAGGCGCTCGTACACGCCACCGAGCTTCATGAAGCCGAAGTTCCAGTTGGCGGCCGCCGAAAACGCCCAGTCGTCCAGGGCGGGGCCACGGACCTTCTGGTTGCTTTCGTAGGCGACACCGGCGTTGAACGGACCGTTGCTGTAGTAGCCGCCCATCGACATGATGTAGGCGTGCCGCTGCTGCGTGGCCTGGTCACCGTACACGACGCCACCCTGGCCAGCCGATGCGTCGAGCGTGGACAGCTGGAACGCACCCCGGAAGCCCTTCATGCTCGGCATGTCGTAACGGATCGAGTTGCCGAGCCGCGCATCGAAGCCGCCGTTCGCCTTGCTCTGCGAGCCTTGCGCCCACAGCGCCGCGGTCGACAGGATCGACGTGGTCAGCGTGGGGACGTTACCGAAGATCGGGTGGATGTCGTCGTACGGGGCGAGGAAGTTACCGATCTTGAAGGTGCCCCACGGCCCTTGCAGGCCGGCGAACGTTTCGCGAGTGCCGAGGAGGCCGCCGCCGGTGTCCGCCGAGACATTCGATTCGATCTGGAAGATCGCCGACAGACCACCACCCAGCGATTCACTGCCGCGAACGCCCAAACGCGACGAGTTCGTGCTCACGCGATAGACGGTGCGGTTCTGGAGCTGGTTGTTGACCGGCATGTTGGGATCGACGGCGCGGCCACTGACGGCTTCCATCGTCATGTTCAAGCGACCGTACAAAGTCACGTTCGCGGTTTGTGCTTCCGCCGCCAGCGGGGCGGCAAGCACGCCCGCGACAGCGACAGCGACGAGCTTCTTATTCATGGAGTCTCTCCTCTAACGGATAAAATTGGCAAGGATTCGAAGCATTTGACGCCTGCCATCGGAACCTTCTCTAATCAGGCGAGAAGTTACAGTCCATTTTGCCAAAGCGCGCAAGCCGCTGGCAAGGTGAAGGTGGCGCGGACTCTGGCGCATCTGCGCGATGTTGTGCCGAAGCAACACGGAATCCGGGCGAATGCGTGGCGAGCGCCCGTGCCCGAGGTCGCCGGCGCTTCGGTCTCGGCCTTCAACGATCTTTACAAGCAATTGATAATACATGGAAAAGCATCGTTTTCTGGGTGGCTTTCGGGGTTCGGAGGTCAATCGTTCGATTTGCCCGCATTTGAGCCCCCGTCAGCGCCTCCGGACGACGCTCGGGTCATCGCGGAAGCCGTTGATTTGAAACGACGGGTGTCGTCGTCGGGCGGCGATCGCAACGGCTCGCGGAGCGTCGCCGCGTGATCGCCGCGACGGCGCTCACCGTGCTTGCCGCCGCGGCGTTGGCCGCGTTCGCGGTGGCGGCACTCGACCGCTGGCGGGCCCGGCTGCCCGTCGCCCGCGTCGATCGGCGCACGCTTCACGCCGGATCCATCCCTCGCGCGGGCGGCGTCGCGCTGTGGGTGGGCTTCATACCGCTCGCGCTGACGGTTCCCGCACCGGCCTGGCTGCGACCGACACTCTGGGCCGTCCCGTGGGCGCTGCTTGCCGCGGTGTCGCTGCGCGACGACATGCGTAGCGTGTCCGTATCGCTGCGCCTCGCGGTGCATCTTCTCGCTGCCGGCGGATTCGCGTGGCTGCTGGGGATGCAGTTCGCGCTGCCATGGTGGACGGTCGTGGGCGCCGCGGTCCTCACCGCGTGGGCGCTCAACCTCTACAATTTCATGGACGGCAGCGACGGGTTGGCGCTCACCATGACCGTCGTCGGCTTCACGGCATTCGGCGGCGTCGTGCTCGCGCGCGGCGAAGCGCCCGACGTGCCGCTGGCGCTGGCCGCCGCGGCGGCGCCGCTCCTCGTCGTGAATCGACCGCCGGCGCGAATGTTCATCGGTGACGTCGGCGCCATCCCGATCGGCTTCCTCGCCGCCGCCTTCGGCATCGGTGGCGTGGCCGGCGGCGCCTGGTCGGCCTGGTTTCCGCTCCTCGTCTTCCTCCCGTTCGGCGCCGACGCCACCGTGACGCTCATCCGCCGCGTGGTCCGGGGCGAGCGCTTCTGGGAGGCGCACCGCGCGCATTACTATCAGCGCCTGCACCGTCTGGGGGCGGGGCACGCCGGAACTCTCGCCCTCTACGGCGGGCTCATGATCGCCTGCGCGACGAGCGCCGTGGTGTGCGAGCTCGCGGTTCCGGACTGGGGACTTGCGGCGCTCGGCGCGTGGTGCGCGGTGCACGGACTGCTGTTCGCGGCAATTGATTATCATTGGCGCCGGAGCGAGCTGACCACGTGACCAAGAACCTCTTCAACGGGCGATCGCTGCTGGTCTTCGCTCACGATACCTGCGCGGCCGCGCTCGCGTGGATCGCGATGTATCTCTTGCGCTTCAATCTCGACGTGCGCGAGCCGTATCTCGCCGACATGTGGCGCACACTCGCCTGGATCGTGCCGTTGCAGGCGGCGATCTTCATGGCCTTCGGCCTGTACCGCGGCTTGTGGCGGTTCGCGAGCATTCCGGATCTGCAGCGCATGGTGGGCGCCGCCGTGCTGGGCGGCATGCTGATTCCCGTCGTGCTGGTCATGCTGCAGCTCACCGCCGTCGTGCCGCGCAGCGTGCTCGTCTTCTATCCGGTCCTGCTCGTGTTCATCATGGCCGGCAGTCGCTTCACGTATCGGATCTGGAAGGAGCATCGCCTCTACAGTCCGCTCGAGGCACTGGGCGAACCCGTTCTCGTCGTCGGCGCGGGCGACGCCGGCGCGCGCCTCGCCAAGGAACTTTCGCGCAGCCGCCAGTGGCGCGTCGTGGGCTTCCTCGACGACGATGTCGCCAAGCAGGGGCGGTTGCTGCGCAAGTTGCGCGTGCTCGGCACCATCGACGGCCTCGGCCGGCTGTGCGAGCGCTACGGCGTGCACAAGGTGATCATCGCGCTGCCGTCGGCCAATCACCTCGTGCGTCGCCGGGTCGCCGACCTTTGCGCGGCCGCCGGCGTCCAGGCGCTCACCGTGCCGTCGTTCGACGATCTCATCAGTGGTCGCCTGGCCCTTACCACGATCCGCAACGTGGAGCTCGACGATCTCCTCGGCCGCGATCCCGTGGTCCTCGACAGCGCCGGGCTGGGCGAGTGGCTCGGCAATCGCGTGGTGCTCGTCACCGGCGCAGGCGGATCGATCGGTGCCGAGCTCACGCAGCAGATCGCCCGCTACCGCCCGGCGCGCCTCGTGCTCTTCGACGTCTCCGAAGCCGCGATCTACGAGATCCAGACCGCGCTGGCCGACGCCTTTCCGCTGCTGCCGCTGGTCTGCGTGGTCGGCGACGTCAAGCATGCGGCACTCGTCGACGAGGTGCTCGTGCGCGAGCGGCCGAGCGTCATCTTCCACGCCGGCGCGTACAAGCACGTGCCGCTGATGGAAGAAGTGAATGCCTGGCAGGCGGTGCGTAACAACGCGTACGGCACGTACGTGCTGGCGCGTGCGGCGGTCCGCGCCCGCGTCGAGAAATTCGTCCTGGTGTCGACCGACAAGGCCGTCAATCCCACCAACGTGATGGGAGCGAGCAAGCGTCTCGCCGAGATGGTCTGCCAGTGTCTGCAGGGTGCCGGGACGCAATTCGTCCTCGTGCGCTTCGGCAACGTGTTCGGCAGCGCCGGCAGCGTGATACCGCGCTTTCGCGAGCAGATCGCGCGCGGCGGGCCGGTGACCGTGACGCATCCGGAGATCACGCGCTACTTCATGTCGCTCTCCGAGGCGACGCAGCTCCTGCTCCAGGCAGGGCTGCAGGGACGTGGCGGCGAGATCCTCGTGCTGGAGATGGGCAAGCCGGTGCGCATCGTCGACCTCGCCCGCGATCTGATCAAACTCTCGGGTGCGGATCCGGTGAAGGTCGCCATCGTGTTCACCGGCCTGCGCCCCGGCGAGAAGCTCTACGAGGAGCCGCTCGCCACCGAGGAAGCAACCAAGCCGACGCCGCACCCGAAGCTGCGGATCGCGCAGGCGCGCCGCGCCGATGGCGACGTCGTGGGCCAGATGGTGACCTGGTGCGAAAGCGATCGGGTGGCCGACGACGCCGAGGTCCGGGCCCGGCTCAACGCGTGGATCCCCGAATACGTTCCCGCTGCCGGGGCGCCGGTCAAGCCGTTGCCGGTTCCGCAGCGTGACGACACGCGACCGCTCCCGCTGCGGCCACGCGCCACCCGCAAGTAGCCCCTCACGCGCGCCGCAGGCGGGCCTCGTGCAGCCGGCGCATGCCGTACCCCACGAGCAGCGCATTGAACGCCCAGAATTCCTTGCTGGTGGGGCGGACGAGGAAATCGTCGGTCATCGACTTGGTGACGAACATCGCGAGCAGGGTGAGACCCACCACGCCGATCGCCGCCAGCGTGCCGTCGGCGGCACGCATGAACCTCGCGTAGCGAAGCGCGAGCGCCCCGAGCACGGCGACGAGCGTGATGACGCCGATGGCGCCGGTCTGCAGCCATTGACTCACGAAGAGGTTGTGCGCGTGGACGAGCAACGGATTGCCAAGCTCCGCCTGGAATTCGCTGCGCAGGATCGACTTGCCGTAGCCGTAGCCGATCCACGGCCGCTGCGCGATGCGCTCGAATGCGTGCTGCCACAGCACGAGGCGCGGATCGTCGGCGATCGCCTTGGCGATCGTCGCCTCGGGCATGCGGATCATGTGCGCCCGCTGCAGCGTCGCATCGGCAAAGAGAATCACGAAGATGGTGAGGAGCGCCGCGAGCAGGAGGCCCCATCGTTTCGGGGCGCGGATCAGACGGGCGCGCCACCGCCAGGCGGCGAGCATCGCGGCGGTCACGAACCCCGCGGCGAGGGCGACCCAGACCATGCGATTCTCGGTGATGCGGGCGCCCGCGAGCAGGAGCACGAAGGTCGCGCCGGCGGCGACGAGTGACCGCGGGCCGACGCCGTAGCCCGCGCGGCGCGGTGCCACGACGAGCGGGACGAGCGGCACGACGAGCACGAGATACGTCGAGAAGGCGCCGACGCCCCCATGGTGGGTGACCAGGAGTCTCTCGGGGTCGGCGCCGGGGTCGGCGAGAACGACGTAGATCGCGAGGCACGACAGCCATGCCGCCGCACCGAGTGCGACGGTGACGATGGTGCGGAACGCGGACCCCGATCGCGCCGCGACGTAGAAGATCACCGCCGTGGCGAGCCCCCAGCCGATCTCGGTGCCGATCTCGCCCAGCGTGTAGGCGGGATGGATCGACCAGGTCCACGAGGCGGCCGACCACCCGGCCCAGGCGAGGATCGCCACGACGACATGGCGGTCGGGTCGCGGTATCGGGGGTGCATCGGAGAAGAGCGCGCCGAGGACGAGCCACAGCGAGCAGCCGGCGGCGATGCCGAAGGCGATCGAGCGGATGTACGTATGCCCGGTGATCGCCACCAGGGCGAGATAGACGCACGCCCAGACGAGGGCGCTCCATTCGAGGAACGCGAACATCCGGGCGCGCAGCGCCGCTCCCCGCGCGGAACGCAGCCACGAAGCCGGCCGGTGCGCTTCAGTGGGTGGCGGCATGCGGAAGCGCCGCGGCGAGTGCGACGTCGAGGGCGGTGGCGACGCGCTCGACCGCGAGCGCGCGCACATCATCGCCGGGTCCCACGAGGGGCGTGTGAACGAGATGGGGATTGGGCGACGGGCAGCCTTGCTTCAGCACGCCCTGGCGCGGATCGGACCACAGCGAGATCACGTCGAGCGCCTCGGTGCCGGCGAGGTAATAGGCGAGGGTGAGGATGCCGCTGTCCGGGACGACGAGGATGCGGCAGCGCGTGCGCAGCACGGCGAGGAGCGAGAGAAGATCGGTGCGGCCACGCAGGTCGACGACGTGCTCGCCCGTCAACGGCGGCTCCGGCGCGTGACCGAAGAGGAGCCAGCGCAGGTCGTCGCGGTCCCGGTAGCGGGCGAGGAGTGCGCGCCAGTGCGCGGCGGGCCAGTCCTTCACGTAGCCGTAGTAGCGTGCGGTCTCGGAGTTCACGTGGACACCGACGGTGACGCGGTCGGGTGCTCGCGGCACGATCGCGTCGGCGAGCGCATCCCACTGCGGCTGCCAGCGCAGGCGCGGAGGGTACCTGGTGCGTTGCCCGTCGAGCCAGCGCGTGGGGTCGGGGTCGGCGAAGACGACGGCACTCGGCGGCAGCGCGCGACCCTGCGCCGCGGCCGCGGCCGCGACGTCGACGGCGGTACCGCGCGCGAGGCCGGGGATCGCGTGCGCGGCATCGCAATCGGTTAGCGCGAAGCCGGGAACGAGTTCGTCGCGGGTGTACACCTCGATGTGTGCCGCCGGAACGATGCTGCGGATGCGCAGGAACAGTGGGACGAGTCCGAGCGCGATGTCGCCCAGGCCCCGATTCCAGCCGAATACGAAATCACGCGTGCCCGCGCGCGCCGCGGCGTCGAGCGTGCGTTCGAACGTCGTGCCGCGCAGCCGGTCCGAGGCGAGGCGCGCGAGCCGCTTCACGTTGAAGCGGCCACGGCTACGCAAGCGCATCGTGTCGCGGTACGGAAAAGGAGCGGAAGGGCGTCACCGGGAAGGACGAACGAAAGGCGGCACCGCCGGCGGGGCGGGGCGGCGCGAGGTGCAGCGGCGCGAATTATAGCGGGACGCGCCGGCCGCCACCAAAGCGTGGCGGCGTTCGCGCGTGGCGATGCGCTGCGGGTCGCGCCCGTCGCGGCGGGGCGCCGGCGTGCGGCGGTGGTAGACTGCGGCGCGCGCCAAGGCGTGGCGCCACCGATCGGTATCATCTCGATCGCGGCGTTCCTGCCCTCAGGTGCCGGCCGCGCCACGGCGCGTTCCGTTCCTCCTCCACACGCCATGTGCGGCATCGCCGGATACGTCAGCGACCAGATCTTCGCGCCCGAAGTGCTCGTCGCGATGACGCGCCTGCTCGCGCACCGCGGGCCCGATGCCGATGGTTTCCTGACCTCGGGCCCGGCGCATTTCGGCCATCGCCGGCTCTCGGTGATCGACCTCGAAGGTGGCGCGCAGCCGATGACCGGCGCCGACGGGCAGGTCGCGGTGGTCTTCAACGGCGAGATCTACAACTTCGCCGCCCTGCGCGACGAACTGTCGCGCGGCGGCTGGGAATTCCGTTCGGCGGGCGATACCGAAGCGATCATCGCCGGTTGGTGCGCGTGGGGTGAAGAAGTCGTGGCGCACCTGCGCGGGATGTTCGCCTTCGCGCTCTGGGATGCGCGCACGCGCACACTATTCGCCGCGCGCGATCACCTTGGCGTGAAGCCCTTCCACTACGCGCTGCGCGACGGCACCTTCGTCTTCGGATCCGAATTGAAAGCGGTGCTTGCGCATCCGGCGGCGGCGGCGACGACGATCGACCCTGCGGCGCTACGCCTCTATCTCGAGTGCCAGTTCGTCCCGGCGCCGTACTGCGCATTCGACGGCGTGCGCAAGCTGCTCCCTGGTCAGGCGCTGACCTTCACCGGCGGCAGGCTCGCCGTTCGCGACTACTGGCGTCCCGACTATCGCGACAAGCTCGACCTCAGCGACGACGAGGCGGTCGACGCCGTCGACCGCGAGTTGCGGACGTCGGTGCAAGGCATGCTGGTCGCCGACGTCCCGCTCGGCGCATTCGTGAGCGGTGGGGTCGATTCGGGCCTCATCGCCGCGCTGATGACCGACCTGAAGGGGGCGCCGATCGACACCTTCAACGTCGGCTTCGAGGGTGGCGTCGCGGTCAGCGAGCACGCCGAGGCGGCGCGCGTCGCCCGCCACCTGGGCGCGCGCCACCACACGCTGATGCTCTCGCCCGATCACGTGCTCGATGCCTTCGATCGCTGGTTCGACGTGTTCGACGAGCCGTTCGCCGATCAGGCCGCGTTGCCGACGATGCTGCTCGCCGGTTTCGCGCGCCGCGAGGTGACGGTGGTGCTCACCGGCGAAGGCGCCGACGAGGTATTCGGCGGCTATTCGAACTATCGCACCCGGATCCGCGACGAGGCTTACACGAGGTGGCTTGGGCATCGCCGTTCCCCGGTACCGACGTTGGCGCGGGCGCTGCCGCTCGCCTGGCGCAAGGACCGCTTCCTGCGCGCGCTGGCCGAGCCGTTGCCGCGGCGCTATCGCACCATCCCGAACGTCTTCGACGCGCTGCTGCACGAGCGGCTCTTCTCACCCGCATTTCTCGCGGCCACCGCGCAAGCACCCGACGTCGGCAGTCTCGCCGCGGCGGCCTTCGCGCAGGCCGGCGACGCACCATACCTCGATCGCCTGCTGCACGTCGATACGCGGCTGTGGCTTCCCGACGATCTACTGACCAAGGTCGATCGGGCGACCATGACGCATTCGCTGGAAGCGCGCGTGCCCTACCTCGATCATCGCTTCGTCGAGTTCTGCGCACGGCTCGCTCCGACGCAGAAGATCCGCGGCCGCGACCACAAGCACGTCCTGAAGCGGGTGGCCCTGCGCTACCTGCCGCGCGACATCGTGCGCCGCGGCAAGCAGGGCTTCGTCATGCCGCTCTCCGAGTGGCTCGCCGGTCGCCTCGCCGGCGAAGTCGACGACCATCTCGGCGCGCGGGGCCTGGACCATCGGGGCCTGTTCCGCGACGGCGCGCTCGGTGCGCTCCTTGCCGAGCACCGATCGGGCCGGCGCAACCACGCGGGGCGGGTGTGGGCGCTGCTCATCCTCGAGCGCTGGTTCCGGCGTTACGCGCCGTCGTGGTCGCTGCGATGAGCCGGCGACTGTCGATTCTCCACACCGAATCGTCGATCGGCTGGGGCGGCCAGGAGCTGCGCATCCTGACCGAGATGGAGGGGATGCAGCGCCGCGGACACCGGGTGACGCTCGTCACCGCCGACAGCGCCGAGATCCTCCCGGCGGCGCGGCGCCGTGGGCTCGACGTCGTGGGACTGCCGATCGCGTACAAGAAATATCGCGGTCTCGCGGCGCTGCACCGCTGGCTCGCCGCGCACGCCCGCGAGTACGACGTCGTCAATACGCACAGCTCGACCGACGCCTGGCTCGTGGCGCTCGCCGGCACCACGCTCGCCGGCGTGCCGCCGGTGGTGCGCACCCGCCACGTGTCGACACCGGTGAACAACTCGCTCACCACGCGCTGGCTCTACCAGAGCGCGACGCGCCACCTCATCGTGACCGGCGAGGCGCTGAAGGCGCAACTGGTGCGCGACAACGGCTTCGATCCTTCGCGCATCACGTCGGTGCGCACCGGCATCGACCTCGACTACTTTCGTCCGCGCGACGCGTCCGCGGCGACCGACGGTGATTCCCGGCCGGCGGTGATGATCCTCGCCACGCTGCGCGACTGGAAAGGTCACGACGACCTGCTCGATGCCTGGAAGCTCTTGCGGGCGCGCGTCCCCGGCTGGCGGCTCCTCGTCGTGGGTGACGGTCCGCGGCGCGCACACCTCGAAGCGCGCGTGGCTGAGATGGGCCTGTGCGCCGACGTGACCTTCGCCGGCAACCAGGACGACGTGCCGGCGTGGTTCGCACGCGCACGGATCGCCGTGCTGCCGTCGTACGGCGACGAGGGCGTGCCGCAGAGCCTCATGCAGGCGGCGGCGTGCGGGCTGCCGGCGGTTTCGACGCCGATCGGCGCAATCGCCGAGGCGGTCGTCGACGGCGTGACCGGACTCCTCGTACCGCCGCGCGACGTGGCGGCGCTCGCCGCCGCACTCGAGCGACTGGTGGTGGATGACGAGCTTCGCAAGCGCCTGGGCGGCGCGGCGCACGCGTACGCGCAGGAGAATTTCGGCATCGAACGCATGCTGCTCGCCATGGAGGAGGTATTGGCCGGCGTCGTCGGGGGAGGTCGCTGAGTGTGCGGCATCGCCGGGCATCTGGGGACACCACGCGGCCCCGCGTTGCGCGAGCGGATGCGCAGCGCGCTGCTGCGCCGGGGCCCCGATGCGCAGCACGATGCCGCCTTTGCGGCCGACGGCACGCGCCTGCCCGACGACGCGCACGCCGCGGTGGGCCTCGTGCACACGCGCCTGTCGATCATCGATCCGCGTCCGCTGGCCGACCAGCCGATGGGAAGCGACGACGGTCGCGTGTGGATCGTCTACAACGGCGAGGTCTACGGCTGGCAGGCGGCCGCCCGCGAGCTCGCGGCTCGCGGCGTGCGCTTTCGCACCACGTCCGACACCGAATTCATCCTTCGCGGCTACCAGGCGTGGGGGATCGAGGCGCTGTTGCCGCGGCTGCGCGGCATGTTCGCCTTCGCGATCGTCGATTTCCGCACCGGCAAGGCGCACGTGGTGCGCGACCGGCTGGGCTTGAAGCCCGTCGTCTACGCGCACGATGCGAGCGGCCTCGCCTTCGGTTCCACCGTGCGCAGCGTGCTGCCGTGGCTGCCGCGCGCGCGCCGCCAGTTCTCGCTCGAGGCGATCGACGCCTACCTCGCGCATCGCTACGTCCCGGCGCCGCGCACGGTCTTCGCGAACATCGCGCGCCTGCCCAATGCGCACCGGCTCGAATACGATCTGGCGCAGGGCACGGCCGCGCTGCACCGGTGGTGGGTGCCACACGGCGAGCCCGGTGCCGACGGCGCCGCGCTCCTCGACGAGGCGATCGCGCTGCGGCTCGTCGCCGATCGCCCGCTGGGGCTCTTCCTGTCGGGCGGTGTCGACTCCGGGGCGATCGCCTGCCGCCTCGCCGCCACCGGCCATCGCGCGCTGCGCTCCTTCTCGGCGGCGTTTCCCGGAAGCGCTTTCGACGAGAGCGTCGAGGCGGCGGCGACCGCGCAGGCGCTGGGGCTTGCCAACGAGCGCATCGTGGTCCCGACGTCGATCCGCGACGATTTCTCCGAAATCGTCGCCACTCTGGACGAGCCGTTCGCCGACCCGTCGTCGTTTCCGACCTGGTATCTCGCGCGCGCCACCGAGCGCCACGTCAAGGTCGTGCTCGGCGGGGACGGCGGCGACGAGCTCTTCGCGGGCTACAAGCGCATCGCCAAGCACCTGCGCACGGGCTGGCGCGGTGCGCTGCGCCTGCCGCTGCCGGTGCTCCCCGATCGCCACGCCAAGGGTTGGCGCAAGGCGCTCGGCGAGGCGAGCGCCGGCTACGAGGATGCCTACGCGCTGCGTTTCTCGGGGCTCACGCCCAACCAGCGACGCTTCCTGCAGCCGGCGTGCGCGGCGCCGCCAATCCACTACTGGCGCTCCCCCGACTTTGCCTCGACCAATCGTCACGACCGGCTCCTGCGCTGGGATTTCGCGAACTACCTGCCCGAGTACGTCCTGCGCAAGGCCGACCTCGCCACGATGGCGCACGGGCTCGAACTGCGCGCGCCGCTCCTCGATCACCGCTTCGTCGAGGCGGTCCTCGGCCTGCCGCCCGCGGTACGTTTCACGAAGCCGCCCAAGCGTTACCTGGGCGAACTCGCACCGGAACTCGTCCGGTTGGGCGTTTTCGAGCGCAAGAAGCGTGGCTTCAATCCGCCGCTGTCCGGATGGCTGCGCGACGACCTGCGTGAGCAGCTTCACGAAGCGCCGGCGTCGCTGCACGCGAGTACCGGCGGCGCCATCGACGCGCGGCGCACGGAGGCGCTCGTCACCGCGTATGCCACGACGTCGTCGCTGGCCGAGCAGGTCCTCTCGCTCGTCATCCTCGCCGAGAGCCTGCGCCAGCTCGCCGCGCTCGCCGCCGATGCGCCGTAGGGGAAGCCGCGCGCCGCTGCGCTACGCGAGCGTGGCACTGGCGCTCGCGCGCTGGGGAGTGCGCCGGAGAAGGCCCGCCGCGCCGGGGCGGATCCTCGTCCTGCACCACCTGCTGCTGGGCGACACGCTGCTGCTGACGGCGCTGCTCGCCAAGCTGCGGCAGCGCCATCCGCAGGCCGAGATCGTGATGACCGTGGCGCCGGCCTTCGTCGAGCTCTTCGCCGGCCGACCGTACGGCGTGGTCGCGCACGCCTTCGATCCGCGCGACTTCGCGACCTTTCGCGCGCTCCTCGCCCGACCGCGCTTCGACCTCGCGATCCTCCCCGCCGACAATCGCTACACGTGGCTCGCCCGCGCGCTCGGCGCGCGGTGGATCGTGGGTCTCGCCGGTGATCGTCCGTGGCACAAGAACTGGCCCGCCGACGAGCTCGTTCCGTATTCGCCGACACCGACCGCGTTCTGCGACACCGCGACCGAACTCGTCGAGGGTCCGCAGCCGGCACGGTACACGTCGCTCGCGTGGCCGCCGCCACCGGATCGCGAGCGCGTGTCGGTGCCGCGGCGCTACGCGGTGCTCCACGTCGGCGCATCGTCGCCGCTCAAGCTCTGGCCACCGGCGCGCTGGCGCGCGCTCGCCGACGCGCTCGCCGCCGACGGCCTCGCGATCGTGTGGAGCGCGGGCCCCGGCGAAGACGCCGTTCTCGCGGCCATCGCGGCCCGCGACGGCGAGGTGCGAATCGGCGGCACGCTCACGCTCGCCGGGCTGTGGCACCTCCTCGCGCGCGCGGCGCTCGTGGTGTGCCCGGATACCGGTGTGGCGCACCTCGCGCGCATCGTCGGCGTGCCGGTCGTCACGCTGTTCGGGCCGGGGTCGGCGCTGGTGTGCGGACCCGGCCGGTTCTTCGCCGCGATGCCGGACCGCGCGGTGACCGTCGACCCCTTCCCCTGTCGGGATCAGCGTATCCAGTTCTTTCGCGAGGTGGCGTGGATGCGCCGCTGCGAGCGCCTCTTCGGGCCGCCGCCCGGGCGCTGCCCCGAGGCGCGCTGCATGCAGGCGATCGGCGTCGCGCCGGTGCTGGCGGCGGCGCGAGGTGTCGTCCGCTGACGTCGCTCAGGTGGCCACGGCCGCCGCCTCGGCGTCGTCGGCAACGGGCGCGAGCTGGCGGCGATGCAGCCGTGCGTAGGCGCCGTCGGCGGCGAGCAGTTGCGCGTGCGTCCCGACCTCGACGACGCGTCCCGCGTCGAGAACGACGATGCGATCCGCGTGCTCGATGGTCGACAGGCGGTGCGCGATCACGATCGTGGTGCGCCCGTGCATCAGCGTGTCGAGCGCGGCTTGCACCTGCCGTTCGGATTCGGAATCGAGCGCGGAGGTCGCCTCGTCCAGGATGAGCAGCGGCGCGTTCTTGAGGATCGCACGGGCAATGGCGATGCGTTGCCGCTGGCCGCCGGACAGCCGCACCCCATTCTCGCCGACGATGGTGTCGAAGCCATCGGGCATGGCGCGGATGAAGTCGAGCGCGTGCGCGGCGAACGCCGCGCGCTCGACCTCCTCGCGGGAGGCATCGGCCATCGCGCCGTAGGCGATGTTGGCGGCGACGGTGTCGTTGAACAGCAGCACGTCCTGCGCCACCATCGCGATCTGCCCCCGCAGGCTGGCGAGCGTGAGCGTGGTGATGTCGTGGCCGTCGACGAAGAGGCGGCCCGCGGTGGGCTCGTAGAAGCGCGGGACGAGGTTGACGAGCGACGTCTTGCCGCTGCCCGACGAGCCGACGAGCGCCACGGTCTCCCCCGGCGCGATGGCGAGCGAGACGTCGGAGAGCGCCTCGCGCTCGCCGCTGCCGTAGCGCAGCGACACGCGCTCGAAGCGGATCTCGCCGCGGCAGCGGTCGAGCGTGACGTTGCCGGTGTCGGCCTCCTCCTCGTGGTCGAGCAAGCCGAAGATGCTCTCGGCGGCGGCGAGGCCGCGCTGCAACGCCGCATTGATCCCCGACAGGCCCTTCAGCCGCTCGAGCAGCGTCAGCAGCGCGACCACGTACGACATGAAGAGCGCGAAGTCGAATTTGTTGACGCCGTCGTTCTGCGCGAGCGCGATCCACACGATCGAGCCGACCGCGCAGGCAGCCAGGAATACGGTGAGCGGTGAACTCGCGGCGGTCGCCGACGATTCCTTGGTCATCGCATTGCGCAGGCGATTGGCGGCCGCCACGGCCCGTGCCCGCTCGTATTGCTCGCCGCCGAAGATGCGCACGACGCGGTGGCCGGAGATCATCTCCTCGAGGACCTGGGTGAGCGACCCCGTGCGGTCCTGGATGTCGCGCGCGATGCGGCGCAGCCGGCGGCTGAAATAGCGGATGATCACGCCGACGATCGGGACCACGACGAAGGTGAGCAGCGTGAGGCGCCAGTTGAGCCAAAGGAGGTAACCGAAGCTCGCCACGATGGTCAGCGACGAGCGGATCGCGTTGGTGATCGCCCCCGACGCGGCGGAGGCGAGCTGGTGCGCGTCGAACGAGATCTTCGACTGGATCGCGCCGGCGGCGTGCGCGTCGTAGTACGGGGTGGGTAGGCGCAGCAGCTTGTCGATGAGATCGCGGCGCAGGTCGAACACCACCCGATAGCCGGTCCAGCCCATGCCGAACTCGGACAGGTACGCACCGACGCCACGCAGCAGGAACACGACGACGATGGTGAGCGGCAGCCACCGCGTCCCGGTGGGGTCGGGCGCCTCGAAATTGCGCACGATCGGGATCACCAACCACGCCAGCATGAGGTCGCCGGCGGCGACGATCAGCATGCCGAGCACGGCCACGCCGAACGCCCAGCGGTAGGGGCGGACGTAGCGGAGCAGGCGGGAGTAGAGGGAGAGACCCGTCATCGGAAGGCGTCGCACGCGAGGGCGCGCGACACCGGTGCGGCGCCGCTGGCTGCGGCCGGGCACGGGAGCGCGCTCGCGTGCCGCGGGCAGTATAGCGCAGGGGCCCTCCGCGCAGCCCCGGCGACGCGTGCTTCGGGGTCCGCAGCGCCCATGCCGCGTGCCGCCGCGGGCTACCCGGGGATGGGCTGCGTGGCGGCGCGGCCGGCGACGGTCGGCAGCAGCCGCTCGTAGAGGGCGACGAGGCGTGCCGCCATCGCCGGCGGAGTGAGATCGGCCATCGCGGCGCTCGCCTGCGTGGCCATCCGCGCCCGCACGCCGGGGTCGAGGAGGGCGTGCATGCTGGCGGCGATGGCGTCGATGTCGCGCGCGCCGACGACGAAGCCGGCGCCGTGCTCACCCACGAGTTCGCCGGCACCGCAACGCTCGCTCGTCACCACCGGCAGGCCGCAGGCGAGTGCTTCGAGCACGGCGTTCGACAGCGCGTCGTAGAGCGTCGGCAGCACGAACGCATCGGCCGCACCGTAGAACGGCCGCGGATCGTCCTGCGCGCCGGCGAAGGTGACGCGCGCGGCGACGCCGAGCCGCCGCGCGAGCGCCGCGTAACGCTGCGGATGGCGGTCGCGCCCGACGACCACGAGGTGCGCCGGTGCCGGCACGCGGACGAGCGCCTCGAGCGCCCGTCGCACGCCCTTGCGTGCGTACTCGGAGCCCACGAGGAGGAACACGCACGCTTCGGCGGGGATGCCGTGGCGCATGCGCGTGGCCTCGCGCGATGCGGCGAGGCCGGGGTGGAAGCGCGCGGGATCGATCGCGTTGTAGATGATGGGCAGGCGATCGAGCGGAAGCCCGAAGCGCTCATGGATCTCGCCTTGCACCATGCGCGAGATGCAGATCACCGCTTGCAGCCGCCGGCTCGCGAACATCCGTCGCTCGGCGGCCATCACGTAGCGGTGGTAGGGGCTCGCGGCCAGCACCAGTCGGTCGGCCGCGGAAGCGTGGCGCAGGCGCTCGTCGACCCAGCTCGCATGCACGCCATCACCGGCGCGGTAGAGGTCGCAGCACGCGAGACGCTCGTGCGATTGCACGAGCGTCTCCGGAAGTCGGGCGAGCGCCGCGCACGCGGCGCGCGCGAAGCCGGCGTCACGCAGCGTGCGTCCGACGTATGGGGGGGCGACGACGAGCGGGACGATGCGCGGGTCGCCGCCGTCCGGCCAGCGCCGCGTCACCAGCGTCAACTCGACACCGCGCGCCGCGAGTGCGGCCAGCGCCCGCTCGACGAAGCGCTCGGCACCGCCATAGGGCGTGTAGCGCTGGCGCACGATCGCAAGCCGCATACCCGGGATCGGGGCCGTCAGGGCGGCGGCGCCGCGGAGCGCGCCGCGTCGGCGGCAGCTGGCGCCGCGGCGGCTGCGTCGTTACCGGAAGGATCGGCGAGCGTCTCGGCGTCGAGCCCGAATTCGCCGTGCAGGGGCGGCGCTTCCGCCGCCGCGGTCGCGGGTGCGGGATTCGTCTTGGGCGCGAGCTTGTGCGCGATGCTCGCCTCGAGCAGTTCCTTGTAGACGAGGACGAGGGCCAGCGTGGTCGCGGCGGGCGAGTGCGGCAGCATCGCCTCGCGCGCGCGAACACCCATCGCCGCGCGCGCCGGGGCATCGAGGAGCAGCTGCATCGCGGCAGCGATGGCGTCGGTATCGTGCGCGGCGCAGACGCGGCCCGCATCGTGCGCGGCAACGAGATCCGCCACGCCGGACTGCGTGCTCGTGATCACCGGCAACCCGCTCGCCATCGCCTCCATCGTTGCATCCGGCGACGGATCGTAGAGCGCGGGGAGCACGAAGGCGTCGGCCGCAGCCAGGTACGGTGCGACGTCGGCCTGATAACCGGCAAAGGTCACCCGGCTGGCGACGCCGTGGTCGCGAGCGATGCGCTCGAAGTCGCCGCGGCGCGCGTCGTTGCCCACGATGACGAGGTGCGCCGGCGCCGGCAACCGGGCGAGCGCGGTGATTGCCGTGCCCGCTCCCTTGCGCCGGTACCCCGAGCCGACCAGCACGAAGACGGGCGTGTCGGCGGCGATTCCGTGGCGCTCGCGGGTCGCTGCGCGCGATGCGGCGTGCATCGGCGAGAAACGGTCGGTATCGACCGCGTTGCGCAGCACCCGCAGGCGTTCGTCGGGAAGACCGAAGCGGGTCCTGATGTCGTCGCGGACCAAGGGCGACGGGCAGAGGACCATGCGCAGCCAATGGCTGGCGAAGAGCTTGCGCTCCATCGCGAGCGCGTAACGGTGGCGCGGGGACAGCGCGGCCCGCCACCGCGTCACCGCGGAGGCGGCGCGCAGCGACTCCCCGAGCCAGGTGGCGTACACGCCGTCATCGGGACGGTAGACGTCGCAGGTGAGCACGAGTTCGTGCGACTGCACGAGATTCGCGCGCGTGCTCGCCACGCTCCGGGCCACCGCGCGGGCGAAGCCGGCGTCGCGCCAGAGCGCGCCGAGATGGAACGGATCGACCACCGTGGGCTCGATCAACTGGAGCTTCGTCGCTGGCCACTGCCGCGTGTAGAGGGTGATCGCGACGTTGCGCTCGAGCAGCGCCTCGAGCGCGCCTTCGAGGAAGCGCTCGGCGGCCCCCTCGGGGTCGTAGCGCTGGCGGATGATCGCGAGGCGCATCAGGTCGCGGCGAGCAGCGCGCTGAGCGCCGCGTGCACGCGCTCCACCGGCAGCGTGGTGAGGCACTCGGAGATCTTGCCGCCTCCGCAGCCGTCGAGCCCGCACGGCCGGCACGGATGGCGGTCGGAGACGAGCACGCGATGCGCGCTGCACCACGGACCCCAGGCGATCTCGCTCGACGGGCCGAAGAGCGCCACCGCCGGCGTGCCGACCGCGGCGGCGATGTGCATCGGCGCCGAGTCCACACCGACGAAGGCGCGGGCTCGCGTGGTGAGCGCGGCGAGTTCGTCGAGTGAAAGGCGCGCCGAGAGGTCGGTCACGCGCGCCCGGGTCGCCGGCCGCAGCGCGGCCACGATGGCGGTGACGAGGGCACGCTCGCGATCGTCGGGGGCGCCGGTCAGCACGCTGCGCGCGCCATCGGCGGCGATGTGATCGATGAGCGCGGCGGTGCGCTCCGGCGGCCAGCACTTGAAGAGCCACCGCGAGCCCGGGTGCACCTGGACGAACGCACCGGGCTCGAGCGCGTGCTCGGCGAGGAGCGCATCGACCCGGCGCTGCGCGGCGGTGCCGGGGACGAGCACCAGCCGGCGGTCATCCTCCGCCGGCTGCACGCCGATGCGGCGCAGGGCGTCGAGGTTCTGCTCGACGACGTGGCGCTCGGTGCGCGCGGGGAGCCGGTAGAAGTGCGTGAAGTGACGCCGCCACAGGCGCGCGTGCGTCGCCCGCTCGCGAGTGACGGCGTAGCGGGGGCGCAGCATGCGCGCGAGTGTGAGACCGCGCGGGTGCTCGGTGAGGTGCACGAGGAGATCGTAGCGGCGCGCGCGCAGGTCGCGCAGCAGCCGCCATTCGGCAGCAAGTTGCGTCACGATGCCGCGCTCCTTCCAGCCGCGGTCGATCGTGTGCACCTGGGTGATCGCCGGATGCCCGGTGAGCATCGGCGCCGTCTCCAGGTAGACGAGGGCGTCGATCTCGAGCGCGGGCGCGGCGCGCTTCAAGACGGTGAAGACCGGCGAGGCCAACAGCACGTCGCCGTGGTGACGCAACTTCGTCACGAGCGCGCGCTCGAGGAGGTGCAGCGGCACGGGATCCGGCAGCGGGCTTGCCATCCGCCGACGATACCAAACTTCAGGGACCGTACGCCGCCGCGCCGAACCGATGGGTAGGCGCTCACTGCCGCGCACTGCCGCGATGGGGGCTGCCCCCGTTCGGAGTACAATCTCCGCGCGTCCGGAACGCTCCGTTCGCTCCGGAACCCCTGTCCCCGTTGCCTGCCCGCCACCGTCATGACCGCCGACGACGTCAGCACCGCGCTCAAGGCGCAGATCCTCGCCGAGGCGCTGCCGTACATCCGGCGCTTCCACGACAAGACGATCATCGTGAAGTACGGCGGCAACGCGATGACCGAGCCGGCGCTGAAGGCCGGTTTCGCCCGTGATGTGGTGATGCTGAAGCTGGTGGGGATGAATCCGGTGATCGTGCACGGCGGCGGCCCGCAGATCGGCGACCTCCTGCAGAAGATGGACATCAAGAGCGAGTTCCGCCAGGGCATGCGGGTGACCGACGAGCGCGTGATGAACGTCGTCGAGATGGTGCTGGGCGAACTGAATCAGGAGATCGTCGGCCTCATCAACCAACACGGCGGCAAGGCGGTGGGGTTGACCGGGCAGGACGGCGCATTCATCCGCGCCCGCAGGATGCTGCTCAAGCCCGAGAACGGGAGCGGGGCGCCGGTCGACATCGGCTTCGTGGGTGAGATCGAGCACATCGATCCCGAGATCATCCAGCTCCTCGACTCGCGCGATTTCATTCCGGTCGTCGCGCCGATCGGCGTCGGCGCCGCGGGCGAGGCGTACAACATCAACGCCGATCTCGTCGCCGGCAAGCTGGCCGAGACGCTCCAGGCCGAGAAGCTCGTGCTGATGACCAACACCGTCGGCGTCCTCGACAAGAAGGGGAATCTCATCACCGGGCTCACCGCCTCCGAGATCGACCGGCTCTTCGCCGACGGCACGATCTCCGGCGGCATGCTGCCGAAGATCGGCTCGGCGCTCGACGCGGTGAAGAACGGCGTGGCGAGCTCGCACGTGATCGACGGGCGGGTGGAGCACGCGCTGCTCCTCGAGATCCTCACCAACGAAGGCGTCGGCACGATGATCCGTGCCGACGACGCGTCGCAGCGCCGCGCGGCCTGACGGCCGGCACGTCCCGCACGGCGCACGACGGGCGACGATGGCCGCACGATCGGGAGAGCGTCGTCTGCAGATCCTGCAGACGCTCGCGAGCATGCTGGAGAACCCCCGCGGGGAGAAGGTCACGACCGCCGCGCTTGCCGCCCGGCTCGCGGTCAGCGAGGCGGCGTTGTACCGGCATTTCGCGAGCAAGGCGCAGATGTTCGAGGGTCTGATCGAGTTCATCGAGACGACGCTCTTCTCGTTCGTCAACAAGATCAGCGCGGAGACGCAGGACGGCGCCGCGCAGGCCGAGCAGATGGTCGTGATGCTGCTGTCGTTCGCGGAGAAGAATCCGGGCATGACACGCGTGCTGATCGGCGAGGCGCTGGTCAACGAGGACGATCGGTTGCAGGCGCGCATCAATCAGCTCACCGATCGGCTGGAAGCGTCGCTGCGGCAGTCGCTGCGCATCGCGCAGGCCGCCAACGGCTGGCACGGCGATGCGCAGGCCGACGCGGCGGTGCTGATCGCCTACGTCCTCGGCCGCTGGCAGATCTTCACCAAGAGCGGCTTCCGGCGCACGCCGCAGGACGGGTGGGTCCTGCAGCGCAAGTTCCTGTTCGGCTGACGCCGCCGGCGCGGGCATAATGGCCGTGTGTCGCGCGCGACGCCGCTTCGCGCCCGGCGCCTCGACCTCGCCGCCGTCCTCTCTGCACTCCTGCGCACCCGTGTCGCCGTTCCTGACTCCTTCGCGCATCGCCGTCGCCTGCCTCGCGGTGGGGCTCGTCGTCGCACCCGCCGCGCCGCTCGCGCAGGTGCGCACCGACGCCCGCGGCACGCGCATCACCGAGCCGCCGTCGGCCCCGGTGTCGCGCTGGCAGGCCGAGCGCGATGCCCTCGACCAGGCGGTGCGCTCGCGAGCGAGTACCGCGACCACGCCGCGCGAGCGCTGGATCGATGCGACCTGGGGCGACGCCGATCCCTGGGCGCGAGCGGAGATGCTCGCCGACGCTCGCATCCGGATGCCGGACGAGAAGGTCTTCATGGCTTCGCTCGCCATCGCCTGCCTCGCGCCGCTGCAGCCCTTGCCGGCGGCGTGCGACGCAACCGACCGCCTCGCCGACTGGGCGCTGCGCGATGCCGACAACGGCGTGCCCACCCTGCTCCTCGCCGATCGCGCCCGCCAACGCAACAACGTAACGGCCATGATCGCCTACCTCGACGAGGCGGTGGCCAAAGCGCGCTTCGACGACTATGCCGATCGGGCGGCGCTCCTGCTGTGGGAGGCAATCCGCGACGTGCCCGGGACGGTCGATCCCGCCGCACGGGTTGAACTTGCGATCGACTACGGTCGTGCACACGTGTCGTACTCCGCACGCCAGATTGCCAACCTCTGCCGCGATCCCGCGGCCTTGCCCGATGGCGGCGGCGCTGCATGTCGCGCGGCCGGTGACGCGCTCGCCGGGCGGGGGGCCACCTGGGCGCTGCGCGGCGCAGGTGCGCAACTCGCCGAGCGCAGCGCCGATCCGGGAACGCGCGCCGCGGCGCGGCAGCAGGCGAGCACCGTCCAGCGCCGCGCCTACGACTGCGCGGAATCGAGCAATGTCGACGTGGCCGACCTCCAGGCGGCGGACGTCACGGCACGCGCGCGGGCGGTCGCGCAGTGGGAAGTGCGCCTGCGCCAGGCGGCGCAACGCGGCCAAGCCGCCGTCTGCCCGGCCGGCTGATCGCTGCGGCGAGAGGTTCAGGTCAGCGGCGCCGGGCCGC
>JADZAQ010000243.1 GCA_020852555.1 Burkholderiales bacterium
CCGCGGCGGATCGGGCGCGGGCCGGCGGACGGCATCACGCGCGCGGACAGATAAGCGTGCGCCGCGGCGTCACGATCGTATCGACGGTGAGGTCGTGCGGGGCGCAGGGCACCTGCGCGACGAGCTGTACCTCGAAGGCCCCCGCCACCCGCGGGACCTCGACTGCCATCGTGGCGAGCAGGCGGTCGTAGTAGCCGCCGCCGTAACCGAGCCGATGGCCGCCGGCATCGAAGGCCACGCCCGGAACGAGCACCCAGTCGACGGCGGCGACGTCGATGCGCGGCAGGTCCGGCAACGGCTCGGGAATCCCCAGATAGCCCGGCGCGACTTCGGTGGCCGGATCGCGCAGCCGATGCAGCACCAGCGTGCGCGCCGCGACATCGACGCGCGGCAGCGCCACCACGCCGCCGCGGGCGAGCGTCGCGTCGACGAGCGGTCGCGGATCCCATTCGCTGCGAAAGGGCAGCGTCAGGAGCACGCAGGCGGCACGCGCCAACGCGGGCAGCGCGGCGATGCCGGCGGCAATCGCCCGCGAATCGCGGGCGCGCTCCGCCGCGCCGAGCGCGTCGCGGGCGGCGAGCGTGCGCTCGCGCAGGCGGCGCTTGGCGCTGTGCAAGGCGGCGCCACGAAGCGGCAGCACGACGGAAGCAGCAGGCATGGCGTCATGTTACGGGACCGCATCGCCGGCCGGCGCAGGGGATGCTTCGCCTCGTCACCTATAATGCCCGCCTCGCCACCCGACGCGCGCCATGAAGAATACGAAGCAGTTCCACCGCGATCGCCGCAGCGCACTCGTCGCGGCGATGCGCGACCATACCGGCGGCGGCGTCGCGATCGTGCCGACCGCGCCGGAAGTGACGCGCAATCGGGACACGCTCTTTCCGTTCCGTTCCGACAGCTACTTCCACTACCTGTCCGGATTCCCCGAGCCCGAGGCGGTGGTCGTCGTGATCGCGGAGGGTGACGCCGAACGACACCTCCTCTTCTGCCGCGCGAGGGACGAGGAGCGCGAGACCTGGGACGGCTTTCGCTACGGACCCGACGCCGCCCGCGAGATCTTCGGCTTCGACGAAACGTACCCGTATGCGGAGCTCGACGCGAAGCTGCGCGAACTCGCCGTCGACCGACCGGCGCTGTACACGCCGCTCGGGCTCTTCGAGCCGTGGGATCGGCGCATCGTGCAGCTTCTGAACGACGTGCGCGCGCAAGTGCGCACCGGCGTGTCCGCGCCCGACGATCTCGTCGACGTGCGTGGCATCCTCGATGCGATGCGTCTGGTCAAGGACGCGCATGAGATCGAGCTCATGCGCCGCGCCGGTGCGATCAGCGGTGCCGCGCACCGCCGCGCCATGGCGCGCACGCGTCCGGGGTGGTACGAGTACCAGGTCGAGGCCGAGCTCGTGCACGAGTTCCTGCGCGCCGGCGCCCAGGCGGTGGCGTATCCGTCGATCGTCGCTTCGGGTCCCAACGCCTGCGTGCTGCACTATCGCGACAACGATCGCGAGATGAGCGCCGGCGAGCTGCTGCTGATCGACGCCGGGTGCGAGTTCCAGGGCTACGCCTCCGACATCACGCGTACCTTCCCGGTGAGCGGCAAGTTCACGGGACCGCAGCAGGACATCTACGAGCTCGTCCTCGCTGCGCAGGATGCCTGCCTCGACGTCATCAAACCCGGAGTCGATTTCCACGACTATCACAAGGTCGCCGACCGCGTGCTCGCCCAGGGTTACCTCGACCTGGGGCTCGTCAAGGGTACGCTCGACGAGGTCCTGGAGAAGGACACGTTCCGGCGTTTCTCGCTGCATCGCGCGGGCCACTGGCTCGGCATGGACGTGCACGACGCGGGGCTCTACCAGGTCAAGGGTGTGCCCCAAAAGCTCGTGCCCGGCATGGTGCTGACCGTCGAGCCCGGCACCTACATCCGGCCCGCCGACGACGTGCCGGAGGCGTGGTGGAACATCGGCGTGCGCATCGAAGACGACGTGCTGGTCACCGCGACCGGTCACGAGAACCTCACCGCTGCCACGCCGAAGACGGTCGCCGACATCGAGGCCGCCTGCACCCGCTGAGGCGTTTGGCAACGGCGCCGCGTCCTTCTGACCTCTGTTACCCGACCCCTGATCTCCGACTGCCACCTCGCAATCGTCGGTGCCGGACCGGTAGGTGCGGCGCTGGCGCTGGCGATCGCCGAAGCCGGCCTCGACGTCGTCGCGCTCGACGCGCGTCCGCCCGGTGCGACGCTGCGCGGCGATCGCTCGCTCGCGATCTCGCACGGTGGCCGTCTCATCCTCGAGCGCCTCGGCGTGTGGAGCGCGCTTGCCGTCACGCGCCAGGCGGTGACGCCGATCACCACCATCGATGTCTCGCAGGCCGGCGGATTCGGCGTCACCCGGCTCACCGCCGACGAGCAGGGCGTTCCGGCACTGGGCTACGTGGTGTCGTACCGTGCGCTCACCCAGGCGCTCGATGCGGCGCTCGCCCGCACGCGCACCGCCGTGCGCTACGGCGTCGATGTCAGGGCGGTACGCGGCACGCCCGAGCACGCGATCGTCGACACCGACGCCGACGTCCCGCTGCGCGCGCAACTGGCGGTCGTCGCCGACGGCACCGGCGCGGCGGTACAAGGCGTTCGCCGTACGCATCGCGACTATGCGCAGACCGCGGTGGTCGCGAAGATCACGACGCGGGAGGCGCACCGCAACGTCGCGTACGAGCGCTTCACCGCGAGCGGGCCGATCGCGCTGTTGCCGGAAGGCGACCGCTACGGACTCATCTGGACGCTGCCGCCCGCCGTCGCGACGCAGGTGCTGGCGTGGCCCGAGGCGACGTTCGTCGCCGAGCTCGCGCGCTGCTTCGGTGCGCGGCGCGACGATTTCGTCGCGGTCGCCGATCGGCGCAGCTTTCCACTCGCGCTCGACTATGCACGACCGACGGCGGTCGAGCGCTGCGTGCTCATCGGCAACGCGGCGCAGGCGCTGCACCCGATCGCCGGCCAGGGATTCAACCTGGGCCTGCGCGATGCGTTCGCGCTCGCGCAGGCGATCAACGGCACGCCGCCGGCGTTGCTCGGCACGCACGGCTTTATCGCCCGCCATGTCGCGCGGCGCAGCGCCGATCGCCACGTTGGCATTCGCTTCACGGACGGCCTCGTGCGCCTCTTCGCCTCGGATCATGCGCTGCTCCGCTGGCCGCGCGGCATCGGGCTCGCGCTGCTCGACGCGCTGCCGCCGGCCAAGCGCGCCCTCACGCGCACGATGCTCTTCGGTCCCTGAACGCGCGTTCGCTCGCGCGCATCGCTCGCGTGCGTGCGCGGACCCCACACCGCACGTCGCCGGCGCGTGACACGCGAACAAAGCCGGTATAATTTCCTCACGTGGTGCGCGGCGTGAAATGAAATGGCGTGGCCGTGAATGCAGCTTGCTCGACGTCGCCGCGTCGAGCGCCTGCGGTTCGCGCCAACGCCAATCGCTGCCGTCGCGTTCCTCCGTCGAATTCCAATCGCGAAACCTCTCTCCGGGCATGCGCATCGGGCCGTACTTGTTGCCGAACAATCTCGTCGTCGCGCCGATGGCCGGCGTGACCGATCGGCCGTTTCGCAGCTTGTGCAAGCGCCTGGGCGCCGGTTACGCGGTGTCGGAGATGGTCGCCTCCGATCCGCGCCTGTACGGAACCGACAAGTCGCGGCGCCGGCTCGATCATCGTGGTGAGGCCGCGCCGATCGCGGTGCAGATCGCCGGCGCCGATCCGCTGCGCCTTGCCGAGGCCGCGCGCTACAACGTCGCGCGCGGCGCGCAGATCGTCGACATCAACATGGGCTGTCCCGCGAAGAAGGTGTGCAACGCGGCGGCCGGCTCGGCGCTGCTCGCCAACGAGCCGCTGGTGGCGGCGATTCTCGAGGCCGTGGTGAGCGCGGTCGACGTGCCGGTCACGCTCAAGGTCCGTACCGGCGTGCACCCCGGCGCGCGCAATGCGTTGACGATCGCACGCATCGCCGAGGACGCCGGCGTGGCCGCGCTCACCGTGCACGGTCGCACGCGCGCCTGCGGGTTCAGCGGCGCGGTCGAGTACGGGACCATCGCGGAGGTCAAGCGTGCGGTGGCGATTCCGGTGATCGCCAACGGCGACGTCGCGACACCGGAAGGCGCGCGCGACGTCCTCGTGCGCACCGGCGCGGACGGACTTATGATCGGTCGCGCGGCACAAGGGCGGCCGTGGATCTTTCGCGAGATCGCGCACTTTCTCGCCACCGGAATGCGGATGCCGCCGCCGACGGTGGCCGAGGCGCGGGCGCTGATCCTCGCGCACCTCGCCGACCATCACGCGTTCTACGGACCTGAAGCGGGGCTGCGCACGGCGCGCAAGCACCTGGGCTGGTACACCGCGCGCTGGGTCGGCGGGGACGCGTTCCGTCACACGATGTGCGCCGCGGACACCATCCCGGCCCAGGTCGCGGTGGTCGAGGCGTACTTCGACGTTCTCGCCCGGCGCCACGTGCAGTTGCCGTATCGGACCGAGGCGGAGGAAGACATCGTGCGCGCCGATCCGGGCGGATCTCGCGGCGGTGCCGCCGTCGCCGACGACGTGGCGCGCGCGGGGAGCGAGGGGGTCGTGGCGTCATGAGTGCGCGCAAGACCCGGATCAACGGCGCGAGCGAGATCTGCCGCAGCGTCGATCGCTCGCTCGACGAGTACTTCGAGCGCCTCGACGGCGAGACGCCCACCGGCGTCTACGACATGGTGATGGGGCACGTCGAGCGCACGCTGCTCGCGTCGATCATGACGCGGACCAACGGCAACCAGACGCAGGCCGCCGACATGCTGGGCGTCAATCGCGCGACGCTGCGCGCGAAGCTCGTCAAGCACCGGCTCGTGTGATGACGGCCACGACTCCGGTGCGCCGCGCGTTGCTGTCGGTCTCCGACAAGACCGGTCTCGTCGATTTCGCGCGCGCGCTGGCGGCGCGCGGGGTCGCGCTGCTGTCGACCGGCGGCACCGCGCAGGCGCTCACCGCCGCGGGCATCGCGGTCACCGAGATCGGCAGCTATACGGGCTTTCCCGAAATCCTCGACGGCCGCGTGAAGACGCTCCATCCCAAGGTGCACGCCGGGATTCTCGCCCGCCGCGACAGCGCCGAGCACGTCGCCGCGCTCACCAGTCACGCGATTCCGGCGATCGATCTCGTGGTCGTCAATCTCTATCCGTTCCGCGCAACGGTCGCCCGCGCCGACTGCACGCTCGAGGAGGCGATCGAGAACATCGACATCGGCGGTCCGTCGATGGTCCGCGCGGCAGCGAAGAACTGGCCGCACGTGGGCGTGGTCGTCGATCCGGCCGATTACGCCGCGATCATCGGCGAGCTCGCTGCCGCCGATGGCGGGCTGTCGTCCGCAACGCGTTTTCGCCTGATGCGCAAGGCATTCGCGCATACCGCGGCCTACGACGGCGCGATCGCCAACTGGCTGACCGCACGCGATGCCACGGGCGCCGCCGCGGCGTGGTCCGATGCCTTCCACTGTGCCGGTGCCAAGGTGCAGGACCTGCGCTACGGCGAGAATCCACACCAGTCGGCGGCGTTCTATCGCGACGCGGTGGCGGTCCCCGGTGGCATCGCCACCTATCGGCAGCTCCAGGGCAAGGAGCTGTCGTACAACAACATCGCCGACGGCGATGCGGCGTGGGAGTGCGTCAAGACCTTTCCCGAGACGGCTTGCGTCATCGTGAAGCACGCCAATCCGTGCGGCGTGGCGACCGCAGCCACGACGCTCGAGGCGTATCGGCAGGCGTTCGCCACCGATCCCACGTCGGCGTTCGGAGGCATCATCGCCTTCAATCGCGAGGTGGACGTGGCGACGATCGAGGCGCTCGCCGCGCAGTTCGTCGAAGTGGTGATCGCGCCGGCGTACACCGACGACGCGCGGGCGCTCATCGCGAGCAAGGCCAACGTCCGCGTGCTCGCCATTGCCCTGCCGACCGGCGGCGGCGCCGCGAATCCGTGGGACATGAAGCGCGTCGGCGGCGGCTTCCTCCTGCAATCGCCGGATCTCGACAGCGTCACTGTCGACGCGCTGCGCGTGGTCACCCAGCGCGAGCCGACGGCGGCGGAACTGCGCGACCTGCTGTTTGTGTGGCGGGTGGCACGGTTCGTCAAATCGAATGCGATCGTCTATGGGCGCGACGGCCGCACGCTGGGTGTCGGCGCGGGACAGATGAGTCGCGTCGATTCGGCGCGCATCGCGGCGTTCAAAGCGGCGAGCGCCGGGCTCTCGCTCGCCGGCTCGGCCGCGGCGTCGGATGCGTTCTTTCCGTTTCGCGATGGCCTCGACGTGGTCGCCGACAACGGCGCCACCGCGGTGATCCAGCCGGGTGGCAGCATGCGCGACGCCGAAGTGATCGCGGCCGCCGACGAGCGTGGCCTCGCGATGGTCTTCACCGGCACCCGTCATTTCCGGCATTAGCAGCCCGTGAAGATTCTCGTGGTCGGTAGCGGCGGCAGGGAGCACGCGCTGGCATGGAAGATCGCGCAGAGCCCGCGCGTGACACGCGTGTTCGTGGCGCCCGGCAACGCAGGCACGGCGCGCACCGACGCCGTCGTCAACGTCGCCGTCACCGCCGTTGGCGAGCTCGTCAAGTTTGCCCGCGACAACGAGGTCGCGCTCACCGTGGTCGGACCGGAGGCGCCGCTTGCCGCGGGCATCGTCGATGCATTCCAGGCGGCGCAGTTGCCGATCTTCGGCCCGACGCGCGCCGCGGCGCAACTCGAGAGCTCGAAGGACTACGCCAAGGCGTTCATGCAGCGCCACGGGCTGCCCACCGCGGCGTACCGCACGTTCACCGACGCCGCGGCGGCGCACGCCTACGTCGCCGAGCGTGGCGCGCCGATCGTGATCAAGGCCGACGGGCTGGCCGCGGGAAAGGGCGTGGTGGTGGCGGCGACGCGCGACGAGGCCGACGCGGCGATCGATGCGATGCTCACCGGCAACAGCCTCGGGGCCGCCGGCGCGCGGGTGGTGATCGAGGACATGCTCCACGGCGAAGAGGCGAGCTTCATCGTGATGGTCGACGGCCGGCACGTGCTGCCGCTCGCCTCGTCGCAGGATCACAAGCGCCTCGCCGACGGCGACGCCGGGCCCAATACCGGCGGCATGGGCGCGTATTCCCCGGCGCCGATCGTCACCCCCGCGCTGCATGCGCGGATCATGCGCGAGGTGATCCTGCCCGCGGTCAACGGCATGGCCGCCGACGGCGCACCGTACACCGGTTTCCTCTACGCCGGCGTGATGATCGACGACGCCGGGCGGCCGCAGGTCCTCGAATTCAACTGCCGCCTGGGTGATCCGGAGACGCAGCCGATCATGATGCGGCTCAAGTCCGACCTCGTCGAACTCCTGCTGCACGCGGTGGGCGGCACGCTCGACCAGGCGGAGGCGGAATGGGACCGGCGGGCGGCGCTCGGCGTGGTGCTCGCGGCGGCCGGTTATCCCGACGCCCCGCGGCGTGGCGCGATCATCCGCGGCCTCGAACGCATCAACCCGGCGGCGCATCCGGACGTGCAGGTGTTCCACGCCGGCACCACGCTCGTCAACACCGACGTCGCGGTGAGCGGCGGGCGGGTCCTGTGCGTCACCGCGCTCGGCGACTCGGTGCGCCTGGCGCAGAAGGCCGCGTACGCGGCGGTCGACGATATTCGCTTCGACGGCATGCAGTATCGCCGCGACATCGGCCATCGTGCGGTCGCACGCAAGCCATGAACCGGTACGCAGCCCCGCAGCCGGCAGCGCGAAACACCGTCCACCGCACCTGCCGGATCGTCGCGTGACCGGCACCGTGTCCGCCACCCGCATCGACCCCGCGCCGTTCCGGGCGTGGCTCCTCGACTTGCAGGCGCGCATCGTCGCCGGGCTCGAGGCGATCGATGGCGGCACTTTCCGGCGCGACGACTGGACCCGGCCGGAGGGTGGGGGCGGGGTGTCGCGGCTCATCGAGGACGGCGACGTGCTCGAGCGCGGCGGCGTGCTCTTCTCGCACGTGCGCGGCGAGCGCCTGCCACCGTCGGCGACCGCGCAGCGACCGCAACTCGCGGGGCGCGCCTGGGAGGCGCTCGGCGTCTCGCTGGTGCTGCATCCGCGCAATCCGCACGCGCCGACCGTGCATCTCAACGTGCGCTGCTTCGTCGCGGCCGCGCCCGCCGGCGGCGGCAGCGACGTGTGGTGGTTCGGCGGCGGCATGGACCTCACGCCGTACTACGGATACGCCGACGATGCCGTGCACTTCCATCGCAGCTGCCGCGACGCCCTCGCGCCCTTCGGTGCCGACGTCCATCCGCGCTACAAGCGCTGGTGCGACGAGTATTTCTATCTGCGCCACCGCAGCGAGCCGCGCGGCGTCGGCGGCATCTTCTTCGACGACCTCGACGAGGGCGGCTACGAACGCTGCCGGGCGCTGACGCAAAGCGTCGGCGACCACTTCCTCGCCGCGTACGCGCCGATCCTCGCGCGCCGCAAGGACACCGCGTACGGCGCGCGCGAGCGGGACTTCCAGCTCTATCGCCGCGGCCGTTACGTCGAGTTCAACCTGGTGTGGGACCGCGGTACGCTCTTCGGCCTGCAATCGAATGGGCGCACCGAGGCGATCCTGCTGTCGATGCCGCCGCACGCGACGTGGCGCTACGCGTGGCAGCCGCCCGCGGGTACCGCCGAGGCGGCGCTGTACCGCGACTTTCTCGTGGCGCGCGACTGGCTCGCACCCTGACCCCCTGGACCAACGCATGGATCGCTCTCCCCGCGACGACGCGCATCTCGTCGAAGCCCCGCTCGACAGCCAGCTCGGCTTCGAGGGCCGTTTGCTCACCGTCCGCGTCGATCGCATCCGGCTGCCCGACGGCGGTGAGGCGACCCGCGAGTACGTGGTGCATCCGGGTGCGGCGCTCGTCGTGCCGGTGCTGCCGGATGGCCGCTTCGTGCTGGAGCGGCAATATCGCTATCCGGTGCGCCGCGTGATGCTCGAGTTCCCCGCCGGGAAGATCGACGCCGGCGAGAAGCCGCTCGCGACCGCGCGGCGCGAGCTGCGCGAGGAGGCCGGCTACACCGCCGCCAGCTGGACCTCGCTCGGCACCATCCACCCCGAGATCGGTTACTCGACCGAGTTCATCGACGTCTTCGAGGCCACCGAGCTCACGCACGTCGGCCAGTCGCTCGACCCCGGCGAGTTCCTCGACATCGTCGCCATGACCGAGGAAGAGCTCCTCGTCACCTACGACTGCGGCGGCTTCACCGACGGCAAGTCGATCGCCGCGTACTTCGCCTGGAAGCGGCGGCGCGGATAACCACCCATCGGCGGCGGCACCGCGCGGCGCGGCGAGCAGCGCAGACCGCGCCGCATGCGCGCGGCCTATCTGCGCGCCGGCTGGCGCGGGCCAACGCCGTAGATGTCCTTCCACGCCGAATACGAGGCGATGGCGATCCACGGCAGCGCGAGCACCAGCCCCACGCCCATGGTGACGAGGCCGGCCATGAGCAGCGCGTATGAATAGATCGCGAGGGCGAGCATCGGGCGCGGATTCATGAGACAGGCGCGCAGCGAGCTCGCGAACGCCGCTGCCGGCGCCGCGCCGTCGAACAGCACCGCCATCGGGACGAACTGCACCGGCATCGACACGGCGATCCCCGCGGCGTAGATGACGAGGACCATCGCCGGCGACAGGTTGCTCGTGTCCGGCGCGGCGGCGAAGAGGTTCACCCCGGCGACCAGCCAGGCGACCACGCCCTCGATGACCGTCACGAAGAGCGCCGCGGCGACCACCGCGAGCTGTGCGCGCGGCGGCGCGGTGAATACCGCGGCGACGTGCGCCAGCCGCGGACGATCGCCACCGTCGGCGGCAAGGCTGCCGTACAGGAAGCCGCAGGCGAGCAGCGGCGCGAGAACGTTCGACGCCACGAGGCCGGCGATGGGGACGGCGTCGAGGGCGAGGCTCGCCACCAGCACCACCACCGCCATCAGCGAGAACACGACGGGCTGGCGTTTCCACAGGCGGATCGCCTCGCCGAACCAGGCGAGCGCACGGTCGCCGGTGACGGCGCGTGGCGCGCGCATGTCGCGCGAGGAGCTGGGGTCGGCCACGAGCGGCGACGGGCTACGCGGCTTCGCCCAGGTACGCCGCCCGCACCTTCGGGTCGTGCAGCAGCGTCTGCGCCGCGCCGGCGAGCGTGATCGTGCCCGATTCCATGACGTAGCCGCGGCGGCTCACCTCGAGCGCGAGCTTGGCGTTCTGCTCGACGAGCAGGATCGTGACGCCTTCCCGGGCCACGGCGATGATCGTCTCGAAGACCTTCTGCACCATGAGCGGGGCGAGCCCCATCGACGGCTCGTCGAGCAGCAGCATCTTGGGGCGCGACATGATCGCGCGGCCCATCGCGAGCATCTGCTGCTCGCCACCGGACAGCGTCCCCGCGGTCTGCCGCCGGCGCTCCTTGAGCCGCGGAAAGAGCGTGAAGACGCGCTCCACATCGGCGGCGACGCCGGCGCGATCGCTGCGGATGTAGGCGCCCATCGCGAGATTCTCCTCGATGGTGAGTCCGCCGAACACGCCGCGTCCCTCGGGCACCATGACGAGGCCCCGGCGCACCAGCTCGAACGCCGGATCGCCGGTCACGTTCTCGCCGCGGTAGACGACGGTCCCCTTCTTCACCGGCAGCAGGCCGCAGATGCCGCGGAGCGTGGTCGTCTTGCCCGCGCCGTTGGCGCCGACGAGGCAGACGAGTTCGCCCTCGTCGACGACGAGGTCGATCCCCTTCACCGCCTGGATGCCGCCGTAAGCGAGCTCGAGCCGGGTGAGCGCGAGCATGGGGGCGCCGGCCATCGTCACATGCCCTTCAGGTTGAGCGAGATGTCGCCGCCCAGGTACGCGGCGATGACCTTGGGATCCTTCTGCACGTCGGCAGCGGTGCCTTCCGCGATCTTCTTGCCGTAGTCGAGCACCAGCACGCGATCGCAGACCGACATCACGAGCTTCATGTCGTGCTCGATGAGGAGGATCGTGACGCCGTCGCCGCGGATCGTCGCGAGCAGGCCCTTGAGGGCGGCCGTCTCGGTCGCGTTCATCCCTGCGGCGGGCTCGTCGAGCGCGAGGAGCTTCGGCTCGGTGGCGAGCGCGCGGGCGATCTCCAGGCGTCGCTGGTCGCCGTACGCGAGGTGCTTGGCGAACCGGTTCGCGTGCGCGGCGACGCCGACGTACTCGAGGAGTTCGTACGCGCGCTGGTGGATCGCGCGCTCTTCCGCGCGCGTGGCGGCATTGCGCACGATGGCGCCGAATACGCCGGCGCGGGTGCGGACGTGGCGGCCGATCATCACGTTGTCGAGCGCCGACAAGTTGCCGAAGAGGCGGATGTTCTGGAAGGTGCGCGCGATGCCCCGTCGCGCGACCTCGTTGGGCTTCATGTTCATCAGCGGATTGCCGTCGAACACGAACTCGCCGCCGTCGGGCGCGTAGATCCCGGTCAGCACGTTGAACAGCGACGTCTTGCCGGCGCCGTTCGGGCCGATGAGCCCGTAGATCTCGCCGTGGTCGATCGTGAAGCCGACGTCGGAGAGCGCCTGCACACCGCCGAAGCGCTTGGTGATCCCGCGCGCCGCGAGGAGGACGTGCGCGCCACCGGGGGTTGGCGCGTCGGCGGATGCGGCCGCCGTCACATCCGCCTCGATTCGAGCTCGCGCTTGCGTACCGACGAGGGCACGATGCCGGCCGGGCGGAACAGCATCATCAGCACGAGCGCGAAGCCGAACAGCAGCATGCGAATCACCTCGGGCTCGAGGATCAACCGGCCGAAGATCGCCTTCTGCGCGGGCTCCACCGTATAGCGCAGGATCTCCGGAACGAACGACAGCAGGACCGCGCCCAGGATCACCCCCCAGACGTTGCCCATCCCGCCCAGTACCACCATGGCGAGCACCATCACCGATTCGACGAGGCCGAAGCTCTCCGGGCTGATGAAGCCCTGGATCGCCGAGAACATCCCGCCCGCCACGCCGCCGAACGACGCGCCCATCGCGAAGGCGAGGAGCTTGATGTTGCGCGTGTTGATGCCCATGGCGCGGGCGGCCACCTCGTCCTCCCGGATCGCCTCCCACGCGCGCCCGATCCGCGAATCCTGCAGCCGCACGTTGATCGCGATCACCCCGATCATCAGGAGGAGGAGCAGGTAGTAGTACTTGATCGGACCGGTCACCTGGACGCCCAGCATCTGCTGCGTGGCGGCGAAGCTCAGGTCCCCGATGCGCACCGGATCGATCTGCGCGATTCCCTGCGGGCCGTTGGTGATGTTCACCGGCCGCGCGAGGTTGTTCAGGAAGATGCGGATGATCTCGCCGAACCCGAGCGTGACGATGGCGAGGTAATCGCCGCGCAGCCTGAGCGTAGGCGCGCCGAGGAGCACGCCGAACACGCAGGCGAGCGCGGCGCCGATCGGCAGGATGATCCAGAACGGCAGGTGCAGGTTGAAATGGGGGCTCGCGAGCAGCGCGTACACGTACGCGCCGACGGCGTAGAAGGCGATGTAGCCCAGGTCGAGGAGGCCGGCGAAGCCCACCACGATGTTGAGCCCGAGCGCCAGGAAGACGTAGAGGATCGCGGTGTTGGTGATGCGGACCCACGCCGTTCCCACCTGCGCCAGCGCGAACGGCAGCACGGCGAGGACGATCGCGACGACGATCACGCCGGCCCAGGCGAGGCGCGCACGGTTGCGGGTGTCGAGGAGGCTCGGCATGGCGCAGCCGTCAGGCGCGGTCGGACACGCGCTCGCCCAGGAGTCCGGACGGGCGAAAGACGAGCACCGCGATGAGCACCAGGAAGGCGAACACGTCCTGATAATTCGAGCCGAACAGCGTGAGGTTCGAATCCTCGGCGCAGCGTTGCGCGAGCGCCGCCGACCAGCCGGAGAGGTTGCACAGGTTGGTGAGATCGCCGACGTATCCCGCACCGAGCGCCTCGATGACGCCGAGGAGAAGGCCGCCCAGCATCGCCCCGCCGAGGTTGCCGATACCGCCCAGGACCGCGGCCGAGAACGCCTTGAGCCCGAGGATGAAGCCCATCTGGTAGTGCGCGATCCCGTAGTAGGTACCGACCATGACGCCGGCGATGGCGGCCAGGCCCGCGCCGATCACGAAGGTGAGCGAGATCACCCGGTTGATGTCGATGCCCATGAGACCCGCGACCTGCGCATTCTGCGCGACGGCCCGCATCGCGATGCCGAGCTTGGTCCGATACACGAGCAGGAGCAATAGCGCCATGGTGGCGAGCGAGCCGCCGATGATCGCGATCTGCACGTTGGTGATCGTGGCGCCCCCGGCTGTCGAGGTCACCTGATACGAGACCGTCGGGACGATCTGCGGATACGGCAGCGGATTGCGGCTCCACACGATGAGCGCCAGGTGCTGCAGGATGATGGAAAGCCCGATCGCGGTGATGAGGGGCGCGAGGCGCGGCGCACGGCGTAGCGGCCGGTACGCCACCCGCTCGAGCGCGTAGCCCACCGCCATGCACACCGGGATCGCGGTCACGACGCCGGCCCCCAGCACGAAGATCGGGGGCAGCCCGGCCCTTCCGGCGAGCGCCACGATCGTCGAGTACGCGACCATGGCGCCGATCATCACCACCTCGCCGTGCGCGAAATTGATGAGTTGGATGATGCCGTAAACCATCGTGTAGCCGAGCGCCACGATGGCGTAGACGCTACCGAGCGTGAGCCCGTTGATGATCTGCTGGAGGAACGTATCCACGTGCGGCGGGGCGTCGGTGGTCGGCGCTGGGACTCGAGGCGGGATCGGCGGGCAAGGGTCGGGCGCGCCCATTTCACCACATTCGGCGCGAGCGGCCCATGACAAAAACAACGGCGCCCCGTGGGGCGCCGTTGTTCGGGCTGCGGATTGCCTACTTCTTGGGTGCTTCGGCCGGGGCCGGCGTCGCCGCGGGTGCCGCCGCCGGAGCTGCGGCCGCCGGAGCTGCGGCCGCCTGCGCGGTCTTCATGAACTCGTCGAACGAAATGCTCTTGCCGCCCTTGACGACGGCGATCGGCTCGAGCTTGCCCCCCTTCATCGTGAAGATCGTGATCTCGGCATCCTTGCGGTCGCCCTTGTCATCGAACTGGATGTGGCCGCTCGCCCCCTGGAAGTCGATCTTCTGCAGCTCGGGCAGGTACTTCACCGGGTCGGCCGAATCGGCCTTCTGCATCGCCGCGATCAAGAGGTTCACGCCGTCGTAGGTGAACGGCGCGTAGAGGATCGGCTCGACGTTGAATTTCTGCTTGTACGCTTCCAGGAACTCCTTCGATGCGGCGACGACCGGCAGGCCGGCCTGCGAGCAGACGAGGCCATCGGCGGCGGCTTCACCGGCGAGCTGCTTCATGGTGTCGGTGCAGGCGCCGTCACCGAACGTGAACACCGCCTTGATGCCGAGCTCGCGTGCCTGCTTCAGCATCGGGCCGCCGGTGGCGTCCATGCCGCCGTAGAACACCGCGTCGGGCGCCTTGCCCTTCATCTTGGTCAGGATCGCCTTGAAGTCGGTTGCCTTGTCGTTGGTCTTCTCGCGAGCGACCACCTGCACGCCGCCGGCCTTGAGCGTCTTCTCGACCTCGTTGGCGAGACCCTCGCCGTACGCCGTCGCGTCGTCGACCACGGCGACCTTCTTCACCTTGATCGATTCCAGGTACTGCGCGACCGCCGGCCCTTGCTGGTCGTCGCGGCCGACGATGCGGAAGATGTTCTTGAAGCCCTGCTCGGTGAGCTTCGGGTTGGTCGCCGAGCCCGAGATCATCGGGATGCCCGCCTGGTTGTAGACGGCGGAGGCGGGGATCGTGACCCCGGAATTGAGGTGGCCGACCACGCCGGCGACCTTCGCATCGGCGAATTTCTGCGCGATCGTCGGCCCCATCTTCGGATCGGCCTGGTCGTCCTCGCCCATCAACTCGAATTGCACGACCTTGCCGCCGAGCTTGATCTTCTTGGCGTTCGCCTGCTCGATCGCGAGGCGGGCGCCGTTTTCGTTGTCCTTGCCCAGATGGGCGATGCCGCCGGTCAGCGGGCCACCGTGGCCGATCTTGACGACGACGACTTCCTCGACCGGCGCGGCCGGCGCCTTCGGTGCTTCTGCCTTCTTCGGCTCTTCCTGCTTGCCGCAGCCGTACACGGCGATGAGCGTCGCGGCCACGAGGGTGAGGCCGAACTTGCGCGACATGTTCATGGAGTCCTCTTTGGATACGGGATGGGAATCGGTGCGCGATGGCACGAGAAACGCGGGCAGACGGGATCGGCGATGACCGTGCGCAACGAGCGAAAGGTGACGCATTGGACTGGAAACGCAACTTGACGCGTCGCCCGCGGTCCGATCGGCGTCGGAGCGATCGTTCCCGGCGCGGCCGTCTGGGCAATACCCACGCCGAGGGAAAAACAGACTATTATTGCGGGCCTCCTGGAGCCTGTCAATTTCTAGTCTCGCGGGCGGCGACGATCGCCGGCCGTTCGCGGCTGCCGCGTCGCCATCGGTCGGGCGTGACGGCATCTCGTCGCATCGGTATTGCTCGAACGTGCGTACGGCGGTGACGATGGCGCACGTGGTCCGGGTATCGTCGTCGTGGAAGTCGGCCGGACCCGCCGTGACGGCCGGTTACCGGACCGAATCTGGAAGCAGTACCCGCCGCATCCAAACAGGGTCCACGGCGGTGTGCCGCCGCGCTCCACGAGACGCGGCCGGCGAACGGGAGAATCGATGGTGTTTCGTATCACTCGCAAGCGGGCGGTGGTTCTGGCAATCGTGGTCGCGCTGGTCGTCGCCTTCGGGATGGCCATCATGCAGCGGCAGGCCAGGAAGGCGGAGGAGGCGCGCGCCAAGGACCAGACGCCGGTCGCGCTGGAGTTCGCGCCCGCCGACGTGGTGTCGCCGGAACGCAAGCCGCTGGCGCGCTGGTTGCCGATCTCGGGTACGCTGCAGCCGGTCCATCAGGCGACGGTGAAAGCCAAGGTGTCGGGCGACGTGCGGCAGGTCAGCGTCCGCGACGGCGATCCCGTGCAGGCGGGCCAGGTGCTCGTCAAGGTCGACACGGCCGACCTCGAGGCGAAGCTCATCGAGCGCCAGGGCCAGCTCGAGTCGGCGCGGGCGCAACTCGCGCTGGCCGAGAAGACGCTCGCCACCAACCAGAAGCTCCTCAAGCAGAATTTCATTTCGCAGACCGCCTTCGACAGCTCGGAGTCGACGCTCAACGTGACCCGCGGTGGCGTCAAGTCCGCGGAGGCGCAGGTGCGGCTCGCGCAGAACGCGCTCAAGGACGCGCAGGCGGTGGCGCCGCTGTCCGGGATCGTCGCCAAGCGTCACGTGCAGCCCGGCGAGAAGGTGGCGTTCGATGCGCCGCTCGTCACCATCGTCGACCTCAAGGACATCGAGCTCCAGGCGTTGGTCCCCGCGGTCGACATTCCCGAGCTCGAGCCCGGCATGGCAGTCGAACTGGGCGTGGACGGCTTCGGCGAGCGGCGTTTCGCCGGCCGCATCGAGCGCATCAATCCAGCCACCGAGCCCGGCACCCGCGCGATCCTCGTCTTCGTGAGCGTCCCCAACACGGGCCACGAGTTGCGCGGCGGCATGTTCGCGACCGGGCGCATCGCGCTCGCCGCGAGCACGCCGGCGCTGTCGCTGCCGGCATCCGCGGTGCGCAACGAAGGCGGGCAAACCTACGTGTGGGCGATCGACGACGGCAGGCTCGTCCGACGCATGGTCGTCGTCGGCCGGCGCGACGAGGAATCGGGGCGCGTCGAGATCAAGACGGCGCTGCCGGGCGACCTCAAGGTCCTGGCGGCGCGCTTCGACAACCTGAAGGAGGGCGCCCCGGCGCTCGTGAAGGCAGAACAGATCACGCCGCCGAAGGCGGACGACACCGCGATCCGCGAGCGCAACGGCGCGCAGAAGCCGTCGTAGCGCTCGTTCGTCGTCGCGCGCACGAAGCTCCCGATCCCGAGCAACGCCGCCACCGCGATGCCGCGCCGGCACACTCCCACCCCGGGGCGGCACGATCCCCGATCCCCGATCCCCGATTCCCGATTCCCGATTCCCGAGTCCCGCCATGTGGATCACCCGCGTCTCCATCGATAACCCCGTGTTCGCGACCATGGTCATGGTGGCGCTGACCGTGCTCGGCCTCTTCTCGTACGCGCGGCTGCGCGTCGAGGCGATGCCCGACGTCACGCTGCCGTTCCTCGTCGTGCAGACGGTCTACCCCGGCGCCTCGCCCGAGGCGGTCGAGATCGACGTGACGAAGCCGATCGAGAACGCGGTCAACGGCGTCTCGGGAGTGAAGCTCGTCCGCTCGTTCACCGCCGAGGGCGTGAGTTCGGTGTTCATCGAGTTCCGCCTCGACACCGACATGATGCGGGCGATGCAGGACGTGCGCGACAAGGTCGCGGTGGTGCGTCCGGGGTTCCCGCGCGACGTCAAGGAACCGCTCGTCGTGCGCGCCGACACCGAGAACCAGGAGCCGGTGGTGTCGCTCGCGGTGATGTCGAGGACCACCGACCTGCGCGAACTCACCTCGCTCACCGACCAGACGATCATCAAGGGGCTGGAGAACGTGCCGGGAGTCGCGCGCATCGACGCCTCCGGCAAGGTCACCCGGCAGATTCTCGTGCAGATCAAGCCGCACGCGCTGTCGGCCTTCGGCATCGGCGTCGATCAGGTGATGAGCGCCATTCGCATCGCCAACCAGGACGTGCCGGCGGGGCGGCTCTCGCGCGGGTCGACCGACCGCATGGTGCGCATCGAGGGCAAGATCAAGGAGCCCGCGCAGTTCGGCCGGATCATCGTCGCGCAGCAGGGTGGCGGTCCGGTCTACCTCGCGCAGGTCGCCGACGTCATCGACGGCGAGAAGGAGGAGACCTCGCTCGCCCGCGTCAACGGCCGGCCGGCGATCACGCTCGACATCCTGAAGGCGCAGGACGCCAACATCGTCGAGACCGGTGCCGGCGTGCTGAAGGCCGTCGACGAGCTGCGCAAGCGCATCCCGTCCGACGTCGAGATCGCCGTCGTGCACAACGCCGGCGATACGGTGGCGAAGAGCGTGAGTCGGGTCAAGAGCACGATCATCGAGGGGGCGATCCTCACCGTCCTCATCGTGTTCCTGTTCCTGCACAGCTGGCGCAGCACGATCATCACCGGGCTCACGCTGCCGATCGCGGTGATCACGACGTTCATCGCGCTGTACGCGTTCAATTTCTCGCTCAACTTCCTGACGCTGATGGCGCTGTCGCTGTGCATCGGCCTTCTCATCGACGACGCCATCGTGGTGCGCGAGAACATCGTGCGCCACCTGGCGATGGGCAAGGACCACCGGACGGCGGCGCGCGAGGGCACCGAGGAGATCGGCCTCGCGGTGATGGCCACCACCTTCGCGATCGTCGCCGTCTTCGTGCCGATCGCCTTCATGAGCGGCATCATCGGGCGCTTCTTTTTCCAGTTCGGCGTGACCGTCGCGGTCGCGGTGCTGGTGTCCCTGTTCGTGAGCTTCACGCTCGATCCGATGCTCTCCTCGGTGTGGCACGACCCGCCGGGCGAGCGCTACCGGCGCTTCCCGTGGATGGGCCGCTTCATGGACGCGGTCGAGCGCGGGATCGAATGGGTGCACGAGCTCTACGGCGAGATCCTCGCCTGGGCGCTCGCGCATCGCAAGACGGTGCTCGCCATCTCGTTCGCGGCGTTCGCGGGGAGCTTCGCGCTGGTTCCGTTGATCGGCACCGAGTTTGTGCCGCAGCAGGATGAGGGCTTCATTTCGCTGCGCCTCAATACCGCCGTCGGCAGCAGCCTCGAATACACCGACAGCAAGGTCCGGCAGGTCGAGGCGGCACTGAAGTCGTTTCCCGAGATCGCGCTGGTGATGACCACGGTCGGCACCGACGAGGGCCGCAACTACGCGCGCGTCAACCTGAAGCTCGTCGATCGCGAGAATCGCCGGCGCTCGCAGTTCGACCTCGAGAAGGCGATTCGCGAAAAGCTGCGCCCGATTCCGGGCGTCGAGCTCACGGTGGGCTTCAACCGGCCGATCTTCGTCAACATTCTCGGGCCCGATCCCGAGACGCTCACGCGTTTGGCTACCGAACTCAAGGCGCGGCTGGCCACGGTCCCGGGGATCGCCGACCTCGAGTTGTCCGAGAAGCCCGCCAACCCGGCGCTGTCGGTGCGTCTCAACAACGCCGCGGCCGCCGATCTGGGCATCACCGTGGGGCAGGTCGGCGACACGCTGCGGCCGCTGCTCGCCGGCGATACCGTGAGCTACTGGCTGGGTCCCGACGCGCAGAACTACGAGGTCAACGTGCGGCTCGCGAAGGATCGCCGGCAGCTAGCCAGCGACCTCGCCAACCTCTACCTCACGACCAACAAGCGCGGCCCCGACGGCGAGTTGCGCATGGTGCCGCTGCGCCAGGTCGCCGAGATCGTGGAGACGTCGAGCCCGCAGACCATCCGCCGCGAGGAGCTCATGCGGCGGGTGGCGATCTTCGCCGGCGCCCAGGGCCGCCCCGCCGGCGACGTCGGTAACGACGTCAACAAGATCATCGCCGCCACCACGTTGCCGCCGGGATACCGCTTCTCGGTGCGCGGTCAGCAGGAGCAGATGCAGGACTCGTTCCAGGCGGCGATGGCGGCGCTGGCGCTGGCGGTGGTCTTCATCTACCTCATCCTCGCCTCGCAGTTCGCGAGCTTCCTGCAGCCGCTCGCGATCATGGCCTCGCTGCCGTTGTCGCTCATCGGCGTGTTCTCGGCCTTGATGCTCACGGGCACCACGCTCAACATCTTCTCGATGATCGGCTTCATCATGCTGATGGGGCTCGTCACCAAGAACGCGATCCTGCTCGTCGACTTCGCCAACCGCGCGCGGCGGGCCGGTGCCGCACTGCACGATGCGCTGATGCAGGCGGGGCAGGTACGGTTGCGGCCGATCCTCATGACGACCGCGGCGATGATCGGCGGCATGCTGCCGCTCGCGCTCGGGCTCGGCGAAGGCGGCGAGACGCAGGCGCCGATGGGCCGCGCGATCATCGGCGGCGTGATCACGTCCACGCTCCTCACGCTCGTGGTGGTGCCGGTGCTCTATACCTACCTCGACGAATGGGCCGAGGCGCGCAAGGCACGCCGCGCCGCACGGCATGCGCGGACCTCCCCCGCGCAGCCCGACGCCGATCCGCGCCGCCTCGGCGTGCGATAATGACGGGTCCCGCTTCTCGTTCCGTTCGCTTTTCCCGGTGCGCCGGGAGCCCGTCATGATGGATTTCGAACAAGCCCGCTTCAACATGGTCGAGCAGCAGATCCGACCATGGGACGTTCTCGACCAGGGCGTCCTCGATCTCCTCTTCGTCGTGCGTCGCGAGGACTTCGTGCCGCCGGCGTATCGCGCGCTCGCCTTCGCCGATCTCGAGCTGCCGCTGCCCGGCGGCGAGCGGATGTGGGCGCCCAAGGTCGAGGCGCGCGTCCTGCAGGCGCTCCGGGTGCAGCCAGGTGAAGTGGTTCTCGAGATCGGTACCGGCAGCGGCTATTTCAGCGCGCTGCTCGCGAGCCGTGCGGCGCGCGTGACGACCGTCGAAATCGATCCGGTGCTGGCGGCGGCGGCAGCAGCGCGGCTTGCCGAGCACGGGTTCGCCAATGTTCGCGGCCAGGTTGGCGACGGCGCACGCGGTTGGGGTAACGACGCTTACGACGTGATCGTGCTGACCGGCTCGACGCCGCTCCTACCCGAGCGTTTCACCGCGCAACTGAAGCCCAACGGGCGGGTGTTCGCGATCGTTGGCGAGGCGCCAGCGATGACGGCCCGCCTCGTCGCCTGGACGGCGCCCGGGGCGCGGGTCACCACGGATCTCTTCGAGACGATCGTCGCGCCGCTCAAGAATGCCGCGATGCCGTCCCGTTTCACCTTCTGATGATCGCCCGCATGGCCCCCGCCGAGCTCGCCGCCTGGCGCGCCGACGCTGCGCGTGACGCACCCGTCGTGGTCGACGTTCGCGAGCCGTGGGAATTCGCGCGCTGCCGCATCGAGGGCTCGCGCTCGGTCCCGCTGCGCGAGCTGCCCGTGCACGTCGGCGATCTGCCGACGAACCGCGACCTCGTGCTCGTCTGCCATCACGGCGGACGCAGTGCGCAGGCGGCGCTGTGGCTCGCGCACCATGGCTTCGCCCGGGTCCACAACCTGGAAGGTGGGGTCGATGCGTGGGCGCGTGCCATCGACCCTGCCATGCCCCGCTACTGAATCCCGACGAACCGACGTGGCGCTGCGACGCGCTCGGCGCACCCAAGAACGGTCATGACCAGACCCTTAACCTTCACCGCGGCCCGCCGCGCCATCGTGGCGGCCGCGCTCGTCATCTTCACCGGCGCTGCCGCCGCCGAGGATCTGTTGCAGATCTATCGCGAGGCACAACGGCAGGATCCCGCACTCGCCAGCGCCCGCTCCTTGTGGGAGGCGACCCAGGAGCGCGTGCCGCAGGCCCGCTCGGCGTTGCTGCCGCAGCTCTCCGCGGCGGGCCAGGCCAATGCCAATTCCTACGACGGCACGCTCAACACGTCGCCGAGCATCAACACGTCGCAGCAGTACGGGCTCGGTAACCTCACCTTCTCGGCATCGCAGGCGTTGTACCGCCCGGCGTACGTCGTCGCGCTCGACCAGGCCCGCGAGCAGGTGACCCAATCCGATTCCACGCTGGGCCTCGCGCAGCAGGACCTGATCCTGCGCACGGCGGTGGTCTACTTCGACGTGCTGCTCGCTGAATTCAACGTCGAGCTGGCCGGGCAACAGAAGCTGGCGGTCGCCGAGCAGCTCGCGCAGGCGAAGCGCAACTTCGAAGTGGGCACGGCCACGATCACCGACACCAACGAAGCGCAGGCGCGCTACGACTCGATCGTGGCCACCGAGATCCAGGCGCGCAACGATCTCGAGCGGCGACGCACGGCGCTGGCGGCAATCATCGGTCGGGCGCCGAAGGCGCTCGTTCGGCTCGGACGCGGTTTCGAGCCGCCGCTGCCGGAGCCCAACAACGTCGATTACTGGGTCGAGCGGGCCCGGCAGGAGAACCTGCAGATTCGCGTCGCGCGATCGAATTACGACATCGCCTCGCTCGAGGTCGATCGGGCGCGAACCGGCCACCTGCCCACGCTCGACCTCGTCGCCAGCGCCGGCGCGCAGGCGTCGAGTGGATCGCCGACGACGAACTTTTCCGGCAACTCGCGCACCGCGCTCTTCGGCGTGGTCGTCAACGTGCCGATCTACCAGGGCGGGTTCGTGAGCTCCAAGGTGCGCGAGGCGATCTCGCTCCAGGACAAGTCGCGCGCCGACCTCGAAACCGCCACGCGCCAGGCGGTCCAGAATGCGCAGGACGGCTTCTACGGGATCAACAGCGCGGCGGCCGGCGTCAAGGCGTTCGAGCAGGCGGTCGCCTCCGCGGAGGTCGCGCTGCAATCGAACATCCTCGGTCAGGAGGTCGGCATCCGCACCAACCTCGACGTGCTCAACGTGCGCCAGAACGTCTTCCAGACGCGCCGCGATCTGGCCAACGCGTATTTCCAGTACCTCCTCGCCGTGCTGCGGTTGAAGGCGGCGGTGGGCAGCCTGAACGAGCGCGACGTCGAGGACCTCAACCGGCGATTGAACGGCTGAGCTCGTTCCACAGGCGCTCCGTCGCGCCGCGGTGCGCGGCGAGAAATGCGGTGCCGGCCGCGCGCATGCGCTCGCGCCGTGCGGGATCGGCGAGCAGCAGGGCCACTTCGCGCAGCAGCTCCTCCGCGTCGCCCACGCGCCGTGCCGCGCCCGCGGCCACCGCATCGCGTGCGGCATCGGCGAAGTTGAACGTGTGCGGCCCCACCAGCGTGGGTGCCCCGGCGGCGATCGCTTCGATGAGGTTGTGGCCGCCGAGCGGTGCGAGGTTCCCGGCAACGAACGCCACGTCGGCGACCGAGTAGTACGCGGCGAGCTCACCGAGCGAGTCGCCGAGGAGCAGATTCGTGGTCGGCGGGACGTCGTGCGCTTCGCTGCGGCGGGCGTAGGCGATACCGCGGGCCTCGAGGAGGCGCGCCACGTCGGCGAAGCGTTGCGGATGGCGCGGCACGATGATGGTGAGGGTGCAAGGCGGCAGCGTCGCGGTGGCGAGCGCGTCGAGGATCAGCGCCTCCTCTCCCTCGCGCGTGCATCCGGCAACCCACACCGGCCGGGTGCCGATGCGGCGGCGCAGTTCGTCCGCCCGCGTGGCGGCATCTGGCGGCGGCGCCAGGTCGAACTTGAGGTTGCCGGTCACCTTCACCTCGTGGGCGCCGGCCTCGTGCAGGCGCGCGGCGTCGGCCTCCGATTGTGCGTAGACCGCACGCAAGGCAGCGAACGTCGGCTCGAAGAGCGAGTGCGCGCGCTGGTAGCCGGCGAGCGAGCGTGCCGACAGTCGCGCATTGACCAGAACGAGTGGCAGGCGCCGCCGGGCGCAGGCGGCGACCAGCGTGGGCCAAACCTCGGTCTCCATGAGCAGCCCCACCTTCGGCGCGAAGCGGGTGAGGAACGCGTCGACGGCGAAGGGGACGTCGTACGGCAGCCACGCCTGCACCACGCGGGGTCCGGCGAGTTCCGCGCCGGCAGCGCGCCCGGTGGCGGTCATGTGCGTGAGCAGGATCGTCGCTTGCGGGCGCTCATCGAGGATGCGCCGGACGAGTGGCGTCGCCGCGCGTGTTTCGCCGAGCGAGACGGCGTGCACCCACACCACGTCGCGCGCCTGCGGCGAGGCGGCGCCGTAGAAGCCGAAGCGCTCGCCGATGAGCCGTCGATAGCCGGGCTCGCGGCGCCCGCGCCACCACAGCCGCAGCGGCAGCAGCGGCAGGACGATCCACCACAGCAGCCGATAGGCGAGTCGCATGCGCTGTGGTCAGCAGCGGAGGGCACGGTGCCGGACGCGGCCGATGGCGGCGAGCACCTCGTCCTGCGTCGGCACCCGCCCGCGGCCGCCCTGATCTTCGGCGTGCGTGCCGGTGCGCGCCACGCCGGCGAGCGTGGCATCGGTTGCGGTGAAGATCGCCACCGTCGGTGTGCCGAGCGCTGCGGCGAGGTGGGTGAGGCCGGTGTCGACGCCCACCACGACCCCGGCGTGGCGCGCCAATGCCGCCATCTCCGGCAGCGAGCGCCGCGGCGGGACGACGGCGGCGCTCGCGGCACGCGCCAGGCGCTCGCTGCGCGCGCGCTCGGCATCGTCACCCCAGGGCAGCAGCACGGTGAAGCCCGCCTGCGCGAGCTGCGCGACCAGCCCTCGCCACGCCTCCTCCGGCCACAGCTTGTCGGCGCGGCTGGTCGCGTGCAGCGCGAGTGCGTACGGCCCGGTCGGGGCGAGCGGCCCCGGCGCGGGTGGCGTGAGCTTCCAGCGCGGTGCTCCGCGCACCGGGTAGCCGAGCGCGGCGCCGGCCAGGGCACGCGCCTTGTCGATGAAGTGCTGATCGCGCGGGATGGCGTGGTGCACGTCGTCGACGAGGGTGGCGATCGGTTCGCGAATGCTGCGCCAGTCGAGGCCATGTCGACGCCCCCGTGCGAGCCTTGCCACCAGCGCCCCCTTGAACTGCTCTTGCAGGTTGAGGATCGCATCGTAACGTTGCGCGCGCAGGTCGGCGGTGAAGCTGCGCAGTTCGCGCAGGGCCTGCGAGCCGGGAGGCCAGCGCCGCCAGCGGCGCAGCGCGAGCGGCACCACGCGTCGGATGCGCGGGTCGAGCGCCACCAGCGGCACGAATGCCTCTTCGGCGACCCAATCGATCGCGGCACCCGGCAGCTGCGCCTCGACGTCGGAGACGAGCGAGAGCGCATGCACGATGTCGCCGAGCGACGAAGGACGCACGACGAGGACCGCGGGACCGCTCATCGGGGTACCGCGCGCGTCACGGCACGCCGCGGCCCGCGCGCATTCGGCGCGGTGGCACGTGCGCGTCCGCGTCGTCCGTGCGGCGGCAAACCACGTAGAATCGGCGGCACCCCGGTCGTCATTCGCCAGACCCCACGCCGGGCCGCCCCACGCATGTCCGAATCGCTCCCCCTCTCGCTCATCGTGATCACCCGCGACGCCGCGCACGAACTCGCTGCGTGCCTCGCTTCCGCGCCGTTCGCCGCGGAAGCGGTGGTGGTCGATTCGGGCAGCTGCGATGATACCGTAGCGATCGCCGGGCGCGCCGGCGCGCGGGTCCTCACCCACGACTGGGAGGGCTACGGACCGCAGAAGAACTTCGCGGTCGCGCAGGCGCGGCACGATTGGGTGCTGTGCATCGATGCCGACGAACGCGTCTCGGCGCCGCTCGCCGCGGCGATCCGTGCGGCGTTCGCCGGCGGCCCACCGGCCACCGCGGGGTACGCCATCGCGCGCCGCAACCGCTTCCTCGGCCGCTGGCTCGCGCACGGCGAGGGTTACCCCGACTGGAACGTGCGGCTCTTCGATCGTCGCCGCGCGCGCTGGTCCGCCGACCCGGTCCATGAGAAGGTGGTGGCGCAAGGGCCGGTGCTGCGCCTCGCCGGCGACCTGCTGCACGAATCGGCCGAGTCGATCGAGGCCTACGTCGCGAAGCAGAACCGCTATACGACGCTGCAGGCGCAGGCGCTCCACGCCAGCGGCACCACCGCGAGCGGCGCGCGCATCGCGTTCTCGCCGTTGGCGCGATTCTTCCGTTTCTACGTGCTGAAGCGCGGGTTCCTCGACGGGACGGCGGGCTTCGCGCACATCGCGATCGGTGCCTTCGCGAGCTTCCTCAAGTACGTCAAGCTGCGCGCGCTGGCGGCCGGCAAGGGCCGTTGAATCGACCGCGGAGCGCGTCCCGTCATGCACGTCCTCATCACCGGCGCCGCCGGCTTCATCGGCATGCACACCGCGCGGATCTTGCTCGCGCGGGGCGTGCGGGTGACCGGCGTCGACAATTTTTCGCCCTACTACGACGTCGCGCTGAAGCGCGCCCGGCTCGCGACGCTCGACGCCGCCGCGGGCTTCGCGTTCGTGCCCTGCGATCTCGCCGAGACCGAGCCCACCGCGCGGCTCTTTCGCGACGGCGCCTTCACGCACGTGATCCACCTGGCGGCACAGCCGGGCGTGCGCCATTCGCTCGAGCACCCGGATGCCTACGTACGCGACAACCTGGTCGCCTTCGGCCACGTCCTCGAGGGCTGCCGCCACGCACGTCTCGCGCATCTCGTGTACGCGTCGAGCTCGTCGGTGTACGGCGCGTCGCACTCGCTGCCCTTCTCCGAGGACCAGCGCGTCGACCGGCCGGTGAGCCTGTACGCCGCGACCAAGTGCGCCAACGAACTCATGGCGCACAGCTATGCGCATCTCTTCGGCCTGCCGGTCACCGGCCTGCGCTTCTTCACGGCGTACGGTCCCTGGGGTCGTCCCGACCAGGCGCCGATGCTCTTCGCCCGCGCGATCCTCGCGGGGCAGTCGATCCGCGTCTTCAACGAAGGGCGCATGGAGCGCGACTTCACCTACATCGACGACATCGTCGAAGGCGTGGCGCGGGTGCTGGTACGCCCGCCGGCGCCCGGCAACAGCGCACCGGCCGCCCTCTACAACATCGGCAACAGCCAGGCGGTGTCGCTGGGCGATTTCATCGCGACGCTCGCGCGGGCGCTCGGCCGCGAGCCGATCTGCGACTTCGTCCCGATGCAGCCGGGCGACGTCCCCGCCACGCGGGCGTCGATCGCGCGCCTGGCCGCCGCCACCGGCTTCGCACCGCACACGCCGCTCGCCGAGGGCCTTGCTCGCTTCGTCGCGTGGTATCGCGAGTTCCATCGCGTCTGACCCGGCCAGCGCCCAGGGTGACGCCGGCGGCACTGGTAGAATGCGGCCCGGTCCATGCGACGGCGGCGGCGCCGCTCACCCCATGCTTCTCGTCACCGGCGGTGCCGGCTTCATCGGCTCCAACTTCGTACTCGATTGGCTCGCCGCCACCGGCGAGGCGGTCGTCAACCTCGACAAGCTCACCTACGCCGGCAATCCGGGCAATCTCGCGAGCCTTGCCGACGATCCGCGGCACATCTTCGTGCACGGCGACATCGGCGATGCGGCACGGGTGACCGCGCTGCTGCGCGAGTACCGCCCGCGCGCGATCGTCAATCTCGCCGCCGAGTCGCACGTCGACCGGTCGATCCACGGACCGGCGGCATTCATCGAGACCAATATCGTCGGCACCTTTACGCTCCTCGACACCGTGCGAGCGTGGTGGTCGGCGCTGCCGGCTGGCGAGCAGCAGGCGTTCCGTTTCCTGCACGTGTCGACCGACGAGGTCTACGGCTCGCTCGCGCCGGAGGCGGCGGGCTTCGCGGAGACGACTCCGTACGCACCGAACAGTCCGTACTCGGCGTCGAAGGCCGCCTCCGACCATCTGGTGCGGGCGTACCACCACACGTACGGGCTGCCGACGCTCACCACCAACTGCTCGAACAATTACGGGCCGCTGCAGTTTCCGGAGAAGCTCATCCCGCTGATGATCGTCAATACCCTCGCCGGCAAGCCGTTGCCGGTGTACGGCGATGGTCTCAACGTGCGCGATTGGCTCTACGTCGGCGACCATTGCGAGGCGATCCGCACGGTGCTCGCCGGCGGCGTGCCGGGTGCGACGTACAACATCGGCGGCAACGCCGAGATGACCAACATCGACGTCGTGCGGGCGGTCTGCGCGGCGGTGGGCCAGTGCCGTCCCGGGCCGGATTACGCGGCGCAGATCACCTACGTCAAGGATCGCCCGGGCCACGACCGCCGCTACGCGATCGATTCGACGAAGATCCGGGACGAGTTGGGCTGGTCGCCGCGCGAAACCTTCGCCACCGGGATCGAGCGCACCGTGCGCTGGTACGTCGACCATCCGCAGTGGCTCGCCGACGTCACCAGCGGCGAGTACCGGCAGTGGGTGGCCCGGCACTACGCGACGTAGCGCCACGCCGAGGCCGGGCACGATGAACACCATGACCACGAGCGGGCGCGGCGGCCGGGCGCGCAAGGGCATCATCCTGGCCGGCGGCTCGGGCACGCGCCTGCATCCGGTGACGCAGGTCGTGAGCAAGCAGCTCCTCCCCGTGTACGACAAGCCGATGATCTACTACCCCTTGTCGACGCTGATGCTCGCCGGCATCCGGGAGATCCTGCTCATCTCCACGCCCGAGGACACGCCGCGCTTCCGGCAGCTCCTGGGCGACGGCAGCCGCTGGGGCCTGGCGCTTTCCTACGCGGTGCAGCCCGCACCCGAAGGGCTCGCGCAAGCCTTCATCATCGGCCGCGACTTCGTCGGTCGCGAGGCGAGCGCGCTGGTCCTGGGCGACAACATCTTCCACGGTCACGACCTGCAGCCGCAACTCGAGCGCGCCAATGCGCGCTCCGAAGGCGCCACGGTGTTTGCCTACCCGGTGGCTGATCCCGAGCGCTACGGGGTCGCCGAATTCGACGCGACCGGGCGCGTGCTCTCGCTCGAGGAGAAGCCGGCGCGCCCGAGGTCGCGTTATGCGGTGACCGGGCTCTATTTCTACGACAACCGCGTGCTCGACATCGCGCGTGACCTCGCGCCCTCGCCGCGGGGCGAGCTCGAGATCACCGACGTGAACCGCGCGTATCTCGCGCAGGGCGCGCTGTCCTGCGAGGTCCTCGGGCGCGGCATGGCCTGGCTCGACACCGGAACCAACGAGTCGCTCCTCGAGGCGGCGCAGTACATCGCGACGCTCGAACGGCGGCAGGGCCTGAAGATCGCCTGTCCCGAGGAGATCGCCTGGCGATTGGGCTACATCGACGATGCGGCGTTCGAGACGCTCGGCCGCGCGCTCACCAGGAGCGGCTACGGCCAGTATCTGCTCGCGCTGCTGCACGACGGCGCCCTGCGCTAGCTCGCCACCAGGGCGTCGCGCGTGGACCGCGTCGTTCCCGCCGCCGCCGACCACCCATCCCGCAGCCAAGCCCGTGCTTCCCGGATCGCACGAACCATGAAGATCACTCCGCTCGCGCTTCCCGAAGTCCTGGCGGTCGAGCCCCGCGTGTTCGGCGACGAGCGCGGCTTCTTCTACGAGAGCTGGAATCGTCGCAGCTTCGCGAGCGCCGGGCTCGACGTCGACTTCGTGCAGGACAACCATTCGCGCTCGCGCCGCGGTGTGCTGCGCGGCCTGCACTACCAGATCGAGCACGCCCAGGGGAAGCTCGTGCGCGTGACCGCCGGTGAGGTGCTCGACGTCGTCGTCGACCTGCGGCGCAGCTCGCCTCGCTTCGGCCAGCACGTGGCGATCACGCTCTCGGCGGCCGACCGGAGGATGCTGTGGGTGCCGCCGGGGTTCGCACACGGCTTTCTCGTCGTGTCGGAGGATGCGGAGTTCCTCTACAAGACGACCGATTACTGGTATCCCGAGCACGAGCGCACGCTGCTGTGGAACGATCCGGCGCTCTCCATCGCCTGGCCGCTCGACGCGCCGCCGACGCTGGCCGCGAAGGACGCCGCGGGCGTCCCGCTCGCCCGCGCCGAGACCTACGCGTAGGCCGTCATGCCCGCGACGCAGCGCCCGCGCATCCTGGTGACCGGTGCCCGCGGGCAGATCGGCGGCGAGCTCGTGGCGCTGCTCCCGCCGCATGGAGAGGTCGTCGCGGTCGATCGGGTCGCACTCGATCTCGCCGATGCCGATGCCATCGTGCGCGTGGTCCGCGCGACCGCTCCCGACCTCGTGATCAACGCCGCGGCGTACACCGCGGTCGATCGCGCCGAGACCGAGCGCGATGCCGCCTTCGCGGTGAACGCCCGGGCGCCGGCGGTTCTCGCCGAGGAAGTCCGTCGGCTGGGCGCGATCCTCGTTCACTACTCGACCGACTATGTCTTCGACGGTCGGGCGAGCACGCCTTACACCGAAGACGCGGCGACCGGCCCGCTCAACGTGTACGGCGCGAGCAAGCTCGCCGGCGAGGCGGCAATCGCGGCGGTCGGCGCGCACGCCATCGTCTTGCGTACCAGTTGGGTCTACGGCCACACCGGGCAGAATTTCCTGCGCACCATCCGGCGGCTGGCGGCCGAGCGCGACGAGCTCACCATCGTCGCCGACCAGACCGGCACTCCCAACTGGTCGCGGGCGCTCGCGCAAGCGACGGCCGACCTCGTGGCCAAGGGCCTGCCGGCGCTCGCGGAGCGTGCCGGCCTGTACCACCTGAGCGCGGCCGGAGCGACCACCTGGTACGGCTTTGCCCGAGCCATCGTCGGCGCTGCCGCGCGGCCTCGGGTGCTGCCCATCACCACTGCCCAGTATCCGACGCCGGCGCGGCGACCCGCGTATGGCGTGCTCGCCACCGAGCGCTTGCAGGCGACGTTCGGTGTCGCCTTGCCGCCGTGGGAGGACTCGCTCGCGACGTGCCTCGCGAGCGCCACGTAAGCCGCCGCGCCGGCCGCTCGCCCCGGAACCATCGCATCCGGGTAGACTCGAAAGAATCCACCGCTGCTGCACCCGGTGCCGCTCGCCGGTCCCGAGGTGCCACGACCGATGCGCATTGGCACTTCGATCCTGTTGGCCGGCTTGGCCCTTGCCGCGAGCGTGCCGGTGTCCGGAGCGGCGCGAACGACCGTCGCGAGCGGCGTCGCGTCACCGGTTGCTGCCACCGGTGCCGACGTGCGGCCGGCGGTCGCGATCCGCCCGGGCCGCCTGCAATGGCCGGCCGGCATGGAGGTACGCCGCATCGGGCTCGCCCCGCCGGCGATTGCGGAAGCGGCGGCGATGACGGCACACAACCGGCAGGCGCTGGCCGCCACCCGCGGGCTGCGCGGGCAGCCGCTCGCCATCGGCTTTCCGCGCCCGGTGGACCTCACGGTCGCCCTGCGCGATCTCGCCTGGACCTCGACCGTCGCGGGGACCCGGGTCGCCCGGCTCGAGGTGACGTCACCGGCGGCGCGGGCGCTGCGCGTCGCGCTCGCCCTGTCATCGCCGGTCGACGGCGTCACCGTGCGGGTCGCCGGCCCGACGAGCGACGAGGCGACCGCCGCATTTGCCGCGAGTGAGATCGCGAGCGCGGCACGCCGCGACGGCGTGCTGTGGACTCCCGTCGTCGATGGCGAGACGGCGGTGATCGAACTCGAAGCGCAGCCCACCGCCAAGCTCGGTGCGGCCACGCTCAGCATTCCCCGCCTCGCGCACCTCGTGATCGAGGCGGCCGAATTGGGCGCACCCGAGGCAGCCGTGATGCGCGCCTCGGGGATCGGTACCGCAGCCTCCTGCAACGTCGATGCCGCCTGCGCGATGGCCGGCGACCCCGCGCTGCAAGCGCTCGCCCGGTCGGCGGCGAAGCTCGTCTTCATCGGCGACCGCGGGCTTTCGTATCTGTGCAGCGGGACGCTGCTCAACGATACCGCCAGCACCAACACCCCTTACCTCTTCACCGCGGACCACTGCATCGACTCGATGGCGGCGGCGCGCAGCATCGTCAGTTTCTGGCTCTTCGCCGGTGGCTGCGGCGGCCAGAGCGGGCCGCCGCTCATCCAGTTGACCGGCGGCGGAACGCTCCTCGGACGCAGCCAGGACAACGACTGGTCGCTCATTCGCCTCGACGAGGTGCCGCCCGACGGCACCCGGCTCGCGGCGTGGCGCGCAGAGCCGGTCGTGAGCGGAACCCCGGTCGTTTCGCTGCATCATCCGAAGGGGGACCTGCTGAAGGCGAACCGCGGCACGGTCACGGGGCTGTCGAGGCTTACCGATGATCTCGTCGACGCCGACTTCACGCAGGTCGTGTGGAGCGCGGGGATCACCGAGGGGGGCAGCAGCGGAGGACTCCTCGCCACGTCCGGCGGCAGTGGCTACGAGGTGCGCGGCGCACTGTACGGCGGGCTATCCACCTGCGCCCGCCCCGCCGATCCCGATTATTTCTCGCGTCTCGAGGTGATGCTGCCGCTCACCCGCGAATACCTCACGCCGGCTGCGCCGAACCCCGATGGCGTCGTCGTCGCCGTCGAGTTCTATCACGCGGCACTCGATCGTTACTTCCTGACGACGGCGCCGGCGGAGATTGCGAACCTCGACAGCGGCCGCACCGTCGGCTGGGCGCGAACGGGGTTGCGCTTCCTCGTCCATGCGGACGCGGCCCTGGGCACGAGTCCGGTGTGCCGGCTCTACAGCGCCGCGGGCAACGGGGTCGCGCACTTCTACTCGGCGAGCCCTGCCGAGTGCGCGCAAACGCTCGCGATTTTCGGGGCGGCCTGGATCCTCGAGACCTCCGCAGCCTTCTACGCGCCGTTGCCCGATCCTGTCTCGGGTCGGTGCCCCACCGGGACCGCGCCGGTGTATCGCTACTTCAACCGGATGACCGGCGGTCATCGCTACACGCTGGAGCGGGTGACGAGCGAGCAGCTGCGCGCATCACCGACGTGGATCGCCGAAGGCTACGGACCGGGGCCGCTGTACCCCGTGCTGTGCGCGGTGCAGCCGTAGCCGGCGACAGCCACCGCGGCCGCGATCAGAAGCGCCAGTCGACCGCCACCGCAGCGCCGGCGGCGAGCCGACCGTCGCGCACGACGATCGCGTTCACGCCGAAGGCGATGCCGGCGAAGCGCGCGTTCATGCGGTACTCGCCGAGGGTGCGCAAGGGTTCGCTGCCGGCGACGGCGCTCACCTGATCGATCGTCGTGACCCGGCAGCGGATGCACGGCTTCACCGCGCGCAGGACGACCGCGCCGATCGTGAAGATCTCGACGTGATCCTCGGCAAAGGCATCGAGCCCGGTGAGCACGATGCTCGGGCGAAACCGATCCATCGGCAGCGCTGCGTCCCCACGCGCGGCCAGTCGGCCGTTGAGGTCGGCGAGCGATGCGGCGCCGATGACCAGAAGGGGATAGCCGTCGGCGAAATACGTGTGCGCCCCGGACGTGCCGGCGAACTCGGGATTGCAGCGGCGCACGACGCCACGGTCGAAGCAGACGAGGCGAACGTCGTCACCGAGCCATGCCGAGAGCCAGCGCGCAGCGGTATCGCCGGCGTCGCTGGCGCGCACCTGGCTGCGCCACACGACGACGTCGCGCGACGCGGTCGGCGCCGGCCGCGTTACGGCAAGTGCCGGTGCGTCCGGCGCGGTGAGCCACAGGCGGTCGGCTTCGAGGCGCGTGCGGACCTGTGCGAGACGCGGGAATTCACGTTGCGTGACGAAACGCCCGTCGCGGTCGACGACCATCCACTCGCGATCAGCGGCGCCGGCGGTCGCGAGGCCCGTGGTGGCGGCGTAAGCGGCCGACGACTCGATGCCGCCGCAGCCCTTGACCGGGTACAGGTGCAGCGATGCGACGGTGGCGCCGGCCATGGACCACGCCTCCGCCGCGGCGGGGCGCCGTGCGCGGCTAACGCAGCCCTGCGGCGTAATCGGCAACCGCCTGCATCTGCGCTTCACTCATGCGCCGTGCGATGGTCGCCATGATCCGGCCGTTGGTGTCCTTGCCGCCGGGATCGGCGCCGCGCTGGCCGGAGGCGTACGCCTTCAACTGCGCGAGCGTGTATTCGGCGTGCTGGCCGGCGAGGCGGGGGAAGCTCGGCGGAATACCGGCTCCGTTGGGGGAGTGACACGCCGCGCAGGCAGGAACGCCGGTGGCGGCGTCGCCGCCGCGGAAGAGGCTTTGCCCCTGCGCGGCCAGTGCCGGATCCTTGGCGGCGCCGGGTTTGGGCTTCTGCTGCGCGAAGAGGATACCCATGGCGACCATGTCCGGGGGGGTGAGCATCCCCGCCATGGGTTGCATGATCGCGTTCGGGCGCACGCCCGACTTGAAGTGGTCGAGTTGCCGGCTGATATACTCCGCGCCCTGCCCGGCGAGGTTCGGATTGGCGGGAATGGTGCTGTTGCCATCGGCGCCGTGGCACGCGGCGCAGACCGTCTCGGCGAGCTGCTTGGCTTTCGCGAGATCCGGCTTGCCCTTGGCGGCTTCCTGCGCGGCCGCTGGCGCGATGCCGGCCACCAGGGCCGCGGTCGCCAGGACGGCGAACAACGTGCGATTCATTCTTGGCACTCCCCGATTGCGATTCCGGTACTGCGGCTTGGCGTTGCGCACGGCGGCGTGCCGGAGGTCGTCATGAAAAAACACGGCATTGTAGCGGACTCGCGCACTCCGGCCAAAGCGCGCGCGCATCGACCGCGTCGCGAGGGCGCTGCCGGCGTGCCGCAACCGCTGGTCGGCGCGCAGTTCCTGCTGGGGGTGGCGCACGATTGGCAGCTGCCCGTCGCCGGCGCGCCGGAGATCGCCTTTGCGGGACGCTCGAACGCTGGCAAGTCGAGCGCGATCAATGCGCTCGCCCGGCAGTCCCGCCTCGCCTACGCGAGCCGCACACCGGGACGCACGCAACAAATCAATTTCTTCACGCTGCGCCACGGGGGGCTCATCGCCGATTTGCCGGGCTACGGCTACGCGGCGGTCACCAAGTCGCTCAAGCGCGACTGGCAGGACATCCTGTGGCGCTACGTGACCACGCGCCAGAACCTGACCGCGCTGACGCTCCTCGTCGACGCGCGCCGTGGGCTGACCGACCTCGACCGGGCGCTGCTCGACGCCTTCGTGCCCTCCGGACGCCCCGTATTGCTGCTCGCCACCAAGGCGGACAAGCTCGGCACGACGGCGCAGCGCGTGGCGTTGGCGGGAATCGAGGCGGCGCTGTCCAAGGCGTTTCCCCGGGGTGCGGCGAACGTCCGCGTGCTTCTCTTCTCGGCAGTCACCCACGAAGGGGTCGACGCGGCGAACGAAACGATCGCGTCGTGGCTGCCGGCGGGCGATCCGCCGCCATCCGCGAACGATCCCGCAAAAGAAAGGCCCCGCAATCAAGGGGATTGATGCGGGGCCTTGAACACCCATCCGCGCGGAGTCGCAACGAATGGGCACCCGCTCAGGGAGGGTAGCGGGAGACGATCAACGTCTGATGCATTGACCCGATTCGCCGCCGCGAAGTTCCCGGGATTCCTGGAATCGACATCGGCGCCTCGTGGCGTCACCGCGCGAGCAAGCGCGCGAGGTCGCCGGCAGCGAGCCGCACGTCGGTACTCGCTCGCTCGCGGCGCGGCCGCTGGCGGGCGAGCGTCGCCGTGCGGATCGACAGGCGCACCGGGTCGGGGCCGGTGAGGAGGATCTCGGCGGCTCCGTCGCGGTCGGTACCGAGCGTGCGGTAGGGAATGCTCGCGTTGAGAAGCGCGATCTCCACCGCCTTCGGATCCTCGGCGCAGAGCTCCAGGTGGATGTCGCTGTGCTCGGTGGCCCAGCCGGCCGCCACCCCGCCGACGAGCACGGGCGAGTAGTCGGCCAGGCGTCCCATCCAGCGCAGCGCGGTCTCACGCTGCGCGTGCAGCCGCCGGGCGTGCGCTTCGCCGCCGAAGAGGAGGTGATAGTCGACGAGTGCCGCCTGGATCTCCTCATCCGCGGGCAGCGCGACGCGCTCGCCCAGCACGAGTTGCCGCGCCGCCTTGCGCTTGGCGAGCGACCAGTCGGCGATTCCGTGCTCGGCGATGAGCCGCGCGGCGACTTGCGCGATGCGCAGGCGATCGCGGCTGTCGGTCGCCACGTCAGTGGCGCCGGGCCGCCCCAAGCCGCTGACTGCGCCCCCCTTGGGGGCAGCGAGCGAAGCGAGCGTGGGGGTCGTTCATCTAGCAGCCTGTCGGACTGAAGTTGAAAACGGGTAGCTTAGTGGTCATGGAACAGTACGGTAAGTGTCGGTCAGGGAGGAAATGGCGCCGGCGCCGCTTGCAATTCGAGGCGCGCAGGTTCGATTTA
>JADZAQ010000244.1 GCA_020852555.1 Burkholderiales bacterium
CGACCTTGGGCTCGCCGAAGGCGATGCCGTGCGCCGCGAGCGCCTTCGCCTCGTCCATTGCGGCGGCGGTGTGCAGGAGCGCCTTCGACGGAATGCAGCCGACGTTGAGGCACACGCCGCCCAGCGTCGCGTAGCGCTCGACGAGCACGGTCTTCATGCCGAGGTCGGCGCTGCGGAAGGCTGCCGAGTAGCCGCCGGGACCGGCGCCCAGCACGAGCAACTCGCACTCGACGTCGGCCTTGCCGGTGTACGCGGCGGCAGCGGGTGCCGCCGCCCTGCTGGCCGGCGCGGCGGGTGCTGCGGCCGCGGGCGCGGCAGCGGGCGACGCCGGTCTTGCCGGTGCCGGTGCCGGTGCCGGTGCCGGTGCCGGTGCCGGTGCCGGCGATGGGGCGCTGGTCGCAACGGGCTTCGCCGGCGCTGCCACGGTCTCCAGCGTCAGCACGAGCGAGCCCTCGGCGAGCTTGTCGCCCACCTTCACCGCGATCGCCTTCACCACACCGTCAGCCGGCGACGGCACGTCCATCGTCGCCTTGTCGGATTCGAGCGTGACGAGCGACGCCTCCTTGGTGACGACATCGCCGGGCTTGACCAGGATCTCGATGACCGGGACATCCTTGAAGTCGCCGATGTCCGGAACCTTGACTTCCATCACCGATGCCATGCGCTTCCCCCAATGTGTGCGCCGCTGCCGCGGCGCGGCCCGCATGTCCTCGCTACAGCCGGTGCGACCGGTCCACGCCGGCGAAATAGCGCCAAACGATACCATCGTCGCGGGCGAGGACGAGGATCTTGAACAACTCGCCCATCTCCGCCGGCGAGAGCAGCCGCTGCACCGCACCGGCGGCGCGCAGGTAGGCGACCGCTGTCGGCGGCCCTTCGCGCGCCAGGCGGTCGAGGAGGCCCGCCGCGACCAGGAAGGCCGCCTGCGACGTGTAGCCCGCCACCGGCAAGCCCGCCGCGCACCCTGCCTCGGCCATCGCGGTGAAGTCGACGTGCGCGGTGAGATCGGTGAGCCCCGGCCACAACAGCGGATCGGCGTGCACGCGGTGCCGGTAGTGGCCGACCAGCGTCCCGGTCGCGCGCTGCGCGTGGTAGTACTCGGGCCGTGGAAACCCGTAGTCGGCGATCACGATGGCGCCCCGCACGAGCGAGCGGGCGAGGGTGGCGACCAGCGCCTCCGCCGCGGGATTGACCTCGCTCTCGTAGTCGATGTCCGGTGGAAAGCGCTCTTCGGCGAGCGCGCGCAGCGCTGCATCGGCGAGCGGCCGATCGGCGAGCCGGAGCGCGGAGCCGGATCCTGACGGCGCGCCCTGCGACGCCCCCGCGCCCTCGGCCGCGGCGCGGAACGCATCGCGCGACGCGTCGTCGGTCGCGAGCCCCACGCCGCGCTCGAACCACGCTCCCGCGCGCCGCACGACGACGTGCGGCGGCACCGCATCGAGCACCTCGTTCAGGACGATCGCGCCGTCGATACCGTCGGGCAGCGCCGTACACCATTCCACCGGCACCGCGACGTCGGCCAACGCAGCCTGCTGGCGCGCCTTGAGCTCGGGGCTCACCTCGACGATGCGGTAGCGCGCCACCGCGACACCATCGGCGGCCAGCGCGGCGATGAGGCTCGCGGCCAGCGCGCCGCTGCCCGCGCCCAGCTCGACGATCTCCCGCTGCTCGCTCGCGTCGAGGATCGCCGCGATCGGCCCGGCAAGCGTCGCGCCGTAGAGCGGCGTCAGCTCCGGTGCGGTCACGAAATCGCCATCGGCGCCGAACTTGCGAGCGCCGGCGACGTAGTAACCGAGGCCCGGCGCATAGAGCACCTCGTCCATGTAGCGCGCGAGCGTGATCCAACCGCCCTCGCGAGCGATGACCTCGGCGACGTGCGCGCGCACCCGGTCGCTGTGCGCGCGGGCCGCGGCATCGGGTTCGGGCAAGGCAGGGGAAGGAGGCAGCGGCAAGGCAGGCGCAGGTGCAGGGTAGAGGGCGACAGCGGCGCGCGCAGTGGCGCGTGTGCTAGATTGGACCGCTACAGTCTACCTTCCGCGCGACAAGGAAAACGGCACGTGCAAGGCAAGGTCGTCCTCGTCACCGGCGGCGCGCGGCGCATCGGCGCCGCCATCTGCCGCCGGCTGCACGCTGCCGGCGCCAGCGTCGTGGTCCATTACCGCGCATCGGCGAGTGAGGCGCAGCGACTGCAGGCCGAACTCGACGGTGTCCGCGCGAATTCCGTCGCGCTCGCACGAGCCGAGCTCCTCGATACGTCGGCGTTGCCCTCGCTCGTCGACGCTGCGCTGCGCGCCTTCGGCCGGCTCGACGGCCTCGTCAACAACGCCTCGTCGTTCTACGCGACGCCGCTCGGCGCGATCACGTCGCAGCAGTGGGACGATCTCATCGGCACCAACGTGCGCGCGCCGCTCTTCCTCGCGCAGGCGGCCGCGCCGGCGTTGCGGGCGACGCGCGGTGCCATCGTCAACATCGCCGACATCCACGCCGAGCGCCCGCTCAAGGACTACGTCGTGTACTCGATCGCCAAAGCGGCGGTCGTGGGCATGACCCGCTCGCTCGCTCGCGAATTGGCTCCCGACGTGCGCGTCAATGCGGTGGCGCCGGGGCCCGTGCTGTGGCCGGAGGACGGCTCGTTCGACCAACCGATGCGCGAATCGATCGTCGCGCAGACGCCGCTCGCCCGCGTCGGCGCGCCCGACGACATCGCCGGCGCGGTCGCCTTCCTGCTCGGCGAAGCGCCGTACGTCACCGGGGTGACGCTCGCCGTCGACGGCGGGCGCGACATCGTGCTGTGACGGCTCACCCGCTCCCGCGCCGTCACCCGCCGCTGGTGCGCAGCGTCGCGACCCTGGCGGCGACGGTCTCGAGATAGCGATCGACGATCCCGTGCGCGGCGAGCGCCGCGCGGGTGCGTGCGAGATAGTCGTGCGCCGTGCCGAAGGCGCCCGCCGCCCGCGCGATCAGCGCCACCTGCGCCTCGAGGTCGAGATCACCCGCGTACTGCGGATGGCCGCGACGCAGCACGAAGGTGAGCGCGACGATGCGCCGCCCGTCGCGCCCGGCGGCGGCGACCCACTTCGGGCGATAGGCGCCGGTGACCATCTCGCGCCGCCAGAGGAGCGCGAGCTCGTCGCGGGCACGTGGTGCAGGCAGTCGATACACGACACCCGCACACGCGCCACCACGCGCCAGCGCCAGCACGAGCCCAGGCGCTGTCGGCGTGCCGCGCGCCGCCATCGAGTAGAGGGAAAAGCGCCGGTGCAAGCCGTGCAGCGTCGCGGGCCGCGACTCGGCGAATGCAAAGAGCGGATTCCACAGCAGCGAGCCGTACGCGAACACCCACCAGCCGGCGCGCCTCGGCCTTGCGGCGAGCGTGCGCGTCAGCGACGCCGACAGCGCGGCATCGTCGAGCGCGTGTCCCGTGCCACCGGAGGCGAGCGTGTACAGGTCGCGCATGCGACCCGTCTCGAGGTCGCCGCGCGACAGCGGCGGCACGTCATTCGGCGTCGGGATCACGGGCGAGCCGGCGTGCCGCGAGGTTGGCTTCATGCCGCAGCGCGCGCTTCGATTTGCCGTGCGGGCCGCCCTTGTGGAGGAGCGGCGACCGAGCAACGGGGTTGCGCGGCGTCGGCAGCGGTGGCGGATGCTTCTTCGCGCGCTTCACGATTCAGGCCGCGGCGGCGCGTATCGTTGCGCGGTTCACGGTACGCGATCGCCGGCGAGCGGCGGGACCGGCGCCGGCGGCAGCATCGCTTCGACCGCGAGCGCCGCCGCGAGCAACGTGGCATCGCGCCCCTGCGGCGCGGCGAGCTGCAGGCCGAGCGGCAGGCCGTCGACGACGGCGGCGGGGATGCTCACCGCGGGAAAGCCCAGGAGCGACCACAGCGTGCAGCATGCGGGGTCGCCGGTGGTGGCGAGGCTGCGCGGTGCGACGCCCGGTGCGGCCGGCGCCAGCACCGCGTCGAATTCGTCGAGCCAGCCGGTGAAGAACGCGATCGCCCGCTCGCGCTCGACGCAGGCGTGCCGATAGGCATCGACGGCGATCGCGCGTCCCTCGTCGAGCGCGGCGTTGAGCGCCGGCGTGAGCCGCGCACGCTCGCGCGCCTGCAAGTCGCCCAGCACGTCGAAGCCTTCGCGCAGCATGATGCAGCGGTGCAGTGCGTTGGCTTCCCCCCACGCTGGCGGAATGGCAATCGCGATCACCTCGGCATCGGCGCCGATCCGATCGACGACGGCCGCGAGCGCGCGTGCACTGTCCGCGTCGGGCTCGCTCCACGGAAACCGCGCGAGCCACGCGAGCCGCAGGCGATGGCGGGGCCGCTCGACGGCGTCGGGAATGCGCGCGTCGTCGGTGAGCGCACTCGCGAGCAGCGCGGCGTCGGCCACGCCGCGCGCGAAGCTGCCCACGGTGTCGAACGTCGGGCTGAAGGGATGCACGCCGCGCACGTGAATCGCGCCCACCGTCGGCTTGTAACCGACCACGCCGCAGTACGCGGCCGGACGGATGACCGAACCATTGGTCTGCGTGCCGATCGCGCCGAGAACGTATCCTGCCGCCACCGCCGCCGCCGACCCGGACGACGATCCGCCGGGCGTGTGCTCGGGTCGATGCGGATTGCGCGTGCGGCCGGGATCCATGTAGGCGAACGGCGTGGTGACCGTCTTACCGAAGACGTATCCGCCGCGCGCCCGCAGGTGCGCCACGCACGCCGCATCGACTTCGGGGCGATGCTCGGCGTAGATCGGCGAGCCGGCCGTCGTCGGCAGCTCGGCGGTGGCGATGATGTCCTTGACGCCGATGCCGACACCCGCGAGAGGCCCCGCGGGCAAGGCGCGATCGGCTGCTGCCGCGGCCCGCAGCACGTGCTCGCGATCGAGCGTCTGCCACGCGCCGATCGCCGCCTCGGTGGCGTCGATGCGCGCGAGCTGCTCGCGCGCCGCGGCGCTCGCCGTGGTGGCGCCGCTGCGGATCGCCTGCGCGAGCGTGTGCAGCGGGCCGCTCATCGCCCGGTCCCGGTGGCGTCGAGATGGATGCGCGTCGGCGCCGGTCGGCGCCTCGCGGGCGATGCTGGCAGGAAGAGTTCGAGAAGGTCGTTCAGGAACCGGCGCCCGAGCGGCGTGGGCTTGAGCACCAGCGGATCGGCCTCGAGGAGTCCCTTGTCGATCGCCATGCGCAGCGGCCGCGCGACCAGCGCCAGCGAGTAGCCGGTGCGCTCGCCGAAGCCGGTGGCGGGAACACCCGCGGTGAGGCGCAGCGCATTCAGCATGAACTCGAAACCGATCTCGTCGCGGGTGACCGCGTGCGCTTCCTGCAGCGGATCGTCCGCAGCGAGCTTCGCAAGATACTGCTTCGGCTGCTTCCAGCGCAGCTCGCGCTCGATGCGATCGGCGTACGAGAGCTTGGAGTGCGCGCCAGCGCCGATGCCCAGGTAGTCGCCGAACTGCCAGTAATTGAGGTTGTGCTGGCACGGGTACCCCGGTCGCGCATACGCCGACGTCTCGTAGTGCGAGTAGCCCGCGCGGGAGAGCGTCGCCTGCACCGCGCCCTCGATGTCCGCGCTCGTATCCTCGTCGGGCAGCGGCGGCGGCGCCTTGAAGAAGAGCGTATTGGGCTCGAGCGTAAGGTGGTAGCACGACAGGTGCGGCGGCGAAAAGGAGAGCGCCACCGCGAGGTCGCCGAGCGCCTCGTCGACCGTCTGCTCGGGCAGCGCGTACATGAGATCGAGGTTGACGTTGCCGAAGATCATGAGCGCCGCCTCCGCGGCACGCCGCGCCTCGTCGCCATCGTGCACGCGGCCCAACGCGCGCAACTTGACAGGATCGAAGCTCTGGATTCCCAGCGACAGGCGATTCACGCCGGCGGCGAAGTAGTCCGCGAATTTCTGCCGCTCGAAGGTTCCGGGATTGGCTTCGAGCGTCACCTCCGCGCCCGGCACCAGCGGCAGGCGCGCGCGAATCCCGGCCAGCAGCCGATCGATTGCCGCCGCCGAAAAGAGGCTCGGCGTGCCGCCACCCAGGAAGACACTCACCACGCGGCGGCCCCACACCTTCGGCAGCGCGAGCTCGAGGTCGCGCAGGAGTGCGGTGACATAGGCGTCTTCCGGCACTTCCCCGCGCAGCTCGTGCGAGTTGAAATCGCAGTACGGGCACTTGCGCAGGCACCACGGCAGGTGCACGTACAGCGCGAGCGGCGGCAGCGTGATGAACGACGGCCCCGTCGACGGCACGGCGACGCGCGCGGGATCGCCGGGATTACCGCGCACCACCGCGCTCCCGGATTTCGGCGAGTTGCGCGAGCAGGTCCTGCATCGCGCGCCCGCGGTGCGAGAGCACGTTCTTGCGTTCGAGCGGCAACTCGGCGCCAGTCATACCGGTGCCGTCGGCCTCGAAATGCGGGTCGTAGCCGAAGCCGCCGCTGCCGCGCGGGATGTCGATGATGCGTCCGTGCCAGCGCCCGTGGGCGACAAGCGGCTCGGGATCGTCGGCGTGGCGTACCAGCACGAGGACGCAGGTGTAGTGCGCACGGCGGTTCGTCTCGCCGGCGAGCGCGGCGACGAGCTTTTCATTGTTGCGCGCATCCGAACGCGGCTCGCCCGCGTAGCGCGCCGACTGCACGCCCGGCGCCCCGCCGAGCGCGTCGACGCACACGCCGGAGTCGTCGGCGAGCGCCGGCAATCCCGACTGCCGGCTTGCGTGCCGCGCCTTGGCGAGCGCGTTCTCGATGAAGGTGACGTGCGGTTCGTCGGCTTCGGCGATGCCGAGTTCGCTCTGCGCGGCCACGTCGATGCCGAGCGGCGCCAGGAGCCGGCGGAACTCGCGCAGCTTGCCGGCGTTGCCCGAAGCGAGCACCAGCCGCTCGATCATGCGGCGAGCGCCGCCTGCTGCGCCGCGACGAGTTCCCTGATCCCCGCCGCGCCGAGCGCGAGCAGCGCATCGAGCTCGTCGCGCGTGAACGGCGCGCCTTCCGCCGTCCCCTGCACCTCGACGATGCCGCCGCTCGCGGTCATCACCACGTTCATGTCGGTGTCGCAGGCCGAGTCCTCGGCGTAGTCGAGATCGAGTACGGCTGTGCCGTCGACGAGGCCCACCGACACCGCCGCTACGAATTCGCGCAACGGCTGCCCGGCGACGAGCCCCTGCGTGCGGCACCAGGCAATCGCATCGGCCACCGCCACGCAGGCGCCGGTGATCGATGCGCAGCGCGTGCCGCCATCCGCCTGCAGCACGTCGCAGTCGATCTTGAGCGTGCGCTCGCCCAGCGCAGCAAGATCGACGACCGCGCGCAGGCTGCGGCCGATGAGCCGCTGAATCTCCTGCGTGCGCCCGCTCTGCTTGCCCTCGACCGCCTCGCGACGACCCCGGGTGTGCGTCGCGCGCGGCAGCATCCCGTACTCGGCCGTGAGCCAGCCTTCGCCGCGTCCCTTGAGGAATGCCGGCACGCCCTCCTCCACGCTGGCCGTGCACAGGACCCGCGTCTCCCCCATCTCGACCAGCACCGAGCCCTCGGCGTGACGGGTGAAGCCACGGGTGAAGCGCAGCGGACGCAACTCGTCGGGGCGGCGGCTGCCGGAGCGAGGGGACATGGCGTGGGGAAGTTGCGCAAAAGCGCAATTATCACTCGCCGCACGAGGCCCGGGTTGGCAGGCGGCCGATCGCCCGGTGATATTGGCCGGGCCGGTGGTGCGGCGTCCCTTTCGATTCAATCGCGGGCAACTTCGACGCATACTCCCCAACGCGCGGGCGTGCCGCCCGCACGGGTCCGTCAGGCAGGCGAGCCGACGCCAACCCCCGCGTCGAAATGGAGATGTCGTGACCGAGATTGTCTTCCTCGTAGAAGAGGCTCCGGAGGGGGGCTTCACCGCCCGCGCGCTCGGAGAATCCGTATTCGCCGAAGCCGACTCGCTGCCGGAGCTCCATGACGCCGTACGCGACGCGGTGCGCTGCCACTTCGAAAGCAATCAGGCCCCTAAGTTCATCCGCCTGCATTTCGTGCGCGACGAGGTGATCGTGGCGTGAAGCTACCGCGCGAGGACAGTCTCGCGACGCGCTCGTCGCAAACCTCTTCCGATCATCACGAGGGAACTGAACGCAATCGCCTCGCGGACGCGTGGTTTCCTTGGCCTTCGTTGATCTTGGTGGGCTGCCGCCGTCGTCGATCACCGTGGCCGCACCTCGTCCACCGCCGCCGCGAGGCCCGCCGCCAGCGACAGCGGCGGCGTCCACCCGAAGCGCGTGCGAAAGGCCGTGGTGTCGACCGCAAGCGAGGTGACGAGGCGCGCGATGCGCTCGCCGATCACGGGGAGATGCGTGGCGACACCCAGCAACCGCGGTGGGCAAGGCACGATGCGCGGCGCGACGCCGAGCGCCGCCGCGAGCGCGCGCACGAGGTCGGGGGTGGAAACGGCTTCGGCATCGGCGACGAAATACGGTGTGAAGCGCGTCGTGCCGGCCTCCCCGCCGCCGACCACTTCGTCCGCGTGCAGGAGCGCGAGCAGCGCCGACGCGAGGTTGCCGGTCGCGAGCAGGCTGCGCCGGTTGGCGAGCGATCCCACCGGCAGGAGCGCGCCACGGCGCACCGCGCGCACCAGTGCGGCAAAGTTGGCCTTCGCACCCGGGCCGTAGACGAGCGGCAGCCGCAGCGCGGTGACGCGCAGCGCCGTCGTCGCGGCGACGCGCGCGAGCGCCGCTTCGGCCGCGACTTTGCTCGCCCCGTAAGGATCGGCGGGAACGAGCGGATCGCCCTCGCGCAGCGCCCGATCGGCGGGCGACGTCTCGCCGTGCACCTTGACCGAACTCGCGAAAACGAAATGACGCACACCCGCGGTGGCGGCGGCAGAGGCGAGTCGCGCCGGCAGGTCGGCATTGACCGCGTGCAGCGCGGCAAGCGCCGCCGGCGACTTGCCGGACGGCCGATGCGCCTGCGCCGCGAGGTGAACCACCGTCGCGGCTCCGGCCAGCGCCTCGCGCAACGCCGCGTCGTCGGCGTCCACGAGATTGCCGATCGGCCGCCATTGCAGCGAGCCGATGGCTGGACCGGGCTCGCGAGCGCCGACCCGTCGCGGCGGCGCCGTCTCGGCAACCGCAGGCGGCACCGCACGAACGAGTGCACACACGTCGTAACCCGCCGCGAGCAGCGCCGGCACCACCGCCCGTCCGATGAACCCTCCCGCTCCGGTCACCGCGATCGTCGATCGCGCGGGCGTCACAGCCACTTCCATCCGTGCCGCCGATAGAAGCGGACCGCGCTGCGCGTGAAGAGCGCGACGTGCCGGACGCCCTTGCGCGCGGCGTGTCCGCCGTGGTGGCCGATGCGCACGCTCGGAACGTACGCAGTCTTCGTCACCCGATTGAGCCGAACGCTCCAGTCGTAGTCCTCGAAATAGAGGAAGTAGCGCGGGTCGAAGCCGCCGGTCTTGTCGATCGCACTGCGCCGCACGAGCATGAAAGCGCCCGAGAGGACGGGGATGCCGACGACGTCCTCACCGGGTGCCGCGCTCAGCACGTCGCGCAACTCGTAGCGCTCGAGACGCCGGCGGAAGATCCGTCGCACGACGCCGGGTGTGAAGCCGCGCAGGAAGAGATCGAGAATCGCGGGATAGCGCTTGCACAGGTAGATGGGCTCGCCCTGGGCGTCGTGCGCCTGCGGCGCGAGCGCCCCGATCTCGGGGTGGCGATCGAGCCAGGTGATGGCATTGGCGAGCGCGTCGGGAGCGAGCTCGACATCGGGATTGAGCACCAGGTGATAGTCCGATCCCGTGCCGTGCAGCACCAGGTTGTGCGCGGCCCCGTAGCCGATGTTGGCGTGCCCGTGAAGATAGGTCACGTGCACGTTGGCATCGGCGAAGCGCAGCTTGCCCAACTCGATCACCGCATCGGCGATCGCCTTGTCCTCGCTGTTGTCGATGAGCGCGAGATGCACGGTGCGCATCGCGCCGGCTTCGCGGCCCGCGGCGATCGCCAGCGCGAGCTTGCGCAGGCAACGCTCGAGGAGCTTCAGGTCCGGCCGGTAGGTGACGACGCTGATCTGCAGCGAGGAAGGAAGCACGAATGGAGGTGAGGGTGGGCAAAGGTGCGGCACCGCGAGTGAGCGCTGCTGCGCTAGAATCGTGTGCGAAGCGCCGTGTGCCGTCAACCGGCGCGGCCTGCGTCGAGACCCGCGGTCGAACGCCGACGCGTCCTTCCCGGCGCATCCTTTCCGTCGGAGCACACCCGTGAGCGTTGCCACCCCCGCCGTCCGCTACCGCGCCGATGCGCTGCTCGCCTTTGCGCACGCGCTCCTCGCCGGTGCGGGTCTGCGCGACGACCTGGCGCACGACGTCGCCTCGATCCTCGTCGACGGCGATCTCCTCGGGCACACCACGCACGGCCTGGCGCTGCTCGCGCCTTACCTCGCCCAGATCGAGAACGGCACGATGACGGCCGACGGTGCGCCGACGGTCGTCAGCTCGCGGCCGGCCGCGCAGACGTGGGACGGCCATCGCCTGCCCGGTCCGTGGCTCGTGCTGCGCGCCTTCGAGGCCGCCGCCACCATGGCCCGCACCTGCGGCACCGGCACGGTGGTCATCCGCCGCTCGCACCACATCGGCTGCCTCGCCGCGTATTTGAAGCGCATGACCGACCGCGGACTCGTGGCGCTCCTCGACTGCTCGGATCCGAACGTGTGCAGCGTGGCGCCGTTCGGCGGCATCACACCGGTGTTCACGCCCAATCCGATGGCCGCCGGCATCCCGACCTCGGGTGACCCGATCCTCCTCGACATCTCGGCGTCGTACACGACCAACGGCCTCACGCAGCGGCTCTTCGACCGCGGCGAGAAGCTGCCGCATCGGTGGCTCCAGGACGCGCAGGGCAACGCGACCGACGATCCGGCGGTGCTCTTCCGCGAGCCCAAGGGCACGCTGCTGCCGCTGGGTGGACTCGACGCGGGTCACAAGGGCTATGCGCTGGCGCTCCTCATCGAATCGCTCACCGCCGGGCTCACCGGATTCGGCCGCGCCGATCCGCCCGAAGGCTGGGGCGCGACGGTCTTCGTGCAGGTGCTCGACCCGGAGGCCTTCGGGGGGCGCTCGGCACTCGTGCGGCAGACCGATCACCTCGTCGCCGCGTGCCATGCGGCAACCCCGCGACCCGGCGTCGAGCGCGTGCGCGTGCCGGGCGAGAACGGCATGCGCCGCTACCGCGAGCAGATGGAACGGGGGATCGCGCTCGTCGCGGAGGTCGTGCCGGCGCTCGCGCCGTGGGCGCGGAAGCTCGGCGTGCCGCTCCCGGCGGCGATCGGTGGTTAGAGCGCGTCGGTGGAAGGCGCCGGCACGCTGCCGTTGCAACGTGCCGAAGGTCGCGATCGACGCTCAGCCCGCCGCTTCCACCATCTTCCGGTAGCCCGCACGCGCGGCGAGGAAGACGTTGAATGGGAACTTGATCGGGACGCCTTCGAGCGCCGCGGCGAGCATGTCGAGGTGGCCCTCGAATCCCGCACAGGCCTTCGCCGGATCCTCGCTCGCGGGCACGCGCACCGTCAGGTTCAACCGCGTGCCCTCGCCGTCCGGGACGAGCTCCCAGCGCAGCGGCCGTGGCGGCTCGCTACCGCTGCTCCACGAATAGGCGAGCACGCGCCGTGGCTCGTACTCAGCCACGCGGCTGTCGATGATCGTGCCGCTGTCGGCGAAGTCGATCTTCACCGCGCCGCCGACCCGCGGCTCGATGCTGCCGGGGGCGAGCCACTGCGCCATCGCCGCCGGCTCGACCAACATCCGCCACACGCTGCCGACGTCGTGCGCGAAGACACGCGCGAGCCGCCCTTCGAACCCATCCTCGATACGCGCGATGGAACCCAGTTGCAGTTCGTCTCCAGCCATTGCTCCGTCCTCTACGTTCTCGTTGCTGGTCACCGTTCCCATGCAGTGTAGCGCGGCCCACATCGGCGCGACCCGTGGCATGCGCCCTGCGGCGCGTTGCCGGCGGTGATTCGCGACCGAGACTCAGGCGAGGCGCCCCGCCGCCACCCGCACGATGCCCGCGAGATCGCGGCGGCCGACGATGTTGTCGAATCCCGCCACACGCAAGAGTCCCTGCACCGCCTCGGCCTGATCGTAGCCGTGCTCGACGACGAGCGCGCCACCGGGGACGAGCCGAGCCGGCGCACCGGCAGCGATCACGCGCAGCGCCGCGAGGCCGTCGACGCCGGCGACGAGTGCGTCGCGCGGCTCGTGACGCAGGTCGTCCTGCGCGAGATGCGGATCCCCGGCCGCGACGTACGGCGGATTGCTCACGATGACATCGAACGGCGCGGCACCGACATCCGCGTACCAGTCCGATTCGCGAAACGTCACGTGGCGAAGGTCGAGAGCGTCGGCATTGCCTCGGGCCACGGCAAGCGCGGCAGTCGAGACGTCGACCGCCACGACCTCGGCACGCGGCCGCTGGTGCGCGAGGGCGAGCGCGATCGCGCCCGATCCGGTACCGAGGTCGAGCACGCGAACGGGCCGATCGTCAGGCAGCCGGTCGAGTACCAGTTCGACCAGCGTCTCGGTCTCCGGCCGCGGCACCAGCACCGCCGGCGTCACCGCCAGCGCGAGCCCCCAGAATTCGCGCCGCCCGACGAGATAGGCGACGGGCTCGCCATTGCGGCGGCGTGCGACCAGTGCGGCGAAGGCGTCGGCTTCAGCGCGCGTCAGCGGATCGTCGCGGTGTGCGACGAGCCAGCTGCGCTCGCGGCCCACGACGTGCGCAAGCAGCACCTGCGCGTCGATCGGCGCGAGCCACGCCTGCGCGAGCGCCTGACCGACGGTCGTTCCGGTCACGCGAGAAGAGGCCGCCGCGGCATCACGAAACCACTCACGACGCCTCTCCCGCGAGCGCGGCGAGCTGCTCGGCCTGGAACTCCTGCGCGAGCGCCTGCACGATCTCGTCGAGCTCACCGTCCATGATCGCGTCGATCTTGTAGAGCGTGAGGTTGATGCGGTGATCCGTCACCCGCCCCTGCGGGAAGTTGTAGGTGCGGATGCGCTCGCTGCGATCCCCCGAGCCGATGAGCGACTTGCGGTGCGCGGCTTCCTTGCTGTGCCGCGCCTGCCGCTCGCGATCGAGGAGGCGCGAGGCGAGCACCGCCATCGCCTGCGCGCGATTGCGATGCTGCGAGCGATCGTCCTGGCATTCGACGACGAGCCCCGTCGGCAGGTGCGTGATGCGTACCGCCGAGTCGGTCCGGTTGACGTGCTGACCACCCGCGCCCGAGGCGCGGAAGGTGTCGATCTTGAGGTCGGCGGGATTGATCGCGATGTCGGCGATGGGATCGGCTTCCGCGATCACCGCTACCGTGCACGCCGAGGTGTGGATGCGGCCCTGCGCCTCGGTTTCCGGCACACGCTGCACGCGATGCCCACCCGATTCGAACTTGAGCGCCGAATGCACGCCCTGCCCCGCGATGCGCACGATCACCTCCTTGTAGCCGCCAAGCTCGGAGGTCGACGCCGACACGATCTCGCTCGTCCACCGGTGCCGCTCGGCATAGCGCAGGTACATGCGCAGCAGATCCCCCGCGAAGAGCGTCGATTCGTCGCCACCGGTGCCGGCGCGAATTTCGAGGAAGACGTTGCGCCCGGCATCGGGGTCTTTCGGCAAGAGCGCCGCCTGCAGCTCGACCTCGAGCTCGACGATACGCGCCTGTGCGCTTGCGCGCTCCTCCGCGGCGAAGTCGCGCAGCGACGGATCGTGCGCGAGCTCGTCGGCCGTGTGCAGATCGGCTTCGGCGCGCCGGAACTCGGCGAAGCGGGCGACGACCGGAGCGAGGTCCGCGTGCTCCTTGGTGAGCGCACGGTAGCGCTCCATGTCGTGCGTGATGTCGGGCGAGCCCAGCAGGCCGTCGAGTTCGGCGAGGCGGGCGGAGAGCTGTTCGAGCTTGCTGTGGAGAGACGGCTTCATGCGCTACGACGGCTTGCAGGGTGGCACGGAGGCGCGGCGGCAGAACGGCGCGGCGCGGAAGACGGCGCGGCAGCGCGCCGTATGCAAGGACGACAGCTAGAGCGCGTCGTCGCGCAGGCCGGCGAGGCCGTAGAGGCGCTGCAGCGCGGCGACGAGTTGCGCCCGCTCGGCGTCGCCCGCGGCGTTGAGCGCGGCGATGGTCGGCGTGAGGAGGCCACGCGTGATGCCCTGGGCAAGCGCCGCGAGTACCACGTCGGGGGCCGTGCCGTTGGCCAGCAGCGCGCGGGCGCGCGTGAATTCCGCGATGCGCACCGTCTCGTGGTGCCCGGACAGCGCTTCGATCGTCGGCACGATCGAGCGGCCGTCGAGCCAGCGCAAAAACGCGGACGCCTGGTCGGCGATCATCGCTTCGGCCTGCTGCACGGCGTCGTCGCGGATCGTCTGGTTCTCGCGCACGATGACCACGAGGTCGTCGAGCGAATAGAGGAAGACGTCGTCGAGATCGGCCGCCTCGGCCTCGACGTCGCGCGGCACGCCCAGGTCGACGATGAAGATCGGCGCGTGCTTGCGCTGCCTCACCACGCGCTCGAGCATCCCCTTGCCGATGATCGGCAGCGAGCTCGCGGTGCAGGTGACGACGATGTCGAATTCGCGCAGGCGGTCGGGCAACTCGTTGAGCGTCATTTCCGCCGCCCCGATGCGCGAGGCCAGGCTGCGCCCGCGCTCGATCGTGCGGTTGGCGACAGTCACCGAACGCGGCTGGCAGGCGAGGAAGTGCTGTGCCGCGAGCTCGATCATCTCGCCCGATCCGACGAGCAGCACGCGCTGCGTGGCGATCGACGGGAAGATGCGCTGGGCGAGGGTGACCGCTGCCGCCGCCATCGACACCGACGTGCTGCCGATGTCGGTGTGCGTGCGGACATCGTGCGCGACCTCGAGCGTGCGCGTGAACAGGCGCCCCAGCACGAGGCCGAGCGACCCCGCCGCCTCGGCGCTGCGCATCGCCTGCTTCATCTGGCCCAGGATCTGCGGCTCACCCAGCACCATCGAGCCCAACCCGCTCGCCACCCGGAACGCGTGCGGAACCGCCTGATCGCGCGGCAGCGTGTACACGTACGGCGCAAGCGACGCCGCCGGCAGGCCATGGAATCCTTCGAGCCATCGCGCCACCGGGGCGGGCTCGCTGCCGGCGAAGTACACCTCGGTGCGCGTCGGCGTGGAGAGGATCGCCGCTTCGTCGACCCGGCGGCTCGTCGCGAGATCGCGCAGTGCGGCGCTGACCGCGTCCGGCGCGAACGCCACCTTCTCGCGCACGTCGAGCGGCGCGGAAGTGTGATCGAGGCCGAGGGTGAAGAGGGACATGAGAAGGATCGGGTGCGGGCCGCACCGGAGCCCGTTGCGTCGCGCGCATTTTACCCCGCACCCGGCGCGCCGCCTACGCCTTGATGAAATCCGCCCGCCCGCCGAGCCACCGCTCCAGGTGGCGGGCGGCCGACGGCGGGTCGCGCGCCAGCAGTTCCGCGGCGTCCTCCTGCGCCGCGCCGACGAGCGCCGCATCGCGCTCGGGGTCGGCGAAGCGCAGCAGGGGGACGCCCGACTGCCGCGCCCCGAGAAACTCGCCCGGACCACGGATCAGGAGATCCTGGCGCGCGATCTCGAAGCCGTCGGTGGTCTCGAAGATCACCTTCAACCGCTGCTTCGCGACCTCGCCGACCGGCTCCTCGAAGAGCAGGACGCAGGTCGACTCGGCGGCACCGCGTCCCACGCGGCCGCGCAGCTGGTGCAACTGCGCGAGGCCGAAGCGCTCGGCGTGCTCGATCACCATCGACGACGCATTGGGCACGTCCACGCCGACCTCGATCACCGTGGTCGCGACCAGCACGGCGATCTCGCCGCGCACGAAAGCGTCCATCGTCGCTGCCTTCTCGTCGGGTTTCAGCCGGCCGTGGATGAGGCCGATGACGAGCTCGGGCAGCGCCGCCGTCAACTCCGCGTGCAGCGCCACCGCGGTCTGCAGCTCGAGCTTCTCCGACTCCTCGATGAGCGGGCACACCCAGTACGCCTGGCGCCCCTGCGCGCACTGCTTGCCGATCCAGCGCACGATCTCGTCGCGCCGCTTCTGATTGACGAGGCGCGTGACCACCGGTGTGCGCCCCGGCGGCATCTCGTCGATCACCGAGACGTCGAGGTCGGCGTAGAACGTCATCGCGAGCGTGCGCGGAATCGGCGTCGCGCTCATCATGAGCTGGTGCGCTTCGGTGTCGCCCTTGCCGCGCAGCGCCAGGCGCTGCGCGACGCCGAAACGGTGCTGCTCGTCGACGATCGCGAGCGCGAGCCGCGGGATCTCCACGCCCTCCTGGAAGAGTGCGTGCGTGCCGACCGCGAAGGGAACCGCACCGCTCGCGAGCCCCTCGCGCGCCGCGCGCCGCGCCTTCGCCGGCAGCGATCCCGCGAGCCAGGCGATCGGCACGCCCAGGCCGTCGAGCCAGGCCGAGAGCTTGCGATAGTGCTGCTCGGCCAGGATCTCCGTCGGCGCCATGAAGGCCACCTGCATCCCGCTCTCGATCGCCTGCAATGCGGCCAGTGCGGCAATCACCGTCTTGCCCGATCCCACGTCGCCCTGCAGCAGACGCTGCATCGGCACCGGCTGCGCCATGTCGTGCGCGATCTCGCGCCACACCCTCTGCTGCGCGCCGGTGAGCGCGAACCCGGCCCGCGCGACGAGCCGCTCGGTGAGCGCCCCGGTTCCCGCGAGCACGGGCGCGGCGCGCTGCGCGCGTGCCTGCCGATGCGCCTTGAGCGAGAGCTGCTGCGCCAGGAGCTCGTCGAACTTGAGCCGCGTCCACGCCGGATGCGTGCG
>JADZAQ010000245.1 GCA_020852555.1 Burkholderiales bacterium
CAAATAGCTACGAAAGTTTGTTGAGATTAAAGCCTAACCGGCCCGCCCGGCGCAAGGGGTTCCCTCGGGAAAGTATTTGCGCCCGCCGAGCGTGTTGCGCGCGACGTGATGGGCGCTGCGGATTTCGTTGCGGCGATGCAGCATCGCGAGTAGCATGGATAGGTTTCGCCTCACTTTCGCCATCATCGAGGACATCGTGGAAAACGACCAGGTTGCAGGGTCTTGGCCACCGCCGCGGCAGGGGCTCTACGACCCCGGCTGCGAGCACGACGCCTGCGGGCTGGGGTTCATTGCGAACATCAAGGGTCGCAAGAATCACGCCATCATCCGGCGCGGTCTCGAAATTCTTGAAAACCTGACCCACCGCGGGGCGACCGGCGCGGACCCGCTCCAGGGCGACGGTGCCGGCATCCTGATCCAGATGCCCGATGCGTTCCTGCGCCGCGCCTGCGGGAAGCTCGGCATCACGCTGCCGGCCCTTGGTCAGTACGGCGTCGGCATGGTCTTCCTGCCACAGGAGCCGGCGTCGCGGATGGCCTGCGAGCAGGAGATCGAGCGGGCGATCGACGCCGAGGGGCAGGTCCTGCTCGGCTGGCGCGACGTGCCGACCGACAACTCCGGATTGTCGGAGCGCACCCAGGAGGTGGAGCCGGTCATCCGCCAGGTCTTCGTCGGTCGCGGTGGTCGCGACGTCGACCAGGCCGCGCTCGAGCGCAAGCTCTACGTCATCCGCAAGCGGGCGGGCCACGCCATCCAGTCGCTCGCGCTGCGCCACGGGAGGGAGTTCTACGTTCCGTCGATGTCGACGCGCACGCTCGTCTACAAGGGGATGCTCCTCGCCGGCCAGGTCGGCAAGTACTACCAGGATCTCGCCGACGAGACGATGGTCTCGGCGCTCGCCATGGTGCACCAGCGCTTCTCGACCAATACCTTCCCGACCTGGGATTTGGCGCACCCCTTCCGTTTCGTCTGCCACAACGGCGAGATCAATACGCTGCGCGGCAATTTCAACTGGATCCGCGCCCGCGAGGGTGCGATCGCCTCGCGGGTGCTGGGTGCCGACCTGCCGAAGCTCTGGCCGCTCATCTACGACGGCCAGTCGGATTCGGCGTCGTTCGACAATGCGCTCGAGCTTCTCGTGATGGGCGGTTATCCGCTGGCGCACGCGATGATGCTGATGATCCCCGAGGCGTGGGCGGGCAATCCGCTCATGGACGAGGACCGGCGCGCCTTCTACGAGTATCACGCGGCCTTGATGGAGCCGTGGGATGGCCCGGCGGCGATGGCCTTCACCGACGGGAGGCAGATCGGCGCCACGCTCGATCGCAACGGCCTGCGCCCGGCCCGCTTCGTGGTGACCGACGACGACACCATCGTGATGGCCTCCGAGGTCGGCGTCCTCGACATCCCCGAGAGCACGATCGTCAAGAAGTGGCGCCTGCAACCCGGCAAGATGCTGCTCGTCGACCTGGAAGAAGGGCGCATCGTCGACGACGACGAGTTGAAGCGCACGCTTGCCACCGCGAAGCCGTACCGCGAGTGGATGCGTGAATGCCGCCTGCGCGTGGAGGAGATGCCCGAGCCCGCGCCGAGCGTGCCGTCGACGGTGCCGCTCCTCGAGCGGCAGCAGGCGTTCGGCTATACGCAGGAGGATGTGCGGTTGCTGCTGGCGCCGATGCTCGCGAACGCCGAGGAGGCGTTGGGTTCGATGGGCGACGACGCGGCCTTGCCGGTGCTGTCGAACCGGCCACGCGTCCTTGCGAGCTACTTCAAGCAGCATTTCGCGCAGGTCACGAATCCGCCGATCGATCCGATCCGCGAGGAGCTCGTGATGTCGCTCGTCTCGTACGTCGGGCCGCGGCCGAACCTCCTGGGTGTCGACACGACCGAGCCGCCGATGCGCCTCGAAGTCGCGCAGCCGATCCTCACGGCGGAGAACATGGAGAAGATCCGTCACGTCGACCTCTTCTCGGGGGGGGTCTTCAAGTCGATCGAGCTCGACATCTGCTACCCGGCGGCATGGGGCGGCAACGGCATGGAGGCGGCGCTCGCGAGCCTCGCCGCGCACGCCGAGGACGCGATCCGTCAGGGTTACAACATCGTCGTGCTGTCGGATCGTAGCGTGGCGCCCGACCGGCTGCCGATCCCGGCGCTGCTCGCCACCGCCGCGGTGCACGAGCACCTCGTCAAGGAGGGCCTGCGCACGTCGACCGGGCTCGTCGTCGAGACGGGCTCGGCGCGCGAGGTGCACGACTTCGCGCTCCTCGCGGGTTACGGCGCCGAGGCGATCCATCCATACCTCGCACTGGAGACGCTCGCCGGACTCGCCGCATCGCTGCCGACGATCGATCGCAAGGAGTCGGGCAAGCGCTACATCAAGGCGCTGTGCAAGGGATTGACCAAGGTGATGTCGAAGATGGGCATCTCCACGTACCAGTCGTACTGCGGCGCGCAGATCTTCGAGGCCGTCGGCCTGACCCGCGCCTTCGTCGACAAATATTTCACCGGCACCACGAGCAACGTCGAAGGCATCGGGCTCTTCGAGGTGGCCGAGGAGGCGGCGCGCCTGCACGCGCAGGCGTTCGGCGACGATCCGCTCCTGCGCGATGCGCTCGACGCCGGCGGCGAGTACCAGTATCGGGTCCGCGGCGAGGCGCACATGTGGACGCCGGAGTCGATCGCGCGCCTCCAGCACGCCACTCGCTCGAACAACCCCGCCACGTACCGCGAATACGCGAAGCTCATCAACGAGCAGGGCAGGGAATTGAAGACGCTGCGTGGCCTCTTCGAATTCAAGACGGCCGAGCGCACGCCGATTCCGCTCGACGAGGTCGAGCCGGCAGCGTCGATCGTGCGCCGTTTCGCGACCGGCGCCATGAGCCTGGGCTCGATCTCGACCGAGGCGCACACCACCCTCGCGGTGGCGATGAACCGCATCGGCGGCAAGTCGAACACCGGGGAAGGCGGCGAGGACGCGGCACGCTATCGCGCCGAGCTGCGGGCGGGCGCCAGCACCGTCGTCGCCGGCGACACGGTGTCGTCGGTGATCGGCCGCGACCGCGTCGAGGTCGACGTGCCGCTCGCCGCGGGCGACAGCCTGCGCAGCCGGATCAAGCAGGTGGCCTCGGGTCGCTTCGGCGTCACCGCCGAGTACCTCGCCTCCGCCGATCAGATCCAGATCAAGATGGCGCAGGGTGCGAAGCCCGGCGAGGGCGGACAGCTTCCCGGTCACAAGGTTTCGGAGTACATCGCGAAGCTGCGCTACTCGGTGCCCGGGGTTGGCCTCATCTCGCCGCCGCCGCACCACGATATCTATTCGATCGAGGATCTCGCGCAGCTCATCCACGATCTCAAGAATGCGAACCCGAAGGCGTCCATCTCGGTGAAGCTCGTCTCCGAGGCCGGCGTGGGCACCGTGGCGGCCGGAGTCGCCAAGGCCAAGGCGGACCACGTGACGATCGCCGGCCACGACGGCGGTACCGGGGCGTCCCCCGTCTCGTCGATCAAGCACGTGGGCACGCCGTGGGAGTTGGGGTTGGCCGAGACGCAGCAGACGCTGGTGCTGAACCGCCTGCGCGGCCGCATCGCGGTGCAGGTCGACGGGCAGATGAAGACCGGCCGCGACGTGGTGATCGGCGCGCTGCTCGGCGCCGACGAGTTCGGCTTCGCCACCGCGCCGCTCGTCGTGACCGGCTGCATCATGATGCGCAAGTGTCACCTCAACACCTGTCCGGTGGGGGTGGCGACCCAGGACCCGGTGCTGCGCCGCCGCTTCACGGGCCAGCCGGAGCACGTCGTCAACTACTTCTTCTTCGTCGCCGAGGAAGTGCGCGAGATCATGGCGCAACTGGGCTTCCGCCGCGTCGAGGAGATGATCGGTCGCGCCGATCTCCTCGACATGCGCGCCGGGATCGCGCACTGGAAGGCGCGCGGGCTCGATTTCTCCCGCGTGTTCCACCAGCCGCCGATGCCGGCCGAAGTCGCCCGTTCGCGCCAGGAAGCGCAGGATCACGGACTGACGCGCGCGCTCGACCACGCGCTCATCGCCGGTGCGAGCCGCGCGATCGAGCAGCGCGAGCCGGTGCGCCTCGCGCATCGGATCCGCAACGCCCACCGCTCGGTCGGCGCGATGCTCTCCGGGACCGTGGCGCACGCGCACGGTCACGAGGGCTTGCCCGACGATACGATCCACGTTGCCTTCGAAGGCATCGCCGGCCAGAGTTTCGGCGCCTTCCTGGCGCGTGGAATCACCTTCGAGTTGCAGGGCTCGACCAACGACTACGTCGGCAAGGGTCTGTCGGGAGGGCGCATCGTCGTCTATCCCGACCCGACCTGCCCGGCGAAGCCCGAGGACAACATCGTCATCGGCAATACGGTGATGTACGGCGCCATCGAAGGCGAGTCGTACTTCCGCGGCGTCGCCGGCGAGCGCTTCTGCGTGCGTAACTCGGGGGCGTCGGCGGTCGTCGAAGGCACCGGCGATCACGGCTGCGAATACATGACGGGGGGCACCGTCGTCGTGCTGGGCAGGACCGGACGCAACTTCGCCGCGGGCATGAGCGGCGGGATCGCGTACGTGTACGACGCCGACGGCAGCTTCGCGGAGCGCTGCAACACGACGAGCGTGGCTCTCGGCCCGATGGCGAGTGAGGCGGAGCAGGCGGCGAGCGAGCGGGAATGGGCCGCCGCCGGTAAGGCGTGCCTGCGCCATCTCGATCGCGCCGACGAGGCCATCGTCCGCGACCTCGTCGAGCGGCACCTGCGCTATACCGGCAGTACGCTGGCGCTCTCGCTCCTCGACGGTTGGGAAGCCGCGCGCGGTCGGTTCGTCAAGGTCTTCCCGCACGAGTATCGGCGGGCGCTCACCGAGATGTACACGAAGCGTGCGGCAAGCAAGGCGTCGGCCACCCGGCAGGCCACCGCCGCGTGACGGGGCGTTCGGCGTGCGTCGCGGCACGCCATCCCGATGAACGGATCTCGAATTTCAGGTTGCATCCATGGGCAAGATCACCGGTTTTCTAGAATTTGCGCGTATCCAGGAGGCCGCCGAAGCGGTCGGCGACCGGGTTCGCCACTACCGCGAGTTCGTGGCGACGCTGACCGATCCGCAGGCCATCACCCAGGGTGCGCGCTGCATGGATTGCGGAATCCCGTTCTGCCAGACCGGGTGCCCGGTCCACAACATCATCCCCGACTGGAACGACCTCGTGTACCGCCAGCAGTGGCGCCGCGCGCTGGACGTCCTGCACAGCACCAACAACTTCCCCGAGTTCACGGGGCGCATCTGCCCGGCGCCGTGCGAGGCGGCGTGCACGCTCAACATCAACGCCGATCCGGTCGGCATCAAGTCGATCGAGCACTTCATCATCGACAAGGGTTGGGACGAGGGCTGGGTTACCCCGCAGCCGTCGGCGACGCGGTCGGGGAAGAAGGTCGCCATCGTGGGGTCCGGCCCGGCAGGGCTCGCCTGCGCGCAGCAACTCGCGCGCGCCGGGCACGCCGTCGTGCTCTACGAGAAGGCCGACCGCCTCGGTGGCCTGCTGCGTTACGGCATCCCTGATTTCAAGCTGGAGAAGCGTCTCATCGACCGGCGTCTCGCGCAACTCGCCGCGGAGGGCGTGCAGTTCCAGCCCAACGCGCACGTGGGGGTGGATGTTCCGGCACAGGCGCTCCTCGCCGAGTACGACGCAATCGTCCTCACCGGTGGCGCCGAAACCTCGCGCGACCTGCCCGTTCCGGGCCGGGACCTCGATGGCGTGCATTTCGCGATGGAGTACCTGCCGCAGCAGAATCGGATCGTGGCGGGCGACGCCGTTCCGAGCCAGATCAGCGCGGCGGGCAAGCACGTGGTGGTGATCGGCGGCGGCGATACGGGGTCCGACTGCGTGGGCACGGCGCACCGCCAGGGTGCCGCGTCGGTGACGCAGTTCGAGCTGTTGCCACAACCGCCCGTTACCGAGAACAAGCCGCTGGTGTGGCCCAACTGGCCGATCAAGCTGCGCACGTCGTCGTCGCACGAGGAAGGCGGCCTGCGCGACTGGGCGGTGGCCACCAAGCGCTTCGCGGGCGCCGGCGGCAAGCTTGGTACGCTCGTCGCGGCGCGCGTCGAATGGCAGCGCGAGGGCAACGGCGTCATGAAGATGGTCGAGATCCCGGGCAGCGAGTTCGCGATCCCCGCCGACCTCGTGCTGCTGGCGATGGGGTTCGTCGGACCGACGCCGAAGGGCGTCCTCGAGCAATTCGGCGTCGAGCGCGACGCGCGCAGCAATGCCAAGGCCGATACCGACGCATATCGCACCTCGACGCGCAAGGTCTTTGCGGCGGGCGACATGCGCCGCGGGCAGTCGCTCGTGGTGTGGGCGATCCGCGAAGGCCGCCAGGCAGCGCGTGCGGTCGACGAGTTCCTGATGGGGTCGTCGCTGCTGCCACGCTGAGCCGGTCGGAGCGGCGCGGCGCTGCGGGTACAATCGCCACGCCCTGCGCGCGCCTTCGCGCGCGGCGTCGTGCGCGCCGCCATGACCGACATCCTCACCCTCGACCTCGACAGCTTCGCGCCTACCGTTGCGCGTGACGTTCAGGACGCCGCCATCCGCACGATCGAGGATGGCGGGGTGGTGGTGCTGCCGAAGGCGACCTTCGCGCTGAGCGCTGCCGAGCAGCGGTTCCTGTCTCCCACCTGGTCCGATGGGCACGCGAAGAATGTGAGCCTCGACGGTCGGCGTCTCAAGGGGGCGCGCGGCGGCGGGCGCGATCTCGCCGAGCTCGCCGGTGTGGTCGAGCGCTTCGCCACTGCCGCCGCCGGTCTCGTGGCGGCGCTGTTCCCGCGCTACGCACCCTACGAGAAGCGCGCGCGCACGAGCTTTCGACCACAGCCGGCGGTGGGCCGGGCGGTGTCGTGGCGCAAGGACGACTCGCGACTGCACGTCGACGCCTTCCCTTCGCGACCGACGCACGGCGATCGGATTTTGCGCGTGTTCTCCAACGTGAATCCGGCCGAGCCGCGCGTGTGGCGGGTCGGCGAATCGTTCGAGGCCATGGCGCGCCGGTTCCTGCCGCGGATCAGGGCGCCGCTCCCCGGCAGCGCGGTAGTGCTCGCGGCGCTGCACGTGACCAAGGGCCTGCGCAGCGAATACGACCACCTGATGCTCGGCCTGCACGACTGCGCCAAGGCCGATCTCACCTATCAGCGCGAAGCCGAACAGCAAACCGTGGCCTTCGCGCCGGGGACGACCTGGCTGTGCTTCTCCGACCAGGTGCTGCACGCCGCGATGCGCGGCCAGTACATGTTCGAGCAGACGATCCACCTGCCGCTGTCGGCGCTTTACGCCCCGGAACGGGCGCCGCTCGCCATCCTCGAGCGGCTGTTGGGCCATGCGCTGGTGCTCGCATGAGCGTGAAAATTCATTCCGCGTGCGAACGAGCCACGGTGCGCGCCGTGCGTAGGGTGTGTCGATGAGCACGAGCGTCGATGCGCTGGGCGGGTCGCCGCTCGCCAATGACACGTTGCTGCGTGCGCTGCGCCGCGAGCCGGTGGAGCACACCCCGGTGTGGCTGATGCGCCAGGCGGGCCGCTACCTGCCCGAATACAACGCCACCCGCGCCAGGGCTGGCAGCTTCCTCGCGCTCGCGCGCAATCCCGAACTGTGCGCGGAAGTCACTTTGCAGCCGCTCGCGCGCTTTCCGCTCGATGCGGCGATCCTCTTTTCCGACATTCTCACCGTTCCCGATGCGATGGGGCTCGGCCTCTCGTTCGCCCAGGGTGAGGGTCCGCGCTTCGCGCATCCGCTGCGCGACGAGGCGAGCGTGCGCGCGCTCGCCGCGCCGGACCTGGAGGATCTGCGCTACGTCTTCGATGCGGTTGCCTGCATCAAGCGCGCGCTGGCCGGGCGGGTGCCGCTCATCGGTTTCGCCGGCAGCCCGTTCACGCTCGCCTGTTACATGATCGAAGGCGGTGGCAGCGACGATTTCGGTCGCGTGCGGCGAATGGCCTACGCGCGCGCCGATCTCCTCGCGCGGATCGTCGACATCAACACCCAGGCGGTGACCGCGTACCTCGATGCCCAGGTCGCGGCCGGCGCCGATGCGCTGATGCTCTTCGATACCTGGGGCGGGCTGCTCACGCGCTCGGCGTACGAGCGCTTCTCGCTCGAGCCGATGCGGGCGATCCTGCGCGCATTGCGGCCCGGGCGCGACGGTCGAAGCGTCCCGACGATCGTCTTCACCAAGGGCGGCGGCGGATGGCTCGATGCGCTTGCCTCGAGCGGAGCGTCCGGCATCGGCCTCGATTGGACGGTCGACATCGCGCAGGCACGAGCTCGCTTCGGCGCCGTCGTCGCCCTCCAGGGCAACCTCGATCCGCTCGTGCTGACCACCGACCCCGCGACCGTGGTTCGCGAGGCGGGCGCGATCGTGCGCGCCGCCGGGCCCGGGCCCGGGCACATCTTCAACCTCGGTCACGGCATCGTGCCTGCGGCGGACCCCGAGAACGTGGCCGCGCTGGTCGAGACTGTCCACAACGTCTCCAGGGAAATCCACAGCGCATCCCGAGTTGCCAGGCTTACGTAGTTACCCTGGGTGGGCGCGCCGGGCCTTGCGTGCGCGGGCCTTGACAAACGACGTGAATGGCGATTGCCGACCGAGTTATGCACACCGGCTGCGGGGTCGGTAAACGGTGTCGCGCGGTTCTTCGCCGCCGTTGCCGGGCTCGTGCGCAAGACATTGATCGGCAAGCCATATGTGCGTGCTGGGCAGGCGTTGAACGGGGCCCGTCCGGGGGGCGGCGGGCGAGCGATGCGAAGCCACCGCGCAGCGCGCGAACGGTTACGCACAAAATTATGCACAGTGGGCGGCATTCCTGGTGACTTCCTTTACGAAAGAAAGGGTTGTGGTTCAGATCTCGGGTAACACCGGAAATATCGTGCGGTGCGGCGCGGCGGTGGCGGCCGTCGGCGAAGGTGGGCGACATCCATGCCGATCGCCCGCGTAGCGCTTCCGGTCGCGGCCGCCGGCCCCTTCGACTACTGGTACCCGGAAGGATTGGCTCTCGGCGACGGCAGCCTCGTGCGGGTGCCGCTGGGGCCGCGGCGGCTGACCGGGGTGGTCGTCGCCATCGCCGACGACAGCGCGGTCGCGCGCGAGAAACTGCACGCCGTCGCCGATGTGGTCACCGGGCCGCGGCTCCCCGTCGACGTCGTCGATCTGGTTCGTTTCATCGCCAGCTACTACCACGAGTCGATCGGTCTCGCGTGCGCGCTCGCGGTGCCGCCACTCACGCGAGCGCGCCGCCAGCCGCGCGGCGGTGACGGCGCCGACCCGCCGCCGGATGTCGCGGTGGCCCGGCGCGCGCTCAACTGGGAACAGGCTGCGGCGGTGGCGGCGATCCGCGCCGCTGCTGGCCGCTTTGCTGCCTTTCTCCTGCGTGGTGTCACCGGCAGCGGCAAGACCGAGGTCTATCTCGCCGCGGCGGATACCGTGCTCGCCGGCGGCGGACAGGTGCTGATTCTGGTGCCGGAGATCAACCTCACCCCGCAGCTCGTCGCGCGGGTGCGGGCCGCGCGACCGGAGGCCACCGTAGCCGTGCTGCACAGTGGCCTCGCGGCAGGCGAGCGGCGTGCGGCGTGGCTCGCCGCTGCCGACGGCCGCGCGGCCATCGTGCTCGGGACGCGGCTTGCCGTCTTCACGCCGCTGCCCGCCCTCGGCCTCATCGTCGTCGACGAGGAGCACGATGCCTCGTACAAGCAGCAGGACGGGGTTCGCTACCACGCCCGCGACGCGGCGATCTGGCGCGCGCACCGCCGCAGCATCCCGATCGTGCTCGGCACGGCCACTCCCTCACTCGAGACCTGGTTGGCCGCGTCCGAGGGTCGCTACCATCGCCTCGACCTCGGCGAGCGTGCCGATCCGCGTGCGTCGCTGCCGCGGATCCGGCTGGTGAGTCAGAGTGGCGCCCGGGCCGGCGAGGGGATCGGCCCCGAACTGCGGGCGGCGCTCGCCGCTCGCCTCGGCCGCGGCGAGCAATCGCTCGTCTTCGTGAACCGGCGCGGCTTCGCCCCGTCGCTCGTCTGCGCGGCGTGCAAATGGGACGCGCAGTGCCCGCACTGCACGGCGCGGCTCACCACGCACCGCGCGCCGCCGGCCTTGCGCTGTCACCATTGCGGCCACGCGGAGCCGTTGCCGCGCGCCTGTCCGGCCTGCGGCAACGTGGACCTGGTGCCGCTGGGCTTCGGCACGCAGCGCCTGGAGCGCACGCTGGCCGAGGCGTTTCCCACCGCGCGCATCGCCCGCGTGGATCGCGACAGCACGCGCGCCAAGGGCGCGTTCGCCGCGGTGCGCGCCGACGTCGAGGCACGCAGCCTCGACATCCTGGTGGGCACGCAGATGCTCGCCAAGGGCCATGATTTTCCCCGCCTCACGCTGGTCGGCGTGCTGGGTGCGGACAATGCGCTGTACAGCGCCGATTTTCGCGCCACCGAGCGGCTGGCGGCACTGCTCATCCAGGTCGCCGGACGGGCCGGGCGGGCCGGTCTCGCCGGCGAGGTGATCGTGCAGACCGACTTTCCCGAGCATCCCGCGTACGGCGCGCTGCTCGCGCAGGATTACGCCAGTTTCGCCGATGCGCTCCTCGTCGAGCGGCGGGTCGCGCAGTTGCCGCCGATCGTGCACGCCGCCCTTCTCGGTGTCGAGGCGCATCGGCGCGGCGACGTCGATGCCTTCCTCGCCGACGCACACGCCGCGGCGACGCGACTGGCGACCGGCGATGTCGACGTCTTCACCCCGGTGCCGGCGCTGCTCGCGCGGCGGGCCGGCTTCGAGCGCAGCCAACTCGTCGTGCAGAGCGGGCACCGGCCTGCACTGCAACGCTTCCTGGCGCAGTGGGTCACCGCGCTCGCCGCGCTGCCCGGCCGGCGCGTGCGCTGGACGCTCGACGTCGATCCAACGAGCTTTGGCTGACTGGCCGGGCGCGGGGCCCGGCTGCGCGCTCGCTATAATCGACCGTTTTGCACGCATCGAGCGAAGGGCACGGTGGACGACATCAGAGCCGAGTTGGAGCGCACGTTGGCGGCGGCCGTCGCGGCCGCCGTGCCGGCGGCCGCCGACGTCGGCGTGGCCGTCGAGCGACCACGCCAGGCCGCGCACGGCGATTACGCGACCAACGTCGCACTCACGCTGGCCAGGCGCGCGCAGCGCAATCCGCGAGAACTCGCCGCGGCAATCGTGGCCGCGGTACCCGCCTCCGACCTCATCGCGCGCGCCGAGGTCGCCGGTGCCGGCTTCATCAACGTGACCCTCACGCCCCAGGCGCGGCAGGCGGTGGTCCGGCGCGTCCTGCGGGAAGGCGCACGCTACGGAGCGCAGCGCGCGCACGGCGGTGAGAAGGTGCTGATCGAGTTCGTCTCGGCCAATCCGACGGGGCCGCTGCACGTCGGGCACGGCCGGCAGGCGGCACTCGGCGATTCGCTCGCCAACCTGTTCGCGACGCAAGGGTACTCGGTCTCGCGCGAGTACTACTACAACGATGCCGGGCAACAGATCGAGAACCTCGCGATCTCGGTGCGGGCACGCGCCAAGGAGCTCCTCGGCGAGGGCGTGGCGTTTCCCGACGACGGCTATCGCGGCGAGTACATCGTGGAGATCGCGCAGCGTTACCTCGATACGGTCGGCCACGATCTCGCCGACATCGAAAAGATCCGCCACTTCGCGGTGGCCGAGTTGCGCAAGGAGCAGGACCTCGACCTGCTCGCCTTCGGTGTCAGGTTCGACGTGTACTACCTCGAGAGCTCGCTGTACACCGATGGCCGCGTCGACGCCACGGTGCGCCGGCTGGTCGACTCCGGCAAGACCTACGAGCACGAGGGCGCGCTGTGGTTGCGCACCACCGACTACGGCGACGACAAGGATCGGGTGATGCGCAAGTCCGACGGCGGGTACACGTATTTCGTCCCCGACGTCGCCTATCACGTCACGAAATGGGAGCGTGGCTTTTCGAAGGCGATCAACGTGCAGGGCTCCGATCATCACGGGACCGTCGCTCGCGTGCGTGCCGGATTGCAGGCGGTGGGCCTCGGCATTCCGGAGGGCTACCCCGATTACCTGCTGCACAAGATGGTCACGGTGATGAAGGGCGGCGAGGAGGTGAAGATCAGCAAGCGGGCGGGCAGCTACGTCACGCTGCGTGATCTCATCGATGAGGCCGGCCGCGACGCGGTGCGCTTCTTCCTCGTGTCGCGCAAGGCCGACAGCGAGTTCGTGTTCGACCTCGACCTCGCGCGTTCGCAATCCGAGGACAACCCCGTGTATTACGTGCAGTACGCGCACGCCCGGGTCGCCGCGGTGTTGCGGCAGGCCGGGATCGAGCTCGCCGATGCGCCGGAGACGTACCGCGAGGCGCCGCTCGCGGCGCTGACCAGCCCGTACGAGGTGGCGCTCCTGCGTCGGCTCGAGGATTTTCCCGGTGAGCTGGCCGCGGCGGCACGCGACCTCGCCCCGCACCAGGTGACGTTCTACCTCAAGGATTTGGCCCAGGAATTCCACGGTTACTATAATGCCGAGCGCTTCCTCGTCGACGATGCCGACGTGCGCGCCGCGCGCCTCGCGCTGGTGGTGGCGACGGGGCGAGTCCTCGCCAACGGGCTCGCCGTGCTCGGCATCGCCGCTCCCGACAGGATGTGATGAACGCAGCCGCCAAACCGACCCGCCGCCGATCGCCGCCGGCCCGTACCGCGCGGCATCGCGATGCCGGCGGCACGCTGCTCGGCATCTTCATCGGGCTCGTCCTGGGCCTGGGACTCGCCGCGGGTGTCGCCTACTACCTCATGCGGGCCAACGGCCCGTTCCCGACGCAGGCGGGCAAGGAGGCGCGCGAGGTCGCCAAGGAGGGGACACGCAACCCGCGCGCGGACGCGACCGCATCCGACAAGGAAAAGCCGCGCTTCGACTTCTACAAGATCTTGCCGGGGGTGGAAGAGCCGAAGGTCCAGGCGGAAGCAAAGCGTCCGACCCCGGACAAGGCGACCGTCGAGCAGGCGAAGGCGGGTGGCGACAAGGCGAGCGAGAAGCCTGCCGATCGTGGCGACAAGGCCGACGTCGCCAAGGTCGCCGAGAAGACGCCCGACAAGATGGCAACGGCGGCGCCCACGACGGCGGCGAAACTGCCCGAGCGCTTCTGGCTGCAGGCCGGGTCGTTCGCCTCCGAATCCGACGCCGAGAATCTCAAGGCGCGACTCGCCTTCGCCGGCTGGCAGGCGAGCGTCCAGCAAGGCACGCTGCCCGACAAGGGAACGCGCTATCGCGTCCGGCTCGGCCCGTTCGACAATCCGGAGGAGGTCAGTCGCATCCGCGGCGACCTCGCCCGGAGCGGCTTCGACGTCGCGGTGATCCGCTTCTAGTGTTTAATTGCACAATATACGGTTAGTATTATCATGCTCACGTTGCATCTCCAGCGGGGGCCTGATGCCACGAGTAGCGGTCGCGTTGTCGTGCACGGCGGACACGATGGCGGAGCTTGAGCG
>JADZAQ010000246.1 GCA_020852555.1 Burkholderiales bacterium
CACGGCAACGGCCGCAAGCTCCTCGACGAGCTCTACGGCAAGTACAACTTCCACGCCCACAATGCGCTCAACACGGGCACCCAGATGGGCGGCTGGTATCGCAAGGAAATCAAGTCGCCCGAGGACTTCAAGGGTCTCAAGATGCGGCTCGGCGGCGGCGTCTTCGGCGAGTCGATGGCCAAGCTCGGCGTCATCGCGCAGAACATGCCCGGCGGCGAGGTGTACCAGGCGCTCGAGAAGGGGACGCTCGATGCGGCGGAGTTCGTCGGCCCCTACGACGACGAGAAGCTCGGATATGCCAAGGTGACCAAGTACTACTACTGGAACGCGTGGTGGGAAGGCGGTGCGGACCTCGAGTTCTTCATCAACAACAAGGCGTACGCCAAGCTGTCGCCGGAAAACAAGGCGATCGTGCAGGCGGCGGCTGCGGTCGCCTACAAGGACGGCACCAGCAAGTACCTCGCGCTGAATCCGCCGGCGCTGAAGCGCATCGTGGCGAGCGGCATCCAGTTCAAGCCGTTCCCGAAGAGTGTCGTCGATGCCGGCTTCCAGGCCGCGCAGGAGGTCTACGCCGAGCACAGCGCGAAGTCGCCCGAGTTCAAGAAGGTGTTCGAGGACATGCGCGCCTTCCAGCGCGACCAGATCCTGTGGAACCGGGTGTCGGAGCTGCCATTCATGCAGTACATGGCGTCGGCCAAGATCTGACGCCGCAGGCGGGTGCTCCGCGCGCCCGCATGACCGACGAACCGCGGCGCTCGTCGCGGTTCGTTCGTCGCATTGTCGTTGCCCGCGTGCTTGCGGCTACGGTTTCCCGGCGGGTTTCTCCAGCGCCTTCAGCGGATCGTCGACGTTTGCGCCTGCCGCATTCGGATCGGCGCCTGCCGCATTCGGATCGGCGCCTGCCGCACTCGGCTCCGCTCCCGGCACATTCGGATCGGCACCCGGCGCATTCTCGAGCTGCTGCAGCATCTTGGTGCCGATCGCCTCGAGGTCGGCGCTCGGCTTGCGGTCGAGATTGCCGACGACGAGACTGGGGAAGGCGATGAGGACCGCAACCATCAGCAACTGCAGGATCAGGAAGGGAATCGCGCCCTTGTAGATCTGCATCGTCGTGACGGGATCCATCGTCTTGCCGGTGACGTGGTCGACGTAGGGCTTTTCGGGTGCCACCGAGCGCAGGTAGAAGAGCGCGAAGCCGAATGGCGGATGCAGGAACGACGTCTGCATGTTCACGGCCAGCAGTACGCCGAACCAGACGAGGTCGATCCCCATCTTCTCGGCGATGGGTGCCAGCACCGGCACCACGATGAACGAGAGCTCGAAGAAATCGAGGAAGAACGCGAGCACGAACACCAGCACGTTCACGAAGATGAGGAAGCCCAACTCGCCGCCCGGCAGCTTGCGCATCAGATGCTCGACCCACACCGGTCCGTCGGCCGCCTGGAACACCATGCTGAAGATCGTTGCGCCGATCAGGATGAACATGACGAACGAGGACAGCCGGGTGGTGGCGGCGAGCGCCTGCTTGAGCAGCGTCAGGTTGAGCCGCTTGCGCAGCACGGCCATGACGAGCGCGCCCATGGCGCCCATGGCGCCGCCCTCGGTCGGCGTCGCCACGCCGAGGAAGATCGTTCCCAGCACCAGGAAGATGAGCAGGAGCGGCGGAATGAGCACGAAGGTGACCCGCTCCGCGAGCTTCGACAGGAGCCCGAGATGCAGCACACGGTTGATGGCAGCGATCAGCCAGGCGACGAATACGCCGCCGCACATGGCGACCACGATCTTCTCGTCGGTCGGCACGGAGAGCACCGGCTTGCCCTGCCACCATGTGTGCACCGCCGCCATGTTCCACCCCAGGGCAATCGCCACGGCGGTCGACAGCAGCGCGAGCACGGTGAGCGACGGGTAGCCGTGGCTGCCGTTCGCTTCCCGGAACGTGCGCGCCTCGGGGGGCAGCGCCGGCACCGCCTGCGGCCGGAAGAGTGCGAGGCAGGCCACCCACAGCACGTACAGCCCCACCAGCGCGAAACCCGGGATGAAGGCACCCTTGTACATGTCGCCGACGCTCTTGCCGATCTGGTCGGCGAGCACGATCAGCACCAGTGACGGCGGGATGATCTGCGCAAGCGTTCCCGACGCGGCGATCGTGCCGCTGGTCAGCGTGCGGCTGTAGCCGTAGCGCAGCATGATGGGCATCGAGATGAGGCCCATCGAGATCACCGAGGCTGCAACCACCCCGGTGGTCGCAGCGAGCATGGCGCCCACGAGGATGACCGCGAGTGCGAGGCCGCCGCGCAGGGGGCCGAACACCTGTCCCACCGAATCGAGCAAGTCCTCGGCCATGCCGCTGCGCTCGAGGATGAGGCCCATCAGCGTGAAGAACGGCACCGCCAGCAGCGTCTCGTTGGACATGATGCCGAACAGGCGGAACGGCAGCACGGCGAGGATCGCGGACGGAAAGATATGGAGGACGACGCCGAGGAGTCCGAAGAAGATCCCCGCGGCCGCGAGGCTGAAGGCGACCGGAAAGCCGAGGATGAGGAAGAGGATGAGGCCCCCGAACATGATGGGGGCGTAGTTCGCAGCGACGAATTCCATGGCGCCGGCGTTCGCTGCTCAGTGCGCGCGTGCCGGCGCGTGGCTGCCGCCGGCGTCGTCGGGGGCGTGCTCGCGCAAGGCGTCGACGAGCGCTTCCTCGTCGCTCTTCGCATCGCGCTTCTCGGTCGGATCCGGGCCCGCTCCGCGCAGGAAGGCGATGCACTTGATGAGTTCGGACCACCCCTGCAGGAGCAGGAGCGTGAAGCCCACCGGCAGCGCGAACCACACCGGCCAGCGCAGCAGGCCGCCCGGGTTGCCCGACATCTCGCCCGACGTGAGCTTCTCGATGGCGACCGGTATGCACAGGTACAGCACCATGAGGCACATCGGCGTCAGGAAGAGCGTGTAGCCGACGATGTCGATCCACACCCTGAGCTTCTTCGGCAGGTGGCTGTTGACGACGTCGATGCGCACGTGCTGGCGATGCAGGAGCGTGAAGCCGGCAGCGGCCAGGAACGACCACGCGAAGAGGTACCACTGCGCTTCGAGATAGGC
>JADZAQ010000247.1 GCA_020852555.1 Burkholderiales bacterium
CCAATCCGGCGCGAAACACGTTGCCGCCGTGGTCCGGAGCCATGCGCGCCATGGCGTGCATCAACGGTGATGCGGCCGCACCGCGCAGCGTCGCAAACTGCGCGTTGTCGTAGATGCTCAACTCGCCTCGGAGGCCCGTTGCGCGCAGGCCGGCGCTCCACACGGTTTCGAGCCGCGCGATGTTTCGCGTCGCGGTCCGGTTGGTGATCACGCCCGGACCGGTGTGCACGCGGCAGGTCCAGGCGATGGGCCCCGTCGTGCCCCGCAGCACGAGGCCGACATTCGGATCGGCTGAGCGCTCGCAACGCCAGCCGCGGCTCGCGGCCAGCGCCTGCCACGTGCGCTCGGTGCGGTGTCCCGAGCGCCACGCCACGACGAAGAGCAGCGCGAAGCCGAGGAGTCCGCCGGCCACCAGGACGACGATGATTCGAGGATCGATTTCCATGATCGGGGCTTGATGGTCGAGCGCCGTACAATCGCACATCTTCGGCGCACACGGGAATTCTGTCATGGGCAAGATGATCACCTTGCAGCCTGCCGGCGGCACGCGAGTCGCCGCCTACCGGGCCGATCCCCCCGGCACGCCGCGCGGTGGGCTCGTCGTCGTGCAGGAAATCTTCGGCGTCAACTCCCACATCCGCGCGGTGTGCGACGGCTATGCGGCGGACGGCTACCTCGCCGTGGCGCCGGCGCTCTTCGATCGCTTCGAGCCGGGCGTCGAGTTGGGGTACACGTCCGCCGACATCGCGCAGGCGCGCAGCCTGCGCAACAAGGCCGACACCGAGGCCGCGCTTGCCGATCTCGCCGCGGCGCGCGACGTGGCCGCGCAGGCGGGCAAGGTGGGCATCGTCGGTTACTGCTGGGGCGGTTATCTCGCCTGGCTCGCGGCGGCGCGACTACCCGGTTTCGCCTGCGCGATCGCCTATTACGGCGGGGGCATGCACCAGGCGACCGCGGAGGCACCGCAGGTGCCGGTGCTGGGCCATTTCGGGCGCAAGGATTCGATGATCCCGGTCGCCGGCATCGAGGCGCTCGCCGCGCTGCATCCGCGGCTCGCGGTGCACTTCTACGACGCCGATCACGGTTTCAACTGCGACCAGCGCGCGTCGTTCCACGCGCCGTCGGCGGCGCTCGCCCGCGAGCGCACGCTCGCTTTCCTGCACGAGCACGTCGGCTGAGCGAAGCCCGGCGGCGGTGCACCGGGTCGTGACCGCGCCGTCGCCGTCGCGCGGCGCCGCGCGCTACACCGCGACCGGCGCCTTGAGCGCGGGATGACTCTCGTAGCCCGCGATCTCGATGTCGTCGTAGGCGTAGTCGAAGAGGGTGGGCGGCCGGCGCTTGAGGATGAGCCGCGGCAAGGTGAGCGGGGCACGCGCGAGCTGGATCGCCACCTGCTGCAGATGGTTGACGTAGAGGTGGCAGTCGCCACCCGTCCACACGAAGTCACCGACCTCGAGGTCGGTCTGCTGCGCGACCATGTGGGTGAGCAGCGCATACGAGGCGATGTTGAAGGGGACCCCCAGGAAGATATCGGCGCTGCGCTGGTAGAGCTGGCAGGACAGGCGCCCCTGGGCGACGTAGAACTGGAAGAACGCGTGGCACGGCGGCAGCTTCATGCGCGGAATGTCGCCGACGTTCCACGCCGAGACGATGAGCCGCCGTGAATCCGGATTGCGACGGATCTCGGCAACGAGTTGCGCGAGCTGGTCGACGTGGCTGCCGTCGGGCGTCGGCCACGAGCGCCACTGGTAGCCGTAGATGGGACCGAGCTCGCCGGCGGGATCCGCCCATTCGTCCCAGATCGTCACCCCGTTGGCCTTGAGGTAGGCGACGTTGGTATCGCCGCGCAGGAACCACAGCAGTTCGTGGACGATGGATTTGGTGTGCAGCTTCTTGGTGGTGACCAGCGGAAAGCCGGCGCGCAGGTCGAAGCGCATCTGGTATCCGAATACCGACAGCGTGCCGGTCCCCGTGCGGTCGTGCTTGCGCACGCCGTGGTCGCGCACGTGCTGCATGAAGCCGAGGTACTGGTCCATGCGGCGATTGTAGCGCGCCGTCCGCAACGCGCGCCGTGGTCCCGGGCTCGCGCGGCACGACGGTCGCCCGCGCCCGCCCGCCGCTCGTCGGTGTCGGGCCGACACCGCTTGACAGTCGCGCCCGAAGCGGTGAACATGACTACCCATCTAGTTGTTTAGTCATTGTGGGATGAGCCGTCGCGGCCCCCGGGCGGGATGCCGCGACCGCGGTTCACCGGCGCCGTCCCGCGTGCGTTCATCGATTGCCGGCCCCGAGGTTCCCGATGCGAGCGAGCTACGACCGAGCCATCCCCCGCGCCTGGCAGCGCACCGCGGCGATCTTCACCGCGCTGGGCGATCCGCACCGGCAGCGGATCCTGCTCATGTTCGAACCCGGCGAAGCGCTCACCGCCACGCAGATCGTCGATGCGGCGCCGCTGTCGCGCACGGCGATCGCGCACCATTTGCGCGTGCTGCGCGACGCCGGCGTGCTGCGTGCCCGCAAGGTGGGTCGCGAGGTGCGCTACACCGCCGACGTTGCGGCGGTGCACGCCGGATTGGTCGCGGTGCTCGACTACCTGGCGGCGCACCTGCAGGACGGGACCGCGCGCAGCCCTGCGAGGCGAACCGCCGCGCGGGGTCGCCGGCGCTCGCCGCTGCATCCGCGAGCGGCCTGAACGCGATGGCACACGCCAACCAGTTCGCCCTCCTGCACCAGCGGCGCTTCGCGCCGTTCTTCTGGACGCAGTTCGCCGGCGCCGCCAACGACAACATCTTCAAGAACGCGCTCGTCATCTTCGTCGCGTACCGGGCGGCGATGCACACCTCGCTCGACGCCAACACGCTCGTCAACCTCGCCGCCGGCGTGTTCATCCTGCCATTCATGCTGCTGTCGGCTACCGCGGGGCAGCTCGCCGACAAGTACGAGAAGTCGCGGTTCATCCGCGTCGTCAAGGTCTTCGAGATCGCGATCATGCTGGTGGGGGCGGTGGGCTTCTATTACGCCGACCTCGTCACGCTTTTCGTGGCGCTCTTTCTCATGGGCGTGCACTCGACGCTGTTCGGTCCCGTGAAGTACGCGATCCTGCCGCAGCATCTGCGCACCGACGAGCTCGTCGGCGGCAACGGGCTGGTCGAGATGGGGACCTTCATCGCGATCCTCCTCGGCACCATCGCCGGCGGGCTCCTGGTCGCGGTGCCCGGAGTGGGCCCGCTCCTTGCCGGCGGCGTGGCGATCGCCGTTGCCGTCGTCGGTTGGCTCGTGAGCCGGGGAATTCCGGTCACGCCCGCGGTCGCGCCCGACCTCGCCATCAACTGGAATCCGTTGACCGAGACCTGGCGCAGCCTCCGCTTCGCCTACGGCAACCGCATCGTGTGGCTGTCGATGCTCGGCATCTCCTGGTTCTGGTTCTACGGCGCCACGTTCCTCACCCAGTTCCCGAACTTCGCGAAGAACGTGCTCGGTGGCGACGAGCACGTGGTGACCTTCCTGCTCGCGCTCTTTTCGATCGGCATCGGCGTCGGGTCGCTGCTGTGCGAGCGCCTGGCCGGACGCAAGGTCGAGATCGGCCTCGTACCCTTCGGCTCGATCGGCCTCACGGTGTTCGCCGTCGACCTGTGGTGGGTGAGCGCTGACATGCAGGCGACCTCACTCGTCGGCATCGCCGGCTTCCTGGCGGGGCCCGGCCACGTACGGGTGGTCATCGATCTCGTGCTGATCGGACTCTTCGGCGGCTTCTTCATCGTTCCGCTGTACGCGTTGATCCAGGAACGCGCGGATCCCGCGCATCGCTCACGGATCATCGCCGCCAACAACATTCTCAACGCGGTCTTCATGGTCGCCTCGGCGGGGCTCGCCATCGTGCTGCTCGGCGAGGGCCTGTCGATCCCCTACCTCTTCCTCGTCACCGGCATCCTCAATGCCGTGGTGGCGCTCTTCATCTACAAGCTCGTTCCCGAGTTCCTCCTGCGCTTTCTCGCCTGGCTCCTCATCCACACCGTGTACCGGGTCGACGAGCGGGGGCTCGACAACGTGCCGGCGGACGGCCCCTGCATCATCGTCTGCAATCACGTGAGCTACGTCGATGCGCTGGTGATCAGCGCCTGCGTGCCGCGGCCGATCCGCTTCGTGATGGACCACGCGATCTTCCGGATCCCGGTGCTGAGCACGATCTTTCACGGGATGCGCGCCATTCCCGTGGCTTCGGGTCGCGTCGATCCCGCCTTGAAGGAGCGGGCATTCGCCGAGACCGCCGCCGCACTGCGCGCCGGAGAGATCGTCGGCATCTTCCCCGAGGGATCGCTCACCCGCGACGGCGAGATGGCGGCGTTTCGTGCCGGGGTCGAGCGGATGGTGCGGGAGACTCCGGTGCCCGTGGTGCCGATGGCGCTGCGCGGCCTGTGGGGGAGTTTCTTCAGCCGTGCTGCCGACGGGCGGGCGATGCGCCGGTTTCGCGGCGTCTTCACCCGGATCGGCATTGTCGCCGCGGCGCCGGTGGCGCCTGCCGAGGCGACGCCCGAGGCGCTGCACGCGCTGGTGCTCGCCTTGCGCGGCGATCGGCGCTAGGCGTGCGCACGCCAGCGGTACGCCGGGAGACATGAGGGTTACGCCATGATCGTCGTTCTCGGTATCGTGGTTGGCTTCATCCTGGGGGCGGTCGTGCTCGATTGGTCGGGTGGGCTCGCCGGGGCGCTCGTCGGCTTCATCGTCATGATGGCGTGGCGCTCGCGCACGCAGGCGGCAGCGCGGCAGACGGCAAGGCCGATGCCACCACTCGCCGCAGGTGCGCTGGCGGCTTCGCCGCCGTCGCTCGAGGCGCGGCTCGTGGTCATCGAGGCGCGTCTCGCCGCGCTCGAGGAACGCCTCGCAGCGCGCGGACAGTCAGCCACGGCGCCCGCGGCGGCCGCGGTTTCGAGTAGCGCCGCCGACGGCCCCGGCTTCGCGCGCACGCGCGACGGCACGCTCGAACCGGTCCCGGTAGCGGTACCGGCGCCGGATGGCAGGCGGGCGACCGCGGAGCTCGTCGTGCCGCCAAAACCCCGTGCGGTGGCGGCGGCGCCTACGCCCAACCCGATCTGGGCCTGGTTCACTGGCGGCAATGCCCTGACGCGCATCGGCGTCATCGCGCTCTTCCTGGGTATCGGCTTTCTGCTGAAGTACCTCGCCGACTACGTCACGGTGCCGATCGGCGTGCGCCTGGCTGGGGTGGCGGCGGCTGGGGTGATTCTGGTCGTGCTGGGCGCTCGCCTCATGCGGATGCGCCCGGGCTACGGCGTGTCGCTCCAAGGCGCGGGGGTCGGGGTGCTCTATCTCACCACGTTCGCCGCGCTGCGCCTGTACGGCGTGCTCGAATCGGGTCCGGCCTTCGCGCTCCTCTTCGCGATTTCGGGAATCACCGTCGCGCTCGCCGTGCGCGCGGACTCGCAACCGCTGGCCGGCCTCGCGGTGGCCGGCGGGTTCGTGGCACCGTTCCTCGTCGCGACCGCCAGCGAATCGCCGGCGATGCTCCTCGGCTACTTCCTGGTGCTGAACGTGGCGATCCTCGCGCTCGCCTTGCGCAAGTCGTGGCGCGCGCTCAACGCGGTCGGTTTCGTCTTCACGTTCGTGCTCGGCGGCGTGTGGGGCTATCGCTTCTACCAGCCGGCGCAGTTCGCCACCGTGGAGCCGTTCCTCGTCGCGCTGTTCCTGCTCTACGTCGCCGTCGCGATCCTGCACGCACGGCGTGCGCCGCTCGCCGCGAAGCAGCCGGTCGACGGCCTCCTCGTCTTCGGCGTGCCGCTCGTTGCCTTCGCGCTGCAGGCCGGCCTCGTGCGCGACACGCGCTACGGCGTCGCGCTGAGTGCGTTCGCAGTCGCCGCCTTCTACGCGGTCCTCGCGGGGGTCCTGCGCCACCGTGCGGCGCCGGGATTCGCGCTCTTGACGCGCGCCTTCGCGGCGCTCGCCGTCGTCTTCCTGACCATCGCGATCCCCTTCGCTGCCGACCCGCGGTGGACGCCGGCATGGTGGGCGCTCGAGGCGGCGGCGGTCTACTGGATCGGCTGCGTGCAGCGGCAACCGCTGGCGCGTGGCTTCGCGCTTCTCTTGCAGGTGGGGGCGGCCTTCGCCTTCGGGATTGCCGGCCCCACCGGCAGCGGCACGATCTTCGCCAACGCCGCCTTCCTGGGCGGGATCGTCGTTGCGCTCGCCGCCTTCGCGACCGTGCGCCTCATCGATCGCCACGCCGACTCCGTGAGCGCGACCGAGCGCTCGCTCGCGCCTTTCGTGCTGGTGTGGGGCATCGGCGGCTGGCTCGTGACCGGTGCGTTCGAGATCGCGCGCGTACTGCCTGCCCGCAGCGAGGCGCCGGCGATGCTCGCCTACGTGGTGACGAGCATCGTGGTCGCCATCGCGCTGGTGCGGATCCTGCGCTGGCCGCGCCTCGCGTGGTCGGGAGCGGCACTGCTGCCCGTGCTGCTGGTGGCCGCCGTCGGCGATTGGCAGCGTGCGCACACGACGTTGGCGGGGTACGGCCTGTGGCTGTGGCCGCTGGCGTGGGTCGTGCAGTGGGCGACGCTCGCCGTGCTGGAGCGGTCCTGGTACGCGCGGGACGAGTCGCCAGCGCCGGCGGGAACGCCGTGGCTCGGCCGCCTGCACGCGACGTCGGCGGCGATGCTCGTGGCGTGGCTCGCCTGGGAGGCGAGCGAGTGGGCGGGTCGCATCGCCCCGGCGGGTAGCGTATGGATGCCCTGCGCGGCCGTGTGGCCCGCGATGCTCTACCTCGCCGCGATGGCCCGCCTGCCGGTCGCGGCACCCTGGCCGTTCGCCACGTTTCGCGAGGCCTACGCGCGGCATGCCGCGACGGTCGTCGCCACGCTGGCCGGCGTGTGGTTCCTGCTCGTCAACCTGCTCTCGCCGGGTGGCGCGCCACCGCTGCCGTACGTGCCGCTCGCCAATCCGCTCGACTTGACGCTCCTCGCGGTCGCCTGCGCGCTCTTCGCGTGGGCGGCGCGCGCCGGCGTCGGCACCGCGCGCCACCGCTATGCGTGGTTGGGCTTGGCGCTCTTCGTCCTCGTCAACGCGATCGTGTTGCGCACGGTGCACCAGTGGCTCGGCGTGCCCTGGCGGCTTGCCGCACTCGTCGGTTCGAAGCCGCTGCAGGCTGCGCTCACGCTGACCTGGACCGCGACCGCATTGCCGCTCATGGTGCTCGCGCACCGGCGTGCGCTGCGCCCGTTGTGGATGGCCGGCGCCGCGTTGCTGGCGATCGTCGTCGTGAAGCTGTTCGTGCTCGACCTGGCCGCGCTGTCGGGCCTGCCGCGCATCGTCGCCTTCATCGGCGTCGGCGTGCTGCTCCTCGTGATCGGTTACCTCGCACCGTTGCCACCGGCCCCGGGCAGCGAAGGGCGGCCGCGCGAGGGCGGCCGGCCTCCGACACGCTCAGGCGCCGGCGCTGACCCCGAGCTTGCGCAGGATCGTCTCCAGGAGGCACCAGCGGGTGAACCCGCTTTGCAGCAGGTTCGCACCGACGAAGGCGGTGAACGCGAGCCACCACGGGCTCACGAATAGCGGGCTGCCCGGAATGCCGAGGGCGAGCGAGACGAGGATGAAGATACCGGCGATGATCCGTACGAGTTGCCACGATTTCATGCTGCTTGCTCCTTGACGGGCGCCGCGTATCGGCGGCGATTGGCGACGTAGTACAGCAGGGGAATCACGACGAGCGTCAGCACCGTCGAGACCAGGATGCCGAAGATGAGCGACACGGCGAGCCCGTTGAAGATCGGATCGTCGAGGATGAAGAAGGCACCCAGCATCGCCGCCAGCGCGGTGAGCGCGATCGGCTGCGCGCGGATCACCGCGGAGTGCACGACCGCCTCGTCGAAGGGCACGCCCTCGGCGACCTGCAGCTTGATGAAGTCGACGAGCAGGATCGAGTTGCGGACGATGATCCCGGCGAGCGCGATCATGCCGATCATCGACGTCGCCGTGAACTGCGCGCCGAGGAGCGCGTGGCCCGGCATCACGCCGATGATCGTCAGCGGAATCGGCGCCATGATGATGAGCGGGGTGAGGTACGACCCGAAGTGCGCGACGACGAGGAGGTAGATGAGCACCAGCCCCACCGCGTAGGCAAGTCCCATGTCGCGGAACGTCTCGTAGGTGACCTGCCACTCGCCATCCCACTTGAGGCTGAAGCCGCGATAGGGGTCGCCCGGCTGCTGCACGAAATATTCGCCGAGCGTGCCGCCGCCCGGCATCGGCAGCGACATGACCGCGTGGCGGACGGCGAACATCCCGTACAGCGGGCTGTCGGCGCCCCCCGCGGTATCGGCGAGCACGTACGACACCGGCAGCAGGTCCTTATGGTAGCGCGGCTGGTCGCGCGTCCCGTCGCGGTCGACGGTCACGATCTCGCGTAGCGGCACCGCCTTTCCCGACGCGCTCTTCACCGTCAGTTGCAAGAGCGCGGAGAGGTCGCCCTGCGCCTCGGCGGGTAGTTGCAGGCGCACCGGCGCCGGGAATTTCGACGCGTCGCGCAGGTAGGTCACGTCCTCGCCGGCGAGGCCGGCGTTGAGCGTCGCCACGATGTCGTCCTGGCGCACGCCGGCGAGCGCCGCCTTGGCCCGATCGATCGCGATCGTCGTGCGCGGCGCGGTCGCTTCGACGGTGGTATCGACGTCGACCAGTCCCGGCGTGCGGTCGAAGATTCCCTCGACCGCGCGCGCGACCTCGATGCGTCCGGCGTCGGTCGGCCCGTAGATCTCGGCGACGATCGGCGAGAGGACCGGTGGGCCGGGCGGCACCTCGACCACCTTGACCCGCGCGCCGTGCGCCTTGCCGATCGCGGCGAGCGCCGGGCGCACCTTGGTCGCGATCGCGTGACTCTGCTCGTGCCGGTGCGCCTTGTCGACGAGGTTGACCTGCAGTTCGCCGACGTCGCCGCCGCTACGCAGGTAGTACTGGCGCACGAGACCGTTGAAATTGATCGGTGCCGCGGTGCCCACGAAGGCCTGGTAATCGGCGACCTCGGGCACGGTGGCGAGGTGGCGACCCATCTCGCGCAGCACCGCGGCGGTCTTCTCGAGCGGCGTGCCGGCCGGCATGTCGACCACGACCTCGAATTCCGACTTGTTGTCGAACGGCAGCATCTTCAGCACGACGAGACCGGTCACCGGCAGCGCGAGCGACACACCGATCAATCCCGCCACGCCGAGCCACAGCAGGCCGCGGTTGCGGCCGGCGCGCGGCGCGCCGACGAAGGGGGCGAACACGCGCTCGAAGAGCGGCGCGAGGCGGCCGGCGACGCCGGCGTGCGCCTTCGCGGCGCTGCGGCTCATGAGGTGCGTCGCGAGCCACGGCGTCACCGTGAACGCCACCGCGAGCGAGATCAGCATGCCCATGCTCGCATTGATCGGGATGGGGCTCATGTACGGGCCCATGAGGCCGCTCACGAAGGCCATCGGCAGGAGCGCTGCGATCACCGTGAAGGTGGCGAGGATCGTCGGGCCGCCGACCTCGTCGACCGCTTCGGGGATGATGTCGAGGAGCGAGCGGGTGGGGTCGAGCTGGCGGTGCCGGTGGATGTTCTCGACGACGACGATCGCATCGTCGACCAGGATCCCGATCGAAAAGATGAGCGCGAAGAGCGACACGCGATTCAGCGTGAAGCCCCATGCCCACGAGGCGAAGAGCGTGGCGGCGAGTGTCAGCACCACGGCGGCACCGACGATCACCGCTTCGCGCCAGCCAAGCGCGAAGAGCACCAGCGCCACCACGCTCGCGGTGGCGAAGACGAGCTTCTCGATGAGCTTCAGCGCCTTCTCGTTGGCGGTCGCGCCGTAGTTGCGCGTCACCGACACCTCGACGTCGGGCGGGATCACCACGTTACGCAGGTGATCGACGCGGGCAATGATCGCGTCGGCGACCTCGACGGCATTCTGTCCCGGCTTCTTGGTGATGCTCATCACCACCGCCGGCACCTCGTGGGCGTCGGCGCCCGTCGTGCCGTACCACACGTAGTGCTGCGGCAGCGGCGGACCGTCGTCGACGGTCGCCACCTGCTCGAGGAACACCGGCGCGCCGTTGCGGGTCGCGACGATGAGGCTCGCCACGTCGCGGGCATCGCGGAAGAACGGGCCGGCGTCGACCAGCACCGCGCGGTTGTCGGTGACGAGCTCGCCGATCGACGCCCCGTTGTTGGCGGAAACGAGCGCATTGCGGATCTCGGCGACGGTCACACCCGCAGCGTTCATCCGCGTCGGATCGAGCCGGACGTTGATCGCCCGCCGCGGACCGCCGACGGTCTCGATTTCGCGCGTGCCCGGCACCCGCTTCAGGTCGATCTCGATCGCGCGCGCGACCCGTTCGAGGTCGGCGGCGCCGGTGTGCGCATCCTTCGCGCGCAACGCGAGCGTCACGATGGGCACGTCGTCGATGCCCTTCGGCTTCACGATCGGCGGCAGCGTGCCCAGGTTGCGCGGCAGCCAGTCCTGGTTCGACATGATCGTGTCGTAGAGGCTCACCAGCGCGGTGATCCGCGGCACACCGACCTCGAACTGCACGGTGACCACCGCGAGCCCGGGCGTGGAGAGCGACGTCACGTGCTCGACCTTGGGCATGCGCGCGATGACCTGCTCGGCCGGGGAGGCGACCATCTCCTCGACGTCGGCGGCCGACGCCCCCGGGAAGGGGATGAGGACGTTGGCCATCGTCACGTTGATCTGCGGCTCCTCCTCGCGCGGCGTGACGAGCACCGCGAAAAGCCCGGCGAGCAGCAGCACGAGCGCGAGCAGCGGCGTGATCTGCGCCGACTGGAAGTAGAGCGCGATGCGCCCGGACGCGCCGAGCGTCGACGGTGACGGATTCATTGCCGCGCCGCCGCGAGTGCATCCACCGCGACCGCTTCACCGGCGGTGACGCCGGCGGCGATCTCGACCCGGTCGCCGACGGTGCGCCCGAGCCGCACCTGGCGCAACTGCGGCTGGCCCTTGGCGTCGACCACGTAGACCGCGGCGTACTCGGGACGGCGCACCACCGCGGTGAGCGGCAGGGTGATGGCGGCGGTACCGGTCGTGGCGAGCGGGAATGCGGCACGCGCGAACATGCCGGGTGCGACGCCACGCGTGCCGGCGGGCAGACCGAGACGCACGTCGCGCGTGTGCGTGGTCGCGTTGGCGACCGGCAGCGGCTGCACGCTGGTCGCCTCGAGGGTGCGCGTGCCGCCGGCCGCGCCGGGGATCGTCACCCGTACCGGTGCGCCGGCGACGAGGCGCGCGAGGTGGCTCTCGGGGAGTGTGGCGACCACGCGCAACTCGGCGGGGTCGTACACCACCACGAGCGGAGTTCCCGCTGACGCGAGGTCGCCCACCTCCGCCGCCACGCTCGCCACGACCCCACCGTACGGCGCCGTGAGCGTGGTGAAGGTCGATTGCGTCGCGGCGACGCCGGCCTGCGCGAGCGAGGCTTGTGCGTCGGCCTCGGCAGCCTTGTATTTGGTCTGCGCGAGATCCATCGCCGCCTGCGAGATGTAGCGTTGCTCGAAGAGGCGTTGGTTGCGTTCGTACTCGCGGCGTGCCGCATCGAGTTGCGCCTGCGCCGCGGCGACCTGCGCGCGGCTGGTCGCGAGCTGGTCGACCGCGGTACGCGCGTCGAGGCGCACCATCACCTGTCCCGCCTTCACGGTATCGCCAGCGCGTACCCGCATCTCGACGATACGCGACGGCACCTGCGCGGCGATGGCGCTCTGGCGCACCGCCTCGACTACCCCTTCGGCGACGTACTCCGGAGGGACGTCGCTCGCGGCGGCGGTGACGGTCGCCAGCGGCGCCGCGTGCGCGGGAAGGAGCGCCGCGCAGGCGAGGATGGCGGCGACAGCGGCGAATGGGTGCTTCATCGTGGATCTCGCATCGGTTCCGGGTCGGTGGCGGGGGCCGGGGGTTGTCGGTTGGGCATTTCCTGGTACTATATAGCCATATAGCGATACAAGCAAGTAGC
>JADZAQ010000248.1 GCA_020852555.1 Burkholderiales bacterium
CAGCTCGTCGCGCAGGTGCCCTGCGCCCCGCACGACCTCACCGTCGATACGATCGTGACGCCGCGGCGCACGCTTATCTGTCCGCGCGCGTGATGCCGTCCGCCGGCCCGCGCCCGATCCGCCGCGGCTTTCGCAGCCGCGCCGGCTGATGCGCACCCCGCCACGCGCCGCCACGAGCGGCTTCGTCGCCCTGGTCGCCACGCTCGCCATCCAGGTCTACACCTCGCTGACGGCGACGGCTCCCGCGGTGCTGGCACCCGTCCTCGCCAGCGACTTCGGCATCGCGCCGAGCTGGATCGGCGTCTTCATCGGCCTGCTCTACGTCGGCGCGATGGTGGCGAGCCTCGCCGGCAGCGAACTCGTCGGCCGCTTCGGCGGCATTCGCGTCTCGCAGCTCTGCGTCGCGCTGTGCGCCGTGGGCATGGTCACGCTGACGGTCTTGCCGAGCGGCGCCTTCGCACTGTTCGTCGTGACCGCGCTCGTCATGGGCCTGGGCTACGGGCCGATCACGGTCGCCTCCTCCGAAGTACTCGCCCGCACCACGCCGCCCGCGCGCATGGCGCTCACTTTCTCGATCAAGCAGACCGGGGTGCCCGCGGGGGCGGCGATCGCCGGCGCGGTGATGCCTGGGCTCGCGATCGCCTTCGGCTGGCGTGGCGCCTTCGTCGCCATCGCGGCGCTCGGCGTCGTGGTCGCCGCGAGCGCCGAGCCGGTCCGCCGCACGCTCGACCTGCGCCAGCACGGACGCGGTCCGTTCACGCTGCGCACGGTGGGCGCACCGCTCCTGCTCGTGATGCGCGAGCCCGGCCTGCGGGCGCTGGCGCTCACCGGACTTTGCTACTCCGCGGTGCAGGTCAGCATCACCACCTTTCTCGTGGTGTACCTCACCGAGGCGCTCGGCTGGTCGCTCGTCGCCGCCGGCTTCGCGCTGGCCGTCGTCACCATCGCGGCGGTGCCCGGCCGCATCGTCTGGGGGCTGGTCGCCGATCGCACGCGGCGGGCGCTCCCGGTGCTCGCGATGCTCGGCATGCTGTCGGCGTTGTGCGGTCTCGCCTTCGCCTTCGCCCAGCCGTCGTGGCCGGCCTTCGCCATCCTGCCGCTCGCCGCGCTCTACGGCTTCACCGCGATCGGCTGGAACGGCGTGCAGATCTCCGAAGTCGCGCGCCGCGCGCCGGCCGGCGCCGCGGCGTACGCCACCGGCGGCGCGTCGTTCGTCACCTTCAGCGGCGTGATGGTCGGCCCGATGGTCTTCGGCGGCCTCGCTGCGCTCTTCGGCAGCTACCGGTCGAGTTTCGTGCTTTGCGCCGCGACAAGCGCGCTCGCCGCCGCCCTCCTCGTGCGTCACCTGCGGACGCCGCGCGGTCAACCTCCATCAGGCGGAAATTAATTCCATCAGATGGTAAAATCGGCATCGCCGGGTGACCGTCGAGGGTGACGGCTGGTGCGCGCCCGTCGTGCGCGCCTTTAGAATCGATGCTGCCGGACGGGCGACGATCGAACGCGACGCCGGCGCCAAGCCAAGGAGGCTGTGATGGATGCGCAACGTCAAGATCCCGATCCGCTGGAAACCCGGGAATGGCTGGACGCCTTGGCCGGCGTGCTTGCCGCGGAGGGCCCCGATCGCGCCCACTATCTCATCGAGCGGTTGATCGACGCCGCCCGCAAGCAGGGCACGTGGCTGCCGTTCTCCGCCAACACGGACTACATCAACACGATCCCCGTCGCGGCGCAGGCGCGCATCCCCGGCAACCAGGAGATGGAGCACCGCATCCGCTCCTATGCGCGCTGGAATGCGATGGCGATGGTGCTGCGCGCCAACAAGCACAGCAACGTCGGCGGCCACATCGCGAGCTTCGCCTCCGCCGCCACGCTCTACGACGTCGGCTTCAATCATTTCTGGCACGCGCCGTCGCCGCAGCACGGCGGCGATCTCATCTACCTGCAGGGGCACTCGTCGCCGGGCATGTACGCGTACGCGTTCATGCTCGGCCGGCTCACCGAGGAACAGCTCGACAATTTCCGGCAGGAGGTCGACGGCAAGGGCATCCCGTCGTATCCGCATCCGTGGCTCATGCCGGATTTCTGGCAATTCCCGACGGTGTCGATGGGCCTCGGGCCATTGATGGCGATCTACCAGGCGCGCTTCATGCGCTATCTGCAAAGCCGCGGCCTCGCGCAGACGGATGGTCGCAAGGTCTGGGCCTTCATGGGTGACGGCGAGATGGACGAACCCGAGTCGATGGGCGCCATCAGCATGGCCTCGCGCGAGAACCTCGACAACCTCATCTTCGTCATCAACTGCAACCTGCAGCGCCTCGACGGTCCGGTGCGCGGCAACGGCAAGATCATCCAGGAGCTCGAGGCCGAGTTTCGCGGAGCGGGCTGGAACGTCATCAAGGTCATCTGGGGCACGCTGTGGGAAGCGCTCTTCGCCCGCGACAAGCACGGCTACCTGCGCAAGCGCATGATGGAATGCGTCGACGGCGAGTACCAGACGTTCAAGAGCAAGGACGGCGCCTACGTCCGCGAGTATTTCTTCAACACCCCCGAACTGCGCGAGATGGTCGCCGACTGGTCCGACGACGACATCTGGCGCCTGAACCGCGGCGGCCACGATCCGCACAAGATCTTCGCCGCGTACCAGGCCGCGGTGAGCCACAAGGGCCAGCCCACCTTGATCCTCGCCAAGACGATCAAGGGCTACGGCATGGGCACGTCGGGCGAAGCGCAGAACATCACGCACCAGCAGAAGAAGATGTCGAGCGACTCGCTGCGCATCTTCCGTGACCGTTACCGGATCCCGGTGACCGACGAGGAACTCGAAAAAATCCCATACATCACCTTCCCCGAGGGATCGCCCGAGCTCGAGTACATGCGCAAGGCACGCGCCGATCTCGGTGGCGCGCTCCCCGCGCGGCGCCAGAAGTCGACACCGCTTGCCATCCCCGAGCTCACCGCCTTCGAGCGGCTCCTGAAGAGCACCGGCGAGCGCGAGATCTCGACCACCATGGCATTCGTGCAGGTGCTGGGCATCCTGGTGCGCGACAAGAACGTCGGCAAGCACG
>JADZAQ010000249.1 GCA_020852555.1 Burkholderiales bacterium
AGCCGGCCGGCCGTCGCGGTGCAGATCACCTCGACTTCGTATTCCATCGCTGCCGCGACGGAGGCCTGGAAGATCGGCGCACCGAGCTCTTCGCCGTTGCGCGGGTCGGTGTTGGCCATCACGATGACGAGTTTCCTAGCCATGGATTGTGCGATCCTCGCTGCGTGAGAACGTCTTAATGTAGATGGGCTGGATGTACCGCGCAAGCGAATTCTGCACCACGTGCGCACGCTCCCGCGACTCTCGGGACGCTTGCCACCCCAGGGGAAGACCGCCCGTGCCCTCCCGAGGGGTGATGGGGTTGCCGGCTCGCAGGCCACGCGTGACAATGTAACGACATATCCGAGGAGGAGACCTTGTCCAAAGTCATCGTACCGCATGGTGGAGGTTCGCTCGAGCCGCTGCTTCTCGCCGGCGAGGCGCTCGCCGGTGAGCGTGTCCGTGCCCAGACGCTGCGCAGCATCCGCGTCAGTTCGCGTGAGAAGGGCGATCTCGTCATGCTCGGCATCGGCGGCTTCACACCGCTCACGGGATTCATGGGCCGCGACGACTGGGCAGGGGTCTGCGACCGGATGCACACGTCGGCGGGCCTCTTCTGGCCGATTCCCATCACCCTGTCGACCGACGAGGCGACCGCGGCGTCGATCGCGACGGGCGAGGATGTCGCACTTGTCGACCCCGACGACGGGGGCATCCTCGCGGTGCTGTCGGTGACGGAGAAGTATCGCATCGACAAGGCGCATGAATGTGCCGCGGTATTCCGCACCACCGATCCCGAGCATCCCGGCGTGCGGGCGGTGATGGGGCAGGGCGAGGTCAATCTCGCCGGCCCGGTCCGCGTTCTCGACGACGGCGGCTTCAAGGCGCGCTACGGGGCGCTGTTCATGACGCCGGCGGAGACCCGCGCCGAATTCACCCGACTCGGCTGGTCGAGGGTCGCGGCGTTCCAGACCCGAAACCCGATGCACCGCTCGCACGAGTACCTCGCGAAGGTGGCCATCGAGGTCTGCGACGGAGTGCTGGTGCACTCGTTGCTTGGCAACCTGAAGCCGGGCGACATCCCTGCCGAGGTGCGCACGCGCGCGATCGGCACGCTGATCGAGAAATATTTCGTGCCGCGTACGGTCGTGCAGGCGGGCTACCCCCTCGACATGCGCTACGCCGGGCCGCGCGAAGCGCTGCTGCACGCCCTCTTCCGCCAGAACTACGGCTGCGCGTACCTCATCGTCGGGCGTGATCACGCCGGCGTCGGGAGCTATTACGGGCCGTTCGACGCGCACCGCATCTTCGACGAGATCCCTTCCGACGCGCTGGCGATCCGGCCGCTCAAGCTCGATTGGACGTTCTGGTGCTACCGCTGCGGTGGCATGGCCTCGGGTCGCACCTGTCCGCACGACGACGCCGACCGCTTGCTGGTGTCGGGGACGAAGCTGCGCAAGTGGCTATCCGAAGGCAGCCCGGTGCCCGCGGAATTCTCACGACCCGAGGTGCTCGAACTCCTGCGCGCCTATTACGCCGGGCTCGACGAGAAGGTGGAGGTCAAGCTCACCGGCCATTCGGCGCGGTAGTGCGTCACCGCGCCGGCCGGCGCCTCAACGATCGAGCGACCGCAACTCGAAGCGCATGCGTTCGAGGTCGCCGAGCACCCAGGTGGCGGCGGGTGCTCCGAGGGCCGCGATGGTGCCCGGATTGACGAGCCAGGTCGTGCCGCCCTTGACGTTGCTTACCTGCTCGATGCCGGCGGTGTGCGAGTGGCCGCAGCAGACCAGGTCCCAGTCGCCGGTGCAGGCCATCGCGTAGCCGTAGTCCGGATAGTGCACGACGAACACGCGGCGGCCGCCGAGTTCCAAGCGCGCGTCGCCACCGTGGTAGTGCAAACTCCCGCCGCTCGCGCGCATCAGGCTGTGCAGCATGAACGGATCGCCGATGTTGTTGCCGTGGATGAGGTGGATGGGCAGCCCCAGCACCAGCGCCGGCCGCACCGTCTGCGCGCCGATCAGGTCACCGCAATGGACGACCGCGGTCGCGCCCTCGCTCTTCGCGGCGCGGACGGCAGCCGCGAGCGCATCCGCGCGGTCGTGGCTGTCGGAGACGATGCAGATCTTCATGGAGCGATCTTAGCCGATCCGGCCTTGGCCGCAGCCGTGGGTCTTGCACCGCCCGTGCGACCCTCGCGCTTGCGCGCCGCGGCGGGTGGGCGCCGCCTCGTCACTGCGGGTCCATCCAACCGGCGAGACGCACCACCCCGGTCATGATCGGCACCAGCGCGTCCTCGATCGCGGCCTGCGCGCTGCGCAGCTTGGCAAGTTCCGCCGCAAGGTCGGTGGGCGTCTCGTCGAATTCCATGGCGAGATCCTCGACCATGCCGACCTTGAGCCCGGGGTGCCCGGTGAATGCCAGCGCACGCGGCCCGAGTTGCCAGAGCGCGGGTCGCCCGCCCGCGTCGTGCGCGAGCATTACCGCGCCGTCGGGAACCGCCGGCTGGTCGCGCATGTAGATCGCCAGCGGATAGTGCTCGGGAAGGTAGCCATCGAGCGCGCCCGGGCTCGTTCGCGTCGCGGTGGTCACCGAGAACTCGAGCGGGGCCGCGTGCGATCGCGCGCCCGCCGCCAGCGCGACGATCTGCGCACCAAGGCCGATGCCGACCAGCGGCCAGCGGCGTTCGAGGCAGGTGCGCGCGAGGGCCACTTCCCGCGCGAGGGTGGGCACGTCGAGCGTGCCGGCGCTGCCCCACGGGCCGCCACCCAGGAGGATGAGTCCGTCGGCCAACGCATCGGCGGTGGGCAAGGTGCCGCTCGTGGCGAACGGCCGGTGGTAGCGGAAGCGAATGCCGCGGCCCTCGAGGTGATCCTCGATGAGGCCGAGATATTCCGCGTACGTGTGCTGGACGACGTGGACGAGTCGCATCGGG
>JADZAQ010000250.1 GCA_020852555.1 Burkholderiales bacterium
CTCGACCTCCGTGGTCCCCTCGATGAACTGCCGCAACTGCGGCAACGTCACCAATCGCTCTTCGTTCATGTCGATCACCATGCTCCCGATGATCGATCCAGCTACCCCGCTTCAGACTCATACCTCGTTGGAAACACGACCCCCCGTTCAGGCTCAAACCGCGTTGGAAAGGACTCGAGATTGCGTAGATATATCCGTTCCAGTATAATTAATCGGTGAAGGCAATCTCGTTCCTCGGTGACTCACTAGAGGCGCTGCGCGACTTTCCCGAGGGTGCGCGCCATGACGTGGGTTACCAACTGGATCAAGTGCAACGCGGCAAGCAGCCGAGCGACTGCAAGCCGATGTCCACCGTGGGTAAGGGCGTCGAGGAACTGCGCGTGTGGGACGACAGTGGAACCTATCGGGTGATCTACATCGCCCGGTTCGAAGAGGCGGTGTACGTCCTCCATGCGTTCCAGAAGAAGTCACGGGCCACGAGTCGGCGTGATGTCGAGGTGGCGAAGGGCAGGTACGCCGAGCTGATGCGAGGACGGCGATGAAGAAGCGCAGTGATACCTACGCGAGCGTCTGGGATGCCATCGCGGATACGCCCGGGCAGGCAGCGAACCTGCGTGCGCGAGCCGAGCTCATGCAACGAATTGCCGAGATCATTCGCGCCGAAGATTGGAAACAGATCGAAGCGGCTGCACGCTGTGGCGTCACTCAGCCTCGGATCAACGATCTGCTGCGCGGCCGGGTGTCGCGCTTCTCACTCGACGCGCTGGTCAACATCGCGACGGCCCTGGGGCGGCGGGTGAGCTTCGGGCTCGACGTGGCGTAGAAGAGAGCGAGGCGTCGCCGCACGTCGAAATTGCCATTACGCATCCATCCAGCGCTTCCGCGGCGGAGATCGAGCGGGTCCGATGCGATAATCCCACGCCATGCGTGATCACGTCACCACCGATGTCGCGCAGGTGTCCGCGGCGGCCGGGCGCCTCTTCACCGCCCAGCGCGCGGCCTTCGCACGCGAGCGTTACCCGTCGCTTGCGGTGCGCCGCGACCGGCTCGGGCGCCTCGCCAACCTCGTGGCCGCCAACGAGCGCCGCTTCGCCGAGGCCATCGATCACGACTTCGGCGGCCGCTCGGCGCACGAGACGCGGCTGGCCGAGCTCTTCGTGATCGCCGCCGAGATCGCCGAAACGCGGCGGCTCCTGCCCCGCTGGATGCGCACCGAGCGCGTCGCCACGCCGTTGCACCTGCGTCCGGGGCGCGCGTACATCGAGCGGCAGCCGGTCGGCGTGGTCGGGGTGGTGAGTCCGTGGAACTACCCGGTGCAGCTCGCACTCGCGCCGATCGTCGGCGCGCTCGCCGCCGGCAATCGGGTGATGCTGAAGCCCTCCGAGTTGACGCCGGCCACGTCGGCATTGTTGGCCGAACTCATCGCCGCTGCGTTCGCCGAGGACGAGGTGGCGGTGGTGCAGGGCGACGCGAGTGTCGGCCAGGCCTTCGTGCGCCTGCCCTTCGACCACCTCTTCTTCACCGGCTCGACCGCGGTCGGCCGCGCCGTGGCGCTTGCCGCCGCCGAAAACCTCACTCCGGTGACGCTGGAGTTGGGCGGCAAGTCGCCGGCGCTCGTGGCACCCGATGCCGACCTCGCCAAGGCCGCCCCGCGCATCGCTTCGGGGAAGCTCCTCAACGCCGGGCAGACCTGCATCGCACCCGACTACGCGCTGGTGCCGCGCGGGCGCGAGGATGCCTTCGTCGCGGCGCTTTCGGCCGCCGCGACGCGGCTCTATCCGTCGTTCGTGGGCAATCGCGACTACACGTCGATCGTGAGCGACCGGCACGCGCAGCGCCTCGCCCACTTGGTCGACGACGCGCGCTCGCGCGGCGCGCGCATCGTGACGCTCGACCCCGCACACGAAGGTTCGAGTCAGGATTCGCGCAAGATGCTGCCGGTGCTCGTGGTCGGCGCCGACGACTCGATGCAGGTGATGCGCGAGGAGATCTTCGGCCCGATCCTGCCGATCGAGACCTACGACACGCTCGACGACGCGGTGGCGCGGATCGCCGCGCGGCCGCATCCGCTCGCCTTCTACTGGTTCGGCAGCACTGGCGAGCGCATGGGCCGCGTGCTCGCCGACACGCTCGCGGGTGGCGTCACCGTCAACGATACCCTGTGGCACTTCGCGCACCCCAACCTGCCGTTCGGTGGCGTCGGCGCGTCGGGGATCGGCGCCTATCACGGCGAGGCGTCGTTCCTCACCTTCACGCACCGCAAGCCGGTCTTCGTGCAGCCGCGACTCAGTGCCGCGAAGCTCCTCTATCCGCCGTACGGCAAGACCTTCGACACGGTGCTCGCGCTGCTGCGGCGCCTCGCGGGGTAGCAGCCGGCGCCGCTCACCCGGGCGCCGCGATGATGCCCTGCTCGTCGCGCTCGTAGACGATGTGCGCACGGCCGACCAGGAGCGAATCCACGGCGCCGATGCGTTCGGGGTCCTTCTGCGCATAAGGGAACGAGTGCAGCAGGAAGCGCAGCGCGTTGAGGCGCGCGCGCTTCTTGTCGTCGGACTTGATCACCGTCCACGGCGCATCGGCGGTGTCGGTGTGGAAGAACATCGCTTCCTTCGCCTTCGTGTATTCGTCCCATTTGTCGCGCGACGCGACGTCGATCGGCGAGAGCTTCCACTGCTTGAGCGGATGCGCCTGGCGTTCGCCGAAGCGGCGCCGCTGCTCCTCGCGGCTCACCGAGAACCAGAATTTGATGAGGTGGACGCCGCTGTGCACGAGGTTCTGCTCGAACACCGGCGCCTGCTGCATGAATTCGCGGTACTCGCGTTCGGTGCAAAAGCCCATCACGCGCTCGACGCCGGCGCGGTTGTACCACGAGCGGTCGAAGAGCACGATCTCGCCGCGCGTCGGCAGGTGCCGCACGTAGCGCTGGAAGTACCACTGCCCGCGCTCGTCGTCCGACGGCTTGTCGAGCGCGACCACGCGCGCGCCGCGCGGATTGAGGTGCTCCATGAAGCGCTTGATGGTGCCGCCCTTGCCGGCGGCGTCGCGCCCCTCGAAGAGCACGACGACCTTCTGCCCCGTCTCCTTGACCCACGATTGCAGCTTCAGGAGCTCGACCTGCAGGCGATACTTCTGCCGCTCGTAGCTCTTGCGGGAGAGGAGATACTTGTACGGGTAGCCACCGTGACGCCAGTCGTCGGCGAGCTCCGCCTCGAGCGCCTCGAGCGGACCGTCGAGCGGCGCCTCCTTGAGCTTGCGCATCCGCTCGTAGACGGCGGCGGCACGGTTCGCGGGATCATCGCGCACGAGGGCATCGGAGAGATTGCGCGCCTCGATGCGGTCGGCGACGAACGCGCGCTCGAAGTCCGCCGGTGTGGCCGCGGTCATGACGTCGCCGGAGGCGACGCGGCGCAGGCCGTGCGCACCGGCTGTCGTCGACTTCGGCTTGGTCGACTTCCGCTTGGCCGACTTCGGCTTCACCGACTTCGGCTTCACCGACTTCGGCTTCGCGCGCTTGCGCGCGCCGCCTTTCTTGGACTTGCGCGGTGGCATGCGCGGCCTACTTCGAACTCGGCAGCTTGCCCACCACGCCTTCGACGTAGTAATCCATCTTCATGAGGTCGGCGTCGGTGATCGTCTTCCCCGCAGCGAGACGTTCCTTGCCCGAGCTGTCCTTCATCGGGCCGCTGAATGGGTGGAGTTTCCCGGCCTTGATGTCGGCCTCCGCCTTGTGCACCGTGTCCTGGACGTCGGCGGGGACCACCTTGTTGAACGGCGCGAGGCTGATCATGCCCTCTTTCAAGCCGCCCCACACGTTGTCGGGTGCCCACTTGCCATCGAGCACCGACTGCGCGACTCGCGTGTAGTAGTCGGTCCAATGGTGCGTCACCGCGGTGAGCTGCGCATTGGGGCCGTACTTCGACATGTCGGAGTGATAGGCGATCGCGTAGATCTTCTTCGCCTCCGCGGCCTGTACCGCCGCGGTCGAATCGGTGTGGTGCGTCACCACGTCGGCGTTCTGCGAGATGAGCGTGTTCGTCGCCTCGGTTTCCTTGCCGGGATCGAACCAAGAATTGACCCAGACGACCTTCACTTCCGCCTTGGGATTCGCCACGCGCATGCCGCGCGTGAAGGCATTGATCCCCATCACGACCTCCGGAATGGGGAAGGCGGCGACGTAGCCTGCCACCCCTGTCTTCGACATCTTCCCGGCGACGATGCCGGCGAGGTAACGGCCTTCGTAGAAGCGGGCGTTGTAGATGCCGACGTTCTTCGCGGTCTTGTAGCCGGTCGCGTGCTCGAACTTGTGGGTGGGGAAGGCCTGCGCGACCTTGATCGTCGGATTCATGTAGCCGAACGACGTCGTGAAGATGAGCGTATGGCCGGAGCTCGCGAGGTCGCGGATCACGCGCTCGGCGTCGGCGCCTTCGGGGACGTTCTCGATGTACTTGGTGGCGACCTTGCCGGCGAGCGCCTTCTCCATCCCCTTGCGCGCGGTGTCGTGCTGGAACGTCCACCCCGCATCGCCGATCGGACTCACGTAGACGAAGCCGATCTTGAGCGGCTCGCCGGACTTGGTCTGGGCGAGCGCCGGGAGCGCGGCGGCGGCAGCGCCGGCGCCGAGAGCGGCCAGCGCGTTCCTGCGGGTGAAGCGGGTCATGCGGATCTCCTCGTGGAGGGCTACGGGCAAGGGCGGCATTCTACTCAATCGCCGGGGTGGGCCGGGGGCCTTGCGGCGGCCGACTCACGCGTCCGGATGGAAGGGCCGGCCGAGCGAGGCTGGCGCATTGATGCGGATCGCGGTCACGTCGCGCGAGATGAGCGCCAGCACCACGATGGTGGCGAGGTACGGCAGCATCGACAGGTACTGCGAGGGAATCTCCACGCCGAGCGCCTGCGCCTGGAACTGGGCGAGCGTGACGCCGCCGAAGAGGTACGCGCCGACGAGTACCCGCCACGGCTTCCACGTCGCGAAGACGACGAGGGCCAGCGCGATCCAGCCGCGGCCGGCGGTGATGCCTTCGGCCCACGACGGGTTGTAGACGAGCGACAGATAGGCGCCGCCGAGGCCTGCGCAGGCGCCGCCGAAGAGCACCGCGAGGTAACGGATGCGCACCACCGAATGGCCGATCGCGTGCGCCGATTGCGGCGACTCGCCGACCGCCCGCACCACGAGACCGGCGCGGGTGTGAAACAGGAACCACTGGACGGCGACGAACAGCGCGAGCGAGAGATAGACGAGCGGATTCCACGCGAAGAGGAGGGTGCCGACTGCCGGCAGGTCGGAGAGCCCGGGCACGTGCAGCGGCGGCAGCGGTTCGATTACCACGCTCACGTAATCGAGTCCCACGAACGCCGACAGCCCCACACCGAACAGCGAAAGTGCCAGCCCCGACGCCACCTGGTTCGCCTGCAGCGTGAGCGTGACGACGGCAAACACCAACGCGAGCGCGGCGCCGGCCACGATGCCGGCGGCAACGCCCAGCCACGGCATCCCGGTGCCGGCGGCGACGATGAAGGCGACGACCGCGCCGACCAGCATCATCCCTTCCACCCCGAGATTCAGCACTCCCGACTTTTCGGCCACGAGTTCGCCCAGCGCCGCGTAGACGAGCGGCGTGCCGGCGGCGAGCGTCAGCAAGACGAGTTGGATGGCGAGGTCCAAGGGGGTTCCTACGCACGTCGTAGAGCGGGCGTGGCGGCCCGCACCACGCGCAGGCGGAACTGAATGAAGACGTCCGCACCGAGGAGAAAGAGGAGCAGCGTCCCCTGGAAGAGCCCGGTCACCGACGACGGCAGCGCGAGCTTCATCTGCGCGGCCTCGCCACCCAGGTAGAGGAGCGACATCAGGAGGCTCGCGAAGAGGATGCCGACGGGGTGCAGGCGGCCGACGAAGGCGACGATGATCGCCGCAAAGCCGTAGCCGGGCGAGATGACCGGCATGAGCTGGCCGATCGGCCCGGCGACCTCGCCGACACCCGCCAGGCCCGCGCAGGCGCCGCCGATGAGCATCGCGAGCCAAACCGTGCGCGTCGTCGAGATGCCGGCGTAGGCCGCCGCGGCCGGCGCGAGACCGGCGACGCGCATCTGGTAGCCGGGCAGGCTCTTGCGCACGAAGATCCACCCGGCGGCGACCACGGCGAGCGCGATCAGGAAGCCGACGTTGAGGCGCGTCTCGGGGATGAGGTTGGGCAGGAGCGCGCTGTCGGTGAAGAGCTTCGACTGCGGGAAATTGAAACCCTCCGGATCGCGCCAGGCGCCGTGGACGAGCAGCGAGAGCACCAGCGATGCCACGTAGACGAGCATCAGCGAGACCAGGATCTCGTTGGCGTTGAAACGGGTGCGCAGCAGCGCGGGAATCGCCGCCCAGAGCATGCCGCCGGCGATGCCGGCGACGATCATCAGCGGCAGCACGAGGCGCGATTCGCTGCCGTGGAAGGCGAGCGCGACGCCACCACCGGCGATCGCGCCCATGACGAGCTGGCCTTCGGCACCGATGTTCCACACGTTGGCACGATAGCCGACGGCAAGACCCACCGCGCAGAGCATGAGCGGCGTGGCCTTCAGCAGCAGCTCGCCCACGTCGTAGAGCGTATCGACGGGATCGATGAAGAACGTGTACAGCGCGAACCACGGATCCTTGCCCATGGCGGCGAAGAGGGCGAAGCCGATCGCGAGCACCGCGAGCGTGGCGACGAGCGGCGAGAGCCACGTCGCGAGGCGCGACGGCTCGGGACGGGCCTCCAGACGCAGGCGCATCGGCGGCGGGTCAGGGGGCGCTCACGCCCACCGGCGACGAGGCGGGGCGCGCAGCGGGGTCCGCCGCGCCAAACGAGCCCGCCATGAGCAGGCCGATCTCCTCGGCGTTGGTCTCGTGCCTGCGCCGCGGCGGCGACAGCCGACCCTGCGCCATCACCGCCACGCGGTCGCAGATCTCGAAGAGTTCGTCGAGCTCTTCGGACACGACGAGGACTGCGACGCCGTCGTCGCGCAGGTCGACGAGCGCCTGGCGGATCTGCGCGGCGGCGCCGACGTCGACGCCCCACGTCGGCTGTGCGGCGATCATCACCCGCGGCGCCTGGCGGATCTCGCGGCCGACGATGAATTTCTGCAGGTTGCCGCCGGACAGGCTGCGCGCCATCGCGTCGGGGCCGCTCGCCTTCACGTCGAAGTCGCGGATCGTCGCCGCCGCATACGCGCGCACCGCGGCGTCGCGGACGAAGCCGTGGCTGACGAGGCCCTGGCGGTACGCGGTGAGGAGCGCGTTGTCGGCGAGCGTGAGGTCGGGTACCGCGCCCCGACCGAGGCGTTCTTCGGGAACGAAGGCGAGGCCGAGCGCGCGGCGCTGCGCGGGATCGAGCCGGCCCGCGGCGGTTCCGTCGATCGTCACCGTCGCCGCGTCCGCGAGGCGTCGCTCGCCGGAGAGTGCGGCCAGCAACTCCTGTTGGCCGTTGCCGGAGACCCCCGCGATGCCGACGATCTCGCCGGCGTGCACGGTGAGATCGATCGCCGCGAGCGCGGTGCCGAACGGATCGGCGGCCGGCAGCGTGAGGCCGCGCACGGCGAGCGCGGGCGCACCCGGCGCGCCGGCCCGCTGCGACGGCTGCGGCAGGTCGGCGCCGATCATCAAGCGGGCGAGCGACGACGCGGACTTGCGCCGCGGATCGCAGGTCCCGGTGACCTTGCCGCCGCGCAGCACCGTGGCCTGGTGGCAAAGCGCGCGGATCTCGTCGAGCTTATGGCTGATGTAGAGGATGCTGCAGCCTTCGGCGGCGAGGCGGCGGAGTGTCGCGAAGAGCTTCTCCACCGCCTGCGGGGTGAGTACCGACGTGGGCTCGTCCATGATGACGAGTCGCGGGTCCTGGAGCAGGCAGCGCACGATCTCGACGCGCTGCCGCTCGCCGACCGACATCGTGTGCACATGGCGCGCCGGGTCGAGCGGCAGGCCGTATCGCGCGCTCACCTCGCGGATGCGCGCCGGCAGGTCCGGGCCGGCACGGTTGCGCTCCAGCGCCAGCGCGATGTTGTCGGCCACCGTGAGCGTCTCGAAAAGCGAGAAGTGCTGGAACACCATGCCGATGCCCAGGCGTCGCGCCCGCGCCGGACTGGCGATCGCCACGGTCTCGCCCTCCCACGCGATCGTCCCGGCGTCGGGCTTCACCGCGCCGTAGATGATTTTCACGAGCGTGGACTTGCCCGCTCCGTTCTCGCCGAGGATCGCGTGGATCTCGCCGGGCCACACCGTGAGGTCGACGTGGTCGTTGGCGACGACGCCGGGATACGTCTTGGTGATGCCGGTCAGGACGAGACGCGGCGTCATGCGTGGCGCCTCGCGTCGCTCGCTCGCGAGGTGCGCGCCGGGCGCCACGCCGCACCCAGGGGCCGCGCAAACGAAAAAGGCCCCGCGCGGGGCCTTTTTCGATCGTGGATCGCCGGCGCCGTCACTTCGCGACGCGCGCGATCTCCGCCAGGAGCTTGTCCGCTCCCTTGTTGCTGACCGCGCCCTTGATGAGGATGTCGGGTGGCAACGCCGGCTTGCCGAAGAACGCCTTGTTCCAGTCGTCGTTGCTCGACACGATGGTGCCGTCGAGGTTGAGCCCGCCGTACACGCCCTTGCTGCGCGAGAAGGCGATGAGGTCGGCGGTGACGTCGGACTTCGCACCCGCACCTACCGGGCCGGCGGCGATGCTGGCGTCACCCCCGAATTTGAACGAGCTCGCCATCAGCGAATTCATCCCTTTGTCGGTCATCACCAGCGTCACCATCTCGCTCGCCGCGATCCCTGCCTGGAAGCCGACGCTTGCCGTGGCCAGCGTGTAGAACGCCGGGCCCACCCATTTGCCGCCGTTGCGCGCCACCAGCAGCGCGCGCCCGCCCGAACCGCCGACGATGAAGCCGGCCTTGACGATCTCGGGGGCGATCAGCACCGCCTTGGCACGGTGGATGTTCTGCTGCAGCCACTTCATCTCGGGGTCGCGCATGAAGTTCGACAGCGTCGTCTCCGCCTGATTGACGAGCGCCTGCTGCTCGTTTTGCGCCACCGCGGGAGCGGTGAAGGCGGCCGTGGCACCGGCGATGAGCGCGGTGGTGAGCCAAAGCTTGAGTTGCGAGGTCATGGTGGTCTCCTGAGGGGATCGCCGCGCTACGGTGCAACGGCACACGCGCTACGGCGGAGGGGGTATTCAGCGCAGCAATTCGATGCCGGTTTGCGTGACGCGCACGCGGTCGCCGATCCGCAGGCCGGGGGCCGAGGTCTGCTGGACATTGGCCCAACTGCCGTCGTCGTAGCGCACGCCGATGTTCCACACCAGCGTCTGGCTGCGCCCGGCCAGTTCGTGGCCGACGAAGCCGCCACCGACCGCGCCGACCACGGTGGCGACGGTGCGGCCGGTGCCGCCGCCGATGAGACTGCCCAGGCCACCGCCGACGAGCGCGCCACCGATCGCGCCGGCGGCATCCGGCACGTTCTGTACGGTCTGCGTCTGGATCGATTCCACGGTGCCGGTGCGGCCGTACGCATTCTGCTGCACCGAATACGCGGGCGGCGTATTGCAGCCGGCGAGAGTGAGTGCCGCGGCAGCGGCGAAGACGGCGGCGGTACGCCGCCAGAGGCTGGTCGTCATGTTGCGGGTCTCCATGCGGCGCTCGGCCGAAGATTCCTTGAGAGCGCCAGGTGAGTGGGTTGGTTCAATCCGGGATCGAGTTGAGGAGATACATCGCCGCGAGGAGCGGCGAGGGTCGGCCGAGTTTGCCGAGCCATTCGGCGAAGATCTTCTCGATGTCGCCGCTCATGTACGTCTGGGTGAGCGCCCGATTGACCTCGAGTCGGTAGCCCGAGTCGTTGCGCGGGATCGCGAGCGCATACGGCTCGAACGAGATGTCCTCGGCGAGGAGCACCAGCTTGGCGGGATCCTTCGCCTGGATGGCGAGGCCGACGAGCTTGATCTTGTCGCCCGCGTAGGCATCGGCGCTGCCCGATTCGAGCATCGCGACGCCTTCGTTGGCGTTGGCGATCGGGATCAGCGTGGCCTTGACGGCGGCGCGCGTGAGGACGTACTTGAGACGATCCTCGGTGGTCGTGTTGCGGATCACCGCGATCTTCTTCCCGGCAAGATCGGCCACACTGTTGACCGGCGACTCGGTGCGCACCAGAAGACCGCCACCGTCGACGAAGATGAGGTTCGAGAAGTCGACGTCGTTCAGGCGCTGCAGCGTCTGCGTGGTGTTCGCGCACTCGAGGTCGGCGCGACCCGCCTTCACCATGTTGATGCGATCGGCGACACCGCCGACCAGCCAGTTGATCTTGAGATCGGCCTCGCCGAGCGCGCGCCCGATCTGCGCGATGACCCGCTTGCAAAGATCGATCGAATAGCCGGCCGGCTTGTTGTCGCTGCCGACGAAGGAGAAGGGCGGCGAGTCACCCGAGAACGCGACGTTGATCGCCTTCGCCGCCTTGATCCTGGCGAGCGTGGGCGACGTGGATTGCGCTGCGGCTTGCGTGACGACGCCCGCCAGCAAGCCGGCGGCGGCGAGGGCAACGAGGAGCTTTTTCACGATGGGTTGTCCGAGGTGGTGAGTGGGGGCGCCCCGCAAGGGTGGGGCGCCGGAGGGGCGGCATTTTACAGTAACGCATGGCCCCCATCCTTCTACA
>JADZAQ010000251.1 GCA_020852555.1 Burkholderiales bacterium
ACGGCGTCGGCACGCGACAGCGCGAAGCCGCGGTAGCCGTACTCGCCGATCGCATCGAGCACTTCGCCGCGGGCGAGGTCGCGCTTGGCCACGGCACCCACCTCGGCGGTGGGGACTGCGAGCGGACGCATGTGGCCGCGACCGAAGAGGACCGCCGACGCGGCCGACAGCGGCACCTCGAGGCTCGTCAGGTGGTACGGGCGGAAGAAGGTGTAGTAGGGGCCTTCGCCCAACGCGAGGTCGTTCATGCGCTCGCGCAGCCGCGGATGGCGCATCTCGGCGACCACGAACACGCCGGGCGCCACCCCCTTGGCGACGGTGAAATCGACCACGCCCTTGCGCGTCAGCAGTCCGCCATCCTCGCGCGGGCACAGCACCTCGTGCAGGCGCACGAGCGGCGCCTCGGGGCCGTGCATGCCGGGTATGTCCGGCACCAACCCGGTGGCGTTGGCGAGCGCCGTCATCTCGACCATCGTCTTGCTGCCGTCGACGAACTCGACCAGCATTCGCGGATTCATGTTGCGCCGCTTCGCCTCGTCGCGGTAGTGATCGGGCGTCGCGTCGATGCGGAACGGGTTGTTCTTGCCCTTGCCCGCGGCGACGATCGGATAGCCCAGCCCACGCACGAAGTCGACGAGCTCCATCGTCGCCGACGGCTCGTCGCCGGCGCCCAGCGTGTAGACGACGCCGGCGGCGTCCGCCTGCGCGGCGAGGTACGGCCCGATGGTGACGTCGGCCTCGACGTTCATCATCACGATGGGCTTGCCTGCCGCGATCGTCGCCAGTGCCACTTCGGTTCCGACGTTGGGATTGCCGGTGGCATCGATCACCACGTCGACGTCACGCGCCGTACAGACGTCGGCGAACGATGCCGTGGCGGCAAGGCGGCCCTGCGCAATCGCCCGCTCGACTTCGGCGGCACCTTTCGCGGTGCGCGGCTCACGGACGTTGCCGCCGGCGATGCGGCAGGCGGCGGCGACGTTCTCCGGAATCGCATCGGCGGCGGCGACCACTTCGATGCCCTGCATCAGCGACGTCTGCACCACGATGTCGGTGCCCATCTGGCCGGCCCCGATGAGGCCGACGCGCACCGGGCGGGCGTCACGGGCACGCTGGTGCAGGGCTTCGGCGAGCGACGATGCGGTGCTGCGCTGGGTCACGGTGCGGGTGCTGCCTCGGCTGACGCTCGCCACCGGCGCGCCGGCGGCGGGATCGGGTGGGGTCGCGTTGATGGACAAATGTAATCAGCGCGAAACATATCTCCACCACTGAGCGGTGTCAAGGCGCGCCGCGATTCGGATGCGGCGGGGACCGCCTTACAGGCGGTTACCTGGCGAGGCGCTCGGCGGCTGCCTCGTCGGTGATCAGCGTGGCGGGGCGAATGGCGCCCAGCGCCGCCCGCAGCACCGTTGCTTTTCGCGCGCCACCCGAGGCGATGGCGACGTTGGGCAGGCGCCGCAGCGCGTCGAGATCGAAGGCGATCACGCGGCGGTTGATCGGGTGGTCGACGCGGCGCCCGCCGGCGTCGATGAACTGGCCGAGCACGTCGCCGACGGCGCCGGCGGCCGCGAGCGAAGTGCGCTCGGTGGCGGCGATCACGCCGTCCCGGAAGAGTGTCGCATCACGACCCATGTCGCCTACGCTCACCAGCGCGACGTCGACGCGCGTGGCGCGTGCGCGCAGGTCGGCGAGCGCGGGCTCGCGCCACAGCGCATCGCGGGTGGCGGCGTGGCTCACCAACAGCGGGGCGGTGAGCTGGTAGCAGTCGGCGGCGAGGAGGTCCGCCATACGCCGCGCCACGGTGGCGGGAGTGATGGCGCCCGAGTGCGGCAAGCTCCCGAGGAGCGAGACCACGGAGAGCCGGGCTTGGGGGGCCTCGTCGCCGATCGCCTTCAGGCTCATTTCCAGCGTGTGGCCCCAGCCGATGCCCACCGACGCGCCATCGCGCAACTGGCCGTCGAGCCAGGATCCCGCGGCATGGCCGACGACCGTGGCGGTCGCGGCGGGGTCGATCGCGGTCGGGGTGACCCGGGCTTCGCGCAGGCCGTAGCGCGCGACGAGCGCCTGCTCGAGCGCGGCGGCCCGCGCGGTACGCTGCGCGAGGTGGACGCGAACCATGCCGAGCTCGCGGGCTGCCGCGAGCCGGGCGATGACGCGCGCGCGGTTGCTGCCGACGAGGCGCGCGATCGCGTCCTGCATGAGGCCTTCGTGGTAGTAGAGCCACGCGGCACGCACCAACGGCTCGGCGTCGGCTGCCGCGACGGGTGCTTCGGCGGCCGGGCGCGGTGCGCGCCGCGTGCTTCCCGGTCGTTCACTCATCGCCGAACCCCGCGCGCGGCGGTCGATCGCGCGCCGGCGATCAGCGCACCCGCCGCCGCCTCGTCGGTGATGAGGACCGTCACCGGCAGCGCCGCCAGTGCGGCGCGCAGCGCGCGCACCTTGTGCAACCCTCCCGACGCGACGACGACGCGGCGCACCTGCGCGAGTTCGTCCGGGGGCACGGCCACCATGCGGCGGTTGACCGGATGGTCGAGCGTGTTGCCGGCGGCGTCGAGGAACTGGCAGAGGACGTCGCCGACCGCCCCGGCGGCGACGAGGTCATGCCGCTCCGCTTCGCTGAGGAGTCCTTCGCGGAACAAGGTCGCGTCGGGATCGATTCCGCCGACGCTCACCAATGCGAGGTCGGCGCGCCGCGCGCGCGCGCGAACTCGGGTAAGCCCCGGCTCGCGCCACAGGAGGTCGCGCGTCGCTTCGCTGGCGACGACGAGCGGCGCGGTGAGCTGGTGGCATTGCGCCGCGAACGCATCGGCCATGCGGCGCGCCACCGCCGACGGATTGATCGCCCGCGAGTGCGTCATGCCGCCCAGAAGCGAGACGATGCCAAGCCGCGCCACGGGACGTGTGGCCAGCGCGCGTGCGCAGGCGGACAGCGTCGCGCCCCAGCCGACCGCCACGGTCATGCCCGGACGAATCGTTTCGCGCAGGAACGCGCCGGCGGCTGCGCCGACGTGGGCATCGACCGTGGCCGGCGTCGCCGGTACGACGATCGCCTGCTCGAGCCCGAAGCAGGCGACGAGTTCGCGCTCGCGAGCGATCTGTGCTGCGCCGGCCGCGCGCACCCGGATGCGAACTATCCCGGTGTCGCGGGCCGTGCCGACGAGGCGCGCGACCTTGGTCCGCGACAGGCCCAGGGCGGTGGCGATCTCGGCCTGCGTGCGCCCCTCGACGAAGGCGTGCCAGGCGACGCGCACGGCGAGATCGTGCGCCGTCGCCGCGGCCGCAGCAGCGGCGACGCGCGTTCGGGAGGCCGGCGCGCGAGGTGGCATCGGGCTACCCGTGGCAGCCACGTACGGGTGCCGCGACTCGCCGTTCCGACGCAGGCCGTGGATTCACGCGACGCGATGTTGGCACGCGGGCGGGTCGGGCGGTGACCGCGGCAAGGGGCGTCGGCACGACGCGAAATGCTAGAATCGACGATCGCCTTCGCGTGCGCAGTCCGCACCAATCCCCTACGTGACCATCGTTACCCGGCCTCCCATCATCCGTCGCCGTACCCGCACCGTGCGCGTCGGCGGCATTCCGATCGGTAGCGGCGCGCCGATCGTCGTGCAATCGATGACCAACACCGACACCGGTGACATCGCCGCCACCGTCGCGCAGGTCAAGGCGCTCGCCGATGCCGGCTCCGAGCTGGTGCGCGTCTCGGTGAATACGTCGGAAGCCGCCGACGCGGTCCCGCGGATTCGCGAGCGCCTCGATCGGATGGGCTGCGAAGTGCCGCTGATCGGCGATTTCCACTTCAACGGCCACAAGCTCCTCTCGAACTTCCCCGACTGCGCGAAGGCGCTCGCCAAGTATCGCATCAACCCGGGCAACGTCGGCCGTGGCACCAAGCACGATCCGCAGTTCGCGATGATCATCGAGCGTGCGATCGATTACGGCAAGCCGGTGCGCATCGGCGTCAACTGGGGAAGCCTCGACCAGGACCTCCTGGCGCAACTGATGGACGACAACGCGCGCTCGCGCCAGCCGCAGGATGCGACGACGGTGATGCGTGAGGCGCTCATCACCTCGGCGATCCGCAGCGCGCAGCTCGCCGAGGCGCTGGGGCTGCCCGGTGACGCGATCATCCTCGCCTGCAAGATGTCGAACGTGCAGGATCTGATCGCCGTCTACCAGGAGCTCGCACGGCGCTGCGACTATCCGCTGCACGTCGGCCTCACCGAGGCCGGCATGGGTACCAAGGGCATCATCGCCTCGAGCGCCGCGCTCGCCGTGCTCCTGCAGCAGGGCATCGGCGACACCATCCGCATGTCGCTCACCCCCGAACCGGGCGGCGATCGCACGCGCGAGGTCACGGTGGCGCAGGAGCTGCTCCAAACGATGGGCTTGCGCTCGTTCGCGCCGCTGGTCAGCGCCTGCCCCGGCTGCGGACGAACGACCAGCACGGTGTTCCAGCAACTGGCGCAGGACATCCAGGGCTTCCTGCGGCGGAGCATGCCGGTGTGGCGTCCGCGCTACCCGGGCGTCGAGAACATGACCGTCGCCGTGATGGGTTGCGTGGTCAACGGGCCGGGCGAGTCGAAGATGGCCAACATCGGCATCAGCCTGCCGGGGAGTGGCGAGATCCCGGTGGCCCCGGTCTTCGTCGACGGGCAGAAGACCGTCACGTTGAAGGGCGACACCATCGCTGCCGACTTCGAAGCGATCATCTTCGACTACGTGCGCGCGCGCTTCGGCGGCGAGGAGCCGGCCGCGAGCCTGCGCGCGGCGCGGCGCTCGATCCCGATTCGCAATCCGTGAGACCCGGGGAACGCGTGAGGTTTCGCCGTACCGATGGCGCCCGGCGATCGAGGGCGTGCGGCGACACCGCGTCGCGCGATTCGCGTTTGACCGGCATCGCCTGCACGCGCTAAAATCCGCAGGTTTGACGCGTGCATTTCCGGATTTGCCGGCGGAGGGTCCTCCGCAGGTCCATCCCCCGTCGATCCGAAGGCATCCCGTGAGCGATCTCCTGCGCGGCAAGCTCGTCGTGGGCAACTGGAAGATGAACGGTGGTGGTGCCGCCAATGCGGTGCTGCTCGCCGGAGTCGTCGCCGGCTGGCAGGCGCGCGCCGATCGCGAGGTCGTGGTCTGCGTGCCGTTCCCGTACCTCGCGCAGGCGCGCGACGCGTTGGCTGCGACGCCGATCGCGTGGGGCGCGCAGGACGTGAGCGGGCACGCGGCGGGTGCACATACCGGTCAGGTGTCGGCGGGGATGCTCGCCGAGTTCGGCTGCCGCTACGTGCTGGTGGGGCATTCGGAGCGGCGCCAGGAGTGCGGGGAGACCGATGCGGTCGTCGCGGCCAAGGCGGTGGCGGCGCGGCGCGAGGGATTGATACCCGTCGTCTGTGTCGGCGAGACTCTTGCCGAACGTGATGCCGGGCAGTGGCAGGCGGTCGTGACGCGGCAGGTCGATGCCGTGGTGCAACGGTTGGGGGCGGATAGCGCCCGTGCGGTCCTCGCCTACGAGCCGGTGTGGGCGATCGGCACCGGGCGCACGGCAACGCCGCAGCAAGCGCAGGAAGTGCACGCGCACCTGCGCGCATTGCTGTGCAGTGCGGGTGGCCCCGAGGTGCCGATGCTCTACGGTGGCAGCGTCAAGGCGGCGAACGCCGGCGCGCTGTTCGCGCAGGCCGACGTCGACGGCGCCCTCGTCGGCGGCGCGTCGCTCGACGCCGCCGAGTTTCTCGCGATCGCAGGCGCGTAATCCTGCCGGCGGTACCGCGGGCCGCGAGGCGACCCGCGTCGTGGAGGGGCGCTACACGCGCCCGATTGGAACGAGATCATGCAACTGCTGGAATCGATTCTTCTCATGGTGCACCTGGTCGTGGCGCTGATCGTCTGCGGCCTCGTCCTGATCCAGCACGGCAAGGGTGCGGATATGGGTGCGGCGTTCGGCAGCGGCTCGTCGGGAAGCGTCTTCGGCTCCGCGGGTTCCGCCAATTTCCTGTCGCGCAGCACGGCGATTCTCGCGGCGGTCTTCTTTCTTTCGAGCCTGGGGCTCACCTACCTCGGCACGCTGCACACGCGCAGCACCGGGCAGGACGGGGTCATGTCGACCATGCCGACGGCGCCGGCGCCGAAGGCATCCGACGTGCCCGTGCCGTCGACGACTCCGGCGCCGGCAGCGCCCGCCGCCGGGACCGCGCCGGCTCCGGCGTCGAGCGTGACGCCGACGCCGGCAGCGCCCAACAACGCGCCCGGTTCAACGCCGTCGAAGGCGGCCGACGTGCCGAAGTAGAATAGATGCCGTGAGGACGATGGTCGATGGCCGACGCATCGTTCGTATGCGATGGATGGACACCGCCGACGTGGTGAAATTGGTAGACACGCTGTCTTGAGGGGGCAGTGGCGAAAGCCGTGGGAGTTCGAGTCTCCCCGTCGGCACCAACGGTCAACGGCCGCGACGATGAGAGTCGCCGCCGATGGACGGAGAAGCAGGTCGTGATGCAGCGCGCAGCGACGAGACACGGACAAGCAGGCGGTGGGTGGTCACGGTCGGGAATTCCGATGCCGCGAACGCCCGCACCAACCGAGGCAGGGAAGAGTCGACCGGAACACCGCTGATGCTCGAACAGTACTTTCCAATCCTCGTCTTCATCCTCGTGGGCTTGGGCCTCGGCGTCATCCTGCTGTCGTTGGGAAAGATGCTCTCGCCCAGCCGCCCCGATCCGGAGAAGACCTCGCCGTACGAATGCGGCTTCGAGGCGTTCGAGGATGCGCGCATGAAGTTCGACGTTCGCTACTACCTGGTGGCGATCCTCTTCATCCTCTTCGACCTCGAGATCGCCTTCCTCTTTCCGTGGGGCGTCGTGTTGCAGGACATCGGCTGGGGGGGGTTCGTCGCCATGATGGTCTTCCTCGCGATCCTGGTCGTTGGCTTCGCGTACGAGTGGAAGAAGGGAGCGCTGGAGTGGGAGTAGGGCTGCGCATGGGGGTTCGCCATGGCCATTGAGGGCGTGCTCGAGAAGGGCTTCGTCACCACGACGCTCGACGGCGTCATCAACTGGGCGCGCAACGGCTCGATGTGGCCGGTCACCTTCGGGCTCGCCTGCTGCGCGGTGGAGATGATGCACGCCGGTGCGGCGCGCTACGACCTCGACCGGTTCGGGGTGATCTTCCGTCCGAGCCCCCGACAGTCCGACGTCATGATCGTGGCCGGCACGCTGTGCAACAAGATGGCGCCCGCGCTGCGCAAGGTATACGACCAGATGGCCGAGCCGCGCTGGGTCATCTCGATGGGCTCGTGCGCCAACGGTGGCGGTTACTACCACTATTCATACTCGGTCGTGCGCGGCTGCGACCGCATCGTGCCGGTCGACATCTACGTTCCCGGCTGCCCGCCCACGTCCGAGGCGCTCCTCTACGGCATCCTCCAGCTCCAGAACAAGGTCTGGCGGACCAACACCATCGCGCGCTGATGGCCACGCGAATCGAGACCCTGGCCGCGGCGCTGGCGGCGGCGTTCGGCGAACGCCTGACGAGTCTTGTCACCGACCGCGGCGAGATCACCGCGGTGCTGCCGGCGAGCGGTCACGTCGCGCTGCTGCGCGAATTGCGCGACCGCCCGGAGCTGCGCTTCGAATCGCTCATCGACCTGTGCGGTGTCGACTACTCCACGTACGGTGACGGCGCGTGGGAGGGCTCGCGCTTCGCCATCGTCTATCACCTGCTGTCGCTCACCCACGACTGGCGGCTGCGCGTGCGCGTGTTCGCCGGCGACGACGACTTTCCGGTCGTGGCGAGCGCGGTCGACGTCTGGCCCTGCGCCAACTGGTTCGAGCGCGAGACGTTCGATCTCTTCGGTATCGTGTTCGAGGGACATCCGGACCTGCGGCGGCTCCTCACCGACTACGGCTTCGTCGGCCATCCGTTCCGCAAGGATTTTCCGATTTCCGGCCACGTCGAGATGCGCTACGACCCCGAGCAGAAGCGCGTCATCTACCAGCCGGTGACGATCGAGCCGCGCGAGATCGTGCCGCGGGTCATCCGCGAAGAACACTACGGCGGTGGCCGGTGAGCGTCGGAGTCTTCCGTGGCTGAGATCCGCAACTACACCATGAAGTTGAGCGTTCGCCGCTCCCTCCGGTCGCTTGACTTGCCGTGCAAGTCAGCGAACGCCGAAGTTCATGGTGTCGCATCCTTCGACCCACCGTCGCCGGTGGTTTCGAGTCGAGCGCTCCGTGGCTGAGATCCGCAACTACACCATGAACTTTGGGCCGCAGCATCCGGCGGCCCACGGCGTTCTGCGCCTCGTCCTCGAACTCGACGGCGAGGTGATCGAGCGTGCCGATCCGCACATCGGGCTGCTCCATCGCGCGACCGAGAAGCTCGCCGAGACGCGGACCTACATTCAGTCGTTGCCGTACATGGACCGTCTCGACTACGTGTCCATGATGTGCAACGAGCACGCGTACTGTCTCGCCATCGAGCGCCTGCTCGGTGTCGAGGTGCCGGAGCGTGCGCAGTACATCCGCGTGATGTTCGATGAGATCACGCGCATCCTGAATCACCTGCTCTGGCTCGGCACCCACTCGCTCGACCTGGGTGCGATGACGCTCTTCCTCTACTGCTTCCGCGAGCGCGAGGATCTCTTCGACGTCTACGAGGCGGTGTCGGGTGCGCGGATGCACGCGGCGTACTACCGCCCGGGTGGCGTGTATCGCGATCTGCCCGACCGGATGCCGCAGTACCAACCCTCCAAGCTGCGCAACGCGCGCGCGCTGCAGGAAATGAACGAGGCGCGGCAAGGCAGCCTCCTCGATTTCATCGAGGACTTCGCCAATCGCTTTCCCCGCTGCGTCGACGAGTACGAGGTGCTGCTCACCGACAACCGGATCTGGAAGCAGCGCACGGTCGGCATCGGCGTGGTGTCGCCCGAGCGCGCGATGGCGTTGGGCTTTACCGGCGCGATGCTCCGCGGATCGGGAGTCGCCTGGGACCTGCGCCGCAAGCAGCCGTACGCGGTATACGACCGCCTGCAGTTCGAGATTCCGGTCGGCGTGAACGGCGACTGCTACGATCGCTACCTCGTGCGCGTCGCCGAGATGCGCCAGTCGACCCGCATCATCCAGCAGTGCGTCAAATGGCTGAAGGCCAATCCCGGGCCGGTCATCGTCGACAACTACAAGGTCGCGCCCCCGCCGCGCGAAGCGATGAAGACCGGGATGGAAGACCTCATCCACCACTTCAAGCTCTTCAGCGAGGGGATGCACGTGCCGCCCGGCGAGGCGTACGCGGCGATCGAGCATCCCAAGGGCGAGTTCGGCGTCTACATCGTCTCCGACGGCGCCAACAAGCCGTATCGCGTCAAGCTGCGCGCACCCGATTATGTCCACCTCGCGGCGCTCGACGAGATGTCGCGCGGGCACATGATCGCCGACGTCGTCGCGATCATCGGGACGCAGGACATCGTCTTCGGATCGATCGACCGGTGATGCGCGATGCGGCCCAGCCGATTCCTCCTGCTGCGCCCGGCGGCGCTCCTGCTGGCCCTCGCGGTGCCAGCATTGGCGGCGGCGCAGGGCATGACGCCGCCGCAGCGCGAGGCGCTCACCGCTGCCGAGACGTGGCTCGTGCGGGTCGACAAGCAGCAGTACGCCGACGCATGGAGTGCGGCAGCCGAGCCGTTCCGCACCTCGGTGACGAAGCAGGCGTTCGTCGAGGGTGCGCCCAAACTGCGCAAGGGGCTGGTCAAGGTGATCTCGCGCAGCGGCGAGAAGCTCGCCTACGTGGGGGCGCCGCCCGATCCGGCGGACCCCGCCGGCGCGGTGCGGCCCGGCATGAAGATCGCCATCCATTTCCAGACGAAGTTCGCGGGCAACAAGCAGGCCACCGAGGAGGTGACGATGCTGCTCGAGGGCGACGGCGTGTGGCGCCCCGTGGGCTATTACCTCCAGTGACGCAGGCGTAGACATGCTATCGGCCGACCTCACCCGCAAGATCGATCGCGAGCTCACCAAATATCCGCCCGACCAGAGGCAGTCCGCGGTGATGGCGGCATTGGGCTATGCGCAGGACGAACACGGCTGGCTGTCCACCGATCTCATGGATGCCGTGGCGAGCTATCTCGGCATGCCGCCGGTCGCGGTGTACGAGGTGGCGTCGTTCTACACGATGTACAACATGCGGCCGCAGGGCCGCTTCAAGGTGACGATCTGCACGAACCTCCCGTGCGCGCTCTCCGGCGCCAACGCCGCTGCCCGCCACCTCAAGGAAAAGCTCGGCATCGATTTCAACGAGACCACGCCCGACGGCAAGTTCACGCTGAAGGAAGGCGAGTGCATGGGTGCCTGCGGCGACGCGCCGGTGCTCATCGTCAACGACCGGCGGATGTGCGGCCACATGAGCCACGCGAAGCTCGATGAACTGGTGGGCGAGTTGTCGGCGGCTGCCGATCGCGGCGAGGGCCGGCCCGGCTTCGACCCCACGCACGGGACGCACGAGAAATGAACGCGCCTGTCGAATTCCTGGATTACGGCCCCGATGCCGTGCTGATGGCCGGGCTCACCGGTTCCAACTGGCGGCTCAAGGACTACCAGGTGCGCGGCGGCTACGAGGCGCTGCGCAAGATCGTAGCCGAGCGGACGCCTCCCGAGCAGATCATCGCCGAGATGAAGAAGTCGGCGCTGCGCGGTCGTGGCGGCGCGGGCTTCCCGACCGGGCTCAAGTGGAGCTTCATGCCGAAGAACTACGTCGGCGACAAGTACGTCGTGTGCAATTCCGACGAGGGCGAGCCCGGAACGTTCAAGGACCGCGACATCCTGCGCTACAACCCGCACGCGGTGATCGAGGGCATGGCGATCGGCGCCTACGCGATGGGCGCCAACCGCGGATACAACTACATCCACGGTGAGATCTGGGACACGTACCTGCGCTGCGAGGAGGCGGTGGAGGAGGCGTATGCCGCGGGGCTGCTCGGCGCCAACATCCTCGGCTCCGATTTCTCGTTCCACCTGCACAACCACCACGGCTTCGGCGCCTACATCTGCGGCGAGGAGACGGCGCTGCTGGAGTCGATCGAAGGCAAGAAAGGCCAGCCGCGCTTCAAGCCGCCGTTCCCGGCGTCGTTCGGCGTGTACGGCAAGCCGACCACCATCAACAACACCGAGACCTTCGCCGCCGCGGCGTGGATCGCGCGGAACGGCGGCGAGGCATTCCTCAATCTCGGCCGCCCGAACAACGGCGGCACCAAGATCTTCTCGGTCTCGGGCGACGTCGCGCGTCCGGGCAATTTCGAAGTGAAGCTCGGCACGCCGTTCGCGACGCTCCTCGAGATGGCCGGCGGCATGCGTGACGGCCGCCCGCTCAAGGCGTGCATTCCCGGCGGGTCCTCGATGCCGGTGTTGCCGGGCGAGGTCATGCTGCAGACCGACATGGATTACGACTCGATCGCCAAGGCGGGCTCGATGCTGGGCTCCGGCGCGGTCATCGTCATGAACGACACGCGCTGCATGGTGCGTTCGCTGCTGCGCCTGTCGTACTTCTACTTCGAAGAGTCGTGTGGCCAGTGCACGCCGTGCCGCGAGGGGACCGGCTGGCTGTGGCGCATGGTCCATCGCATCGAGCACGGCGAGGGGCGCATGGAGGATCTCGACGTGCTGAACTCGGTTTCCGACAACATCATCGGCCGCACGATCTGCGCGCTGGGCGACGCCGCGGCGATGCCGGTGAAGAGTTTCATCAAACATTTCCGCGACGAATTCGCGTACCACGTCGAGCACAAGAAGTGCCTGGTGGCGCCTTACCTATGAACAAGCCCCTCACCAAGAGGCGCCGAGACGCAGAGAAAGGCACGAGCGCTCTTCGCCCTTCCTCTGCGCCTCTGCGTCTCTTTGTGAAAGCGGTTTCCGCACCATGCTGAACATCGAAATCGACGGCAAGGCCACGCAGGTCGCTCCGGGCACCTCGGTGATCGAGGCGGCGACCGCGCTCGGCATCTACATCCCGCATTTCTGCTATCACAAGAAGCTCTCCATCGCGGCCAATTGCCGGATGTGCCTCGTCGAAGTCGAGAAGGCGCCGAAGCCGCTCCCCGCGTGCGCGACGCCGGTGACCGAGGGCATGAAGGTGCACACCGCCTCGCCGCTCGCGGTCGGGGCGCAGAAGGGCGTGATGGAGTTCCTGCTCATCAACCACCCGCTCGACTGCCCGATCTGCGACCAGGGCGGCGAGTGCCAGTTGCAGGACCTCGCCGTGGGCTACGGCGCGTCGGCGTCGCGCTACCTCGAGGCCAAGCGAGTCGTCTTCCACAAGGACCTGGGGCCGCTCATCTCGGCGGAGGAGATGACGCGCTGCATCCAGTGCACGCGCTGCATCCGCTTCAGCCAGGAGATCGGCGGCTACATGGAGTTCGGGATGATCAATCGCGGTGAGCACGCGGAGATCGTCTCCTTCGTGGGCAAGACGATCGACTCCGAACTGTCCGGCAACACGATCGACCTGTGCCCCGTCGGTGCGCTCACCTCGAAGCCGTTCCGCTTCACCGCGCGCACCTGGGAGCTCTCGCGGCGCAAGTCGGTGTCGCCGCACGACTCGCTCGGCAGCAATCTGGTCGTGCAGGTGAAGGGCGACCGCGTGATGCGCGTGCTGCCGCTCGAGAACGAGGCGGTGAACGAGTGCTGGATCTCGGACAAGGATCGCTTCTCGTACGACGCGCTGAACGGCCCCGAGCGCCTGCGCACGCCGCGGATCCGGCAGGGTGGGCAGTGGCAGGACGTCGACTGGGCGACCGCGCTCGATTTCGTCGTGCAGGGGTTCACCGACATCATCGCCCGGCACGGTGCGCAAGCGCTGGGCGCGCTCGTCTCGCCGCACGCGACGCTCGAGGAAGCAGCGCTCGCCGCGCGCCTGGTGCGCGGCTTGGGCAGCGACAACGTCGACTCGCGGCTGCGGCAGAGCGACTTCAGTGGTGATGGACAGGCAGCGGGTATCCGCTGGCTCGGCATGCCGGTGGCGCAGGTGAGCAAGCTCGAGCGCGTGCTGGTCGTCGGGAGCTTCCTGCGCAAGGATCATCCGCTCGTCGCGCAGCGCCTGCGCCAGGTCGCCCGCAAGGGTACCGTGGTGTCGATGCTGCATTCGGTCGACGACGACTGGCTCGTCAACGTCGCGCATCGCTCGATCGTCGCGCCGTCGGCGCTGGTCTCGTCACTGGCGGCGATCGTCGTCGCGGCGGCGGCTGCGCGGGGCGTCGTCGTACCGGCAGCATTCGCGGGCGTCACGCCCAATGCGGCGGAGCAGGCGATCGGCGCGAGCTTCGCCGAGGGTAAGCGCGCCGCGATCTTTCTCGGCAACTACGCCGAGCAGCACGCCGATTTCGCGGAACTGCACGCTGCGGCGCAGGCGTTGGCGCAGATCACCGGCGCGACGCTGGGCTTCCTCACCGAGGCGGCGAACACCGTCGGCGCGCAACTCGCCGGCGCGGTGCCGCAATCCGGTGGCCTGAATGTCGCGGCGATGCTCGCCGCGCCGCGCCAAGCGTACCTCGTGCTGCACGCCGAAGCCGAGTACGACTTCGCGCAGCCCGTCACGGCGCATGCGGCGTTCCGCGCCGCCGAGATGACCGTCGTCCTGACCCCCTTCGCGCAGGGCCTCGACTACGCCGACGTCCTGCTGCCCGTGTCGCCATTCACCGAGACCGCCGGCTCGTTCGTCAATTGCGAGGGTCGACTCCAGGACTTCCACGGCGTCGTGAAGCCGGCCGGCGACACGCGCCCCGGATGGAAGGTGCTGCGCGTGCTCGGCACGCTGCTGAAGCTCGCGGGGTTCGACGCCGAGGCGGCAACCGACGTCCGGGCGCTGGTGACGACCGGCGCCGCCGACATCGCGGCGAAGCTCGACAACGGCACCCGCGTCGCATTGGCGACGCTGGCGGCGACGCCCGGCGCCGCTGCGCAAGATTCCGGGCCGGTGGTGGAGCGCGTGGCCGACGTGCCGATCCACTTCGCCGATCCCCTGGTGCGCCGCTCGCGCCCGCTGCAGCATACCGTCGACGCGCGCGCACCCAAGGCGCGCATGCACGCGTCGCTCCTGGCTGCGCTGGGGGTCAAGGAGGGTGGCACGGTTCGCGTTCGGCAGGGGGGCGGCGAGGCGGTGCTGACCGCGACCGCCGATGCCGCGGTGCCGCCGGGCGTGGTGCGCCTCGCCGCCGCGCATGCCACGACCTGTACGCTCGACGGCCTGTCCGGGCCCGTACAAGTAGAGCGGGGATAGCCGCATGGACTTCCTCGCCCCGGTGCAAGCATTCTTCGGCCCCACGTGGGTCGTGGTGTGGACGCTCGTCAAGATCCTCGTGATCGCTATCCCGCTGATCCTCACCGTCGCCTACCTGACGTTCGCCGAGCGCAAGATCATCGGCTACATGCAGGCGCGCATCGGCCCCAATCGCGTGGGCCCGCTCGGGCTGTTGCAACCGTTCGCCGACGTGGCCAAGCTCCTGTTCAAGGAGATCGTGATTCCGTCGGGCGCCAATCGCTACCTCTTCTTCATCGCGCCGCTGCTCGCGCTCGGACCCGCGCTCGCCGCGTGGGCGGTGATCCCGTTCACGGATACGCTGGTGCTGTCGAACATCGATGCCGGGCTCCTGTACGTCCTCGCGCTGTCGTCGATCGGTGTGTACGGCATCATCCTCGCCGGCTGGGCGTCGAACTCCAAGTACGCTTTCATCGGCGCGCTGCGCTCGGCGGCGCAGATCGTCTCCTACGAGATCGCCATGGGCTTCGCGCTCGTCGGCGTGCTGATGGTCGCCAACAGTCTCAATCTCTCGACGATCGTCCGCGGGCAGGAAGGCGGCATCCTGCACTGGTACTTCCTGCCGCTGCTGCCGCTCTTCGTCGTCTACTTCGTGGCGGGACTCGCCGAGACCAACCGGCACCCGTTCGACATGGCCGAAGGCGAGTCGGAAATCGTCGCCGGCTTCCACGTGGAGTACTCGGGGGTCGCGTTCGCGGTGTTCTTCCTCGCGGAATACATGAACATGATCCTCATCGCGGCGATGACCGCGACCATGTTCCTCGGTGGCTGGCTCGCCCCATTCCCGTTCCTGAACGACCTCACGATCGCCGGCCACGCGCCGCTGGGCGACGGCTTCATCTGGCTCGCGGCGAAGATGGCGTTCGTGCTGTTGTGCTTCCTGTGGGTGCGCGCGACGTTTCCGCGCTACCGCTACGACCAGATCATGCGCCTGGGCTGGAAGGTGTTCATTCCGGTCACGCTGGTGTGGATCGTCTTCATCGGCGCGATGATGCAGACGCGCTTCGCTTACCTGTTCCACTGACGGGAGACCGCGATGTTCGCTCGCGTCAAGGCACTTGCCGACACCTGGCTCCTGGTCGAGCTCTTCAAGGGCATGGTCCTCACCGGCCGCTATTTCTTCGCGCGCAAGGTGACGATCCAGTTTCCCGAGGAGAAGACGCCGCAGAGCCCCCGGTTCCGCGGGCTCCACGCCTTGCGCCGCTACCCGAACGGCGAGGAGCGCTGCATCGCGTGCAAGCTGTGCGAGGCCGTGTGCCCGGCGCTCGCCATCACCATCGAGTCCGACCAGCGCGCCGACGGTACCCGCCGTACCACGCGCTACGACATCGATTTCACCAAGTGCATCTTCTGTGGCTTTTGCGAGGAGAGCTGCCCGGTCGACTCGATCGTCGAGACGCGGGTGCTCGAATACCACGGCGAGAAACGTGGCGATCTGTACTACACGAAGGAGATGCTCCTCGCGGTGGGCGATCGTCATGAGGCGCAGATTGCCGCCGACCGCGCCGCCGACGCGAAGTACCGCTGACCCGCATCCACCGGCACTCCTCAACGCCACCACCCGAGCCCCGTGTCCTTCCTGACCGCCACCTTCTACGTGTTCTCCGCGATCCTGATCTTCGCGGCGCTGCGGGTCGTCACCACGCGCAACCCGGTGCAGGCCGCGCTGTGGCTCGTGCTGTGCTTCTTCTCCGCCGCCGCGATCTGGCTGCTGCTGCACGCCGAGTTTCTCGCCATCACGCTCGTGCTGGTGTACGTGGGCGCGGTGATGGTGCTGTTCCTCTTCGTGGTGATGATGCTCGACGTCAATTTCGAGAACCTGCGCCAGAACTTCAAGAGCTACCTGCCGGTCGCCGCGACCGTCGGCATCCTGGTGCTGATCGAGATGGCGCTGGTGGTGATCGGCAGCGGCGCCGGCTTCGCGCCCGCACCGCCGGCGGCGGCGGGCGCCGAGAGCAACACGCGTGCGCTCGGCAAGCTGCTCTATGTCGATTACGTCTATCCGTTCGAGATCGCCGCGGTGATACTGCTGGTGGCGATCATTGCCGCGATTGCGCTTGCCCAGCGTCGCCGGCGCGATTCGAAATACCAGAATCCTGGCTTGCAGGTCAAGGTGCGTGCAGCCGACCGGGTGCGCCTGGTGGACTTGCCGGCCGAGAACAGGGAATGAGTCCGCGCCGCGGTGCGGCGCGATGGGACGACCTTCGGCGGCACCTGCGGCGCGCCGCCGAAGCAATGGGAGCAGGGAGCATGACGTGTCGCTGTTGACCGCGCCTACGCTGGCGCACTACCTGGTGCTGGGGGCGATTCTGTTCGCCATCAGCATGGCGGGCATCTTCCTCAACCGGAAGAACGTGATCATCATCCTGATGGCGATCGAACTCATGCTGCTCGCCGTCAACCTCAATTTCGTCGCCTTCTCGTATTTCCTCGACGACATGGCCGGTCAGGTGTTCGTGTTCTTCATCCTGACGGTGGCCGCCGCCGAATCGGCGATCGGGCTCGCGATCATCGTGCTGCTCTTCCGCAACGCCGGCACGATCGACGTCGACGACCTCGGCAATCTCAAGGGTTGACGATGGGCTTCCTTGCGATCATCCGGGGTTTTGCGCCTGCGACCCGCGCCGCGAACCGCGTCGGCCGCCTCGCGGGAGCGTGGTCATGACGATGCAGCAGCTCTACCTCGTCATCCCGCTGGCGCCGTTGCTGGCGTCGATCGTCGTCGGGCTGTGGGGACGCAAGCTGCCCCGCGCCGCCGCGCACTGGATCACGATCGTCGCGGTCGCGATCTCGTTCGCGGCGTCGGTCGTCGTCTACCGCGACGTGATGGCCGGCAACACGTTCAACGGCGACATCTACGTCTGGGCGATGATCGGCGACGTCCGCATGGCGGTCGGCTTCCTCATCGATCCGCTCACCGCGATGATGCTCGTCGTGGTGACGTTCGTCTCGCTGATGGTGCATGTCTACACGATCGGCTACATGGCGGACGACGACGGCTATGCGCGGTTCTTCTCGTACATCTGCCTGTTCACGTTCTCGATGTTGATGCTCGTCATGAGCAACAACTTCCTGCAGCTCTTCTTCGGGTGGGAGGCGGTGGGCCTCGTGTCCTATCTCCTGATCGGCTTCTGGTTCAAGCGGCCCACCGCGATCTACGCCAACCTGAAGGCGTTCATGGCCAACCGCGTCGGCGACTTCGGCTTCATCGTGGGCATCGGCCTCGTCCTCGCCTACTTCGGGTCGATCGACTACGCCGAGGTCTTCGCCAAGGCGCCGGCGGCGGCCAACACGACGGTCGGCCTGTGGGGATCGGCGCAGTGGTCGCTGCTCACGGTCACCTGCATCTGCCTCTTCGTCGGTGCGATGGGCAAGAGCGCGCAGGTCCCGCTGCACGTCTGGCTGCCCGACTCGATGGAGGGTCCGACGCCGATTTCGGCGCTGATCCACGCCGCGACGATGGTCACCGCCGGGATCTTCATGGTCGCGCGCATGAGCCCGCTCTTCGAGCACTCGGCGACCGCCCTGGGATTCGTCACCGTGATCGGCGCCACTGGCGCGCTCTTTCTCGGCATCCTCGGTATGGTGCAGTTCGACATCAAGCGCGTGGTCGCCTATTCGACGCTGTCGCAGCTGGGCTACATGACGGTGGCGCTCGGCGTCTCGGCGTACGCCGGCGCGATGTTCCACCTGATGACGCATGCCTTCTTCAAGGCGCTGCTCTTCCTCGGTGCCGGCTCGGTCATCATCGCGCTCCACCACGATCAGGACATGCGCAACATGGGCGGGCTGCGCAAGTACATGCCGGTCACCTACTGGACGATGCTGATCGGCACCCTCGCGCTGTGCGGCATGCCGCCGTTCGCGGGGTTCTTCTCCAAGGACGTCATCATCGAGGCCGCGCGCGATTCGCGCATCCCCGGCCACGCGTACGCATACGCCTGCGTACTGCTCGGCGCCTTCGTCACGGCTTTCTATTCGTTCCGCCTGCTGTTCATGACCTTCCACGGAGACGAGCGCTTCCGCACCGCGGTGCACCACGATCAGGAGCACCTGGACGCAGCCACGGAGGCCGCAGCCGGGCACGGCGACGGCCACGGCGCCGCGCACGCGATCGAGCCCAAGGAGAGTCCGTGGGTGGTGACGGCACCGCTCATCCTGCTCGCGATTCCGTCGATCCTCGCCGGGTGGGTCGCGATCGGCCCGATGGCCTTCGGCGATTTCTTCGGGAAGTCGATCTTCGTCCTGCCCGAACACGACGTGCTGGGTGAACTCAAGCGGAGCTGGCATGGCGCGAGCGCGTTCCTCGTCCACGGCATGCAGGCGCCGTCGTTCTGGCTGGCACTCGCCGGCATTGCCGTCGCCTGGTACCTCTACCTCGTGAACACGGCGCTGCCGGCGCGCCTGGCGCGCACCGCCGGTGGCTGGTACGCGTTGCTCGTCAACAACTACTACGTCGACCGCTTCAACGACTGGTTCTTCGCCGGCGGCATGCGCGTCATCGGTGGTCTCTTCTCCAATGTGGGCGATCGCAAGATCATCGAGGGGATCGTCAACGGTTCGGCCGCGCTGGTCGCGTGGTGGGGCAGGCTCCTGCGCCAGTTTCAGTCCGGGTACGTCTACCACTACGCGTTCACCATGATCATCGGGCTCTTCGCCCTCCTTACCTGGTGGGTGATCCGATGACCCCGTATCTGTCGCTGGCGATCTGGGTGCCGATCGTCGCCGGGCTCGCGGTCCTCGGGCTCAGTCGGGACCGCGACGCGGGAAAGGCGCGCTGGGTGGCGCTCGTCGGTGCGCTCGCCGGCTTCCTCGTCACCATCCCGCTCTTCACCCGCTTCGACACCACGACCTCGGCGATGCAGTTCGTCGAGCGAAGCGAATGGATCCCGTATTTCGACATCTATTACCACCTCGGCGTCGACGGGATCTCGGTCCTGTTCGTGATCCTGAACAGCCTCATCACGCTGCTCGTGGTCTGGGCGGGCTGGGAGTCGATCAAGGTCCGCGTCGCGCAGTACATGGCGGCGTTCCTGCTGATGTCGGGGTTCCTGAACGGGACGTTCGCGGCGCTCGACGGGATCCTCTTCTACGTCTTCTTCGAGGCGATGCTGATCCCGATGTACCTCATCATCGGCGTCTGGGGCGGGGAGAATCGCGTCTACGCGGCGATCAAGTTCTTTCTGTACACGCTCATGGGCTCGCTCCTGATGCTCGTGGCGTTCATCTATCTCTACAACAAGTCGGGCAGCTTCGCGATCCAGGACTGGATGGAACTGCCGCTGTCGCTGCGCACGCAACTCCTCATCTTCGTGGCGTTCTTCGCGGCGTTCGCCGTCAAGGTGCCGATGTGGCCGGTCCACACCTGGCTGCCCGACGCGCACCCCGAGGCGCCGACCGGCGGCTCGGTGGTTCTGGCGGCGGTCACGCTCAAGATCGGCGCGTACGGCTTCGCGCGCTTCGTGCTGCCGATCCTGCCCGATGCGAGCCGGCAGTTGTCGGGGCTCATGATCGTGCTGTCGCTGATCGCCATCGTCTACATCGGCCTCGTCGCGCTCATCCAGGCGGACATGAAGCGGCTGATCGCGTACTCGTCGATCTCGCACATGGGCTTCGTCACCCTCGGCTTCTTCCTGTTCAGCGTGACGGGCTCGGAAGGTGCGCTCATTCAGATGCTTTCGCACGGGCTCGTCTCCGCCGCGATGTTCCTGTGGGTCGGCGTGCTCTACGACCGCATGCACACGCACCTCATCGCCGATTTCGGCGGCGTGGCCAATAGCATGCCCAAGCTCGCGGCATTCGTGATGCTCTTCAGCATGGCCAACGCGGGCCTGCCGGGCACGTCGGGATTCGTTGGCGAATGGCTGGTGATCCTGGCGGCGGTCAAATTCAATTTCTGGATCGGCGTGATCACCGCCTCGCAATTGATCCTCGGCGCGGCGTACACGCTGTGGATGTACAAGCGGGTCATCTACGGCGACGTGGGCAATCCCCGCGTCGCGGCGCTTACCGATCTCTCGCGCCGCGAATTCTGGCTCCTGGGCACGCTCGCCGGGCTGATCCTGCTGGTGGGGTTGTGGCCCCGGCCCTTCATCGACGTGATGCACGTCTCCGTGGTCGACCTGCTGGGGCAGGTGGCGCGCAGCAAACTGTAGAAGAAGAACCGCGATGACCGTCGATTTCCTCGCCGTGTTGCCCGAGATCATCGTCCTCACGGGCTCGTGCATCGTGCTCCTCGTGGACGCCTGGTCGAGCGACGAACGCCGGCACGTGGGCTACTGGCTCGCCCAGTTGACGCTCCTCGTCGCCGCCTGCGTCACGCTGCGCACCTGGAACAGCGACACCGCGTTGGTTTTCAACGGGATGGTCGTCGACGACTTTGTCGCCGACGTGCTGCGCTTCTTCAGCTTCGTCGCCGTGTCGCTGGCGCTCTTCTACGCGCGCAGCTATCTCACGGCCCGGGGGCTGTTTCGCGGCGAGACGTTCGCCCTGATGATGTTCTCGCTGCTCGGCATGCAGCTCCTCATCACGGCCAACTCCTTCGTCACGCTCTACCTGGGGCTCGAGCTCATGTCGCTCGCGCTGTACGCGCTGGTGGCGATCCAGCGCGATGTACGGGTTTCGTCCGAAGCGGCGATGAAGTTCTTCGTGCTCGGTGCGCTGGCGTCGGGATTCCTGCTCTACGGCATGTCGATGGTCTACGGTGCCACCGGAACGCTGCAGATCGACGAGGTGATGCAGGCGGTGCTCGGCAGCAACGACAATGCGCTGCTGCTCGTCTTCGGCCTGGTGTTCGTGGTGTCCGCGATCGCCTTCAAGCTGGGCGCCGTTCCCTACCACATGTGGGTGCCCGACGTTTATCAGGGGGCGCCGACCGCGATGACGCTCTTCATCAACACCGCCCCCGAGTTCGCCGCGTACGCGATGCTGCTGCGCCTGCTCGCCGGCGCGCTGATCGGGGTGGGCGCCGATTGGCAGAGCATGCTCGTCGTGCTCTCGGCGCTGTCGATGGTCATCGGCCACCTGGTGGCGATCGCACAGACGAACATCAAGCGGATGCTCGCGTATTCCACGATCGCCAACATGGGCTACGTCCTGATGGGGTTCCTGGCCGCGGACTCGACGGGCTACGCGGCCGCGATGTTCTACATGGCGGCGTACGTGCTGGCCACGCTCACTTCCTGGGGTGTGGTCCTGGTTCTGTCGCGCAAGGGCTTCGAATCGGACCGCATCGAGGATTTCAAGGGGCTCAACGCGCGCTCGCCGTGGTGGGCCTTTGTCATGCTGCTCGCGATGTTCTCGCTCGCTGGCGTGCCGCCTACCGTCGGCGTCTACGCCAAGATCCTCGTCCTCCAGGCGGCAATCAAGGCCGACTTCGTGTGGCTCGCCGTCCTGGGCGTGGTCGCGGCACTGGTCGGTGCCTTCTACTACCTGCGCATCGTCAAGTACATGTACTTCGACGAGCCCGTGGACCGGACGCCGATCGCCGTGCGCGGCGACACCCGCGTGCTGCTGTCGATCAACGGCGTGGCGCTGCTGGCCTTGGGGATTCTCCCGCAGAGTCTCATGGGTCTGTGCGCGGTCGCGCTCGCCAACTCGCAGTTCTACTAGCGGCGGTCCTGTTCGCTGCGCTTCCGCGGCCGGCGATCGCGCTGGGAGTCGGGCCGCGTGCCATCGCGGTCGGCTGCGCCGAGCAGCGCGATGGGACTGCGTGCTAAGATCGCGCATCCCTTCGGTGCTCCGTCATGCGCGTAGGATTCCTGGTGACCTGCCTCGTCGACCTGATGCGTCCGCGCATCGGATTCGCGGCGATCAAACTGCTCGAGGCGGGCGGCGCCGAGGTCTACGTGCCGCCCACGCAAACCTGCTGTGGGCAGCCGGCGTACAACTCCGGTGACCGCGCCGACGCACTGGCGCTCGCGCGCAAGCTCGTCGGCGAATTCGAGGCCTGCGACTACCTGGTCGCGCCGTCCGGATCGTGCAGCGGGATGGTCCGCAAGCACTACGCCGAATTGTGCAAGGACGATGCGCCATTGCTCGCCCGTGCCGAGGCGCTCGCCGCGCGCACCTACGAGCTCACCGACTTCCTCGTCCGCGTACTCGGCGTGGACAGGACCCCGGGGACGTTCACCGGCACCATCACCTACCACGACTCGTGCGCGGGATTGCGCGAGATGGGAGTGAAGGCGCAACCGCGCAAGCTGCTCGCGGCGATGCCCGGCGTAACGGTGCGCGAGATGAACGACGCCGAGACCTGCTGCGGTTTCGGCGGCACGTTCTCCCTCAAGTTCGGCGAGATCTCGTCGGCGATGGTCGACAACAAGTGCCGCAACATCAACGACAGTGGCGCCGAAGCGGTCGTCCTGGGTGATCTGGGCTGCATGCTCAACATCGAGGGCCGCCTGCGCCGCCGCGGTGATCACGCCACGCGCGTGCTGCACGTCGCCGAGGTGCTGGCCGGATTCACGGAGGACTGATGCAGGTCGCGTCGATCCACTTCAAGGCGCGGGCGCACGACAAGCTCAACGACCCGCAACTCCAGAAGAACCTCGTCAAGTTCAAGACCAAGTTCGTCGGCGCCCGCAAGGCGGCGATCGTCGAACTCGACGACTTCGAGGGAACGCGCGACGCCGGTCGCGACATCCGCCAGCGCGCGCTCGACGACCTCGACGTGTGGCTTGCCAGGTTCGAGGAAGCGGCGACCGCGCGTGGGGCGACGGTGCTCTTCGCACAAACGCCCGCCGAAGCGAACAAGCTCGTCCTCGACATCGCGGCGCGCCACGGCGTGCGCAAGATCATCAAATCGAAGTCGATGGTGTCGGAGGAATCGGCGCTCGATCACGCGATCGAGGGCGCGGGGATGGCGGTGGTCGAGACCGATCTCGGCGAATACATCCTGCAGATCAACAACTACGAGCCGCCGTCGCACATCATCGGGCCGGCGTTGCACAAGAGCAAGGAGGAGGTTGCCGACCTCTTCGAGCGCAAGCACGGAACCCCGCACAAGGATGCGATCGAAGACCTCACGCTCGAGGCGCGGGCGGTGTTGCGCGAGCACTACCTGACGGCCGACATGGGCATCTCGGGCGGCAATTTCTTCGTCGCCGAGACGGGGTCGGTGGTGCTCGTCACCAACGAAGGCAACGCCACCCTCGGGACCACGCTGCCAAAGGTGCACGTGGCGATCTCCGGGATCGAGAAGGTCGTCCCCACGCTCGAGGATGTGGCGACGCTGATGCGCCTGTTGCCGCGCTCGGCGACCGGGCAGTCGATCAGCAACTACGTCGATATCCTCACCGGCACGAAGGGCGAGGGCGAGTTCCACGGCGCCGAGCACATGTATTTCATCCTCGTCGACAGCGGGCGCAGCGAGGTGCTCGCGAGCGACGTGAAGGAGGCGCTGCGCTGCATCCGCT
>JADZAQ010000252.1 GCA_020852555.1 Burkholderiales bacterium
ACGAGCGCGCGAACGCGAAGCAGGCGAAGCAGTACGGCGCCGATACCGCGGCCGCGCTGCGGGCGCTCGCCGAATGCCGCCACCCGACCGTCGCGCTCATCGAGGGCGCCTGCGTGGGCGGCGGGCTCCTGGTTGCCGCCCAGTGCGACCTGCGGATCTGCAACGAGTCGGCGCGCTTCGGCGTTCCGGCGAAGAACCTCGGACTCACCGAGTCCTACGAGGAGCTCGAGGGGATGATGCGCGTGGTCGGGCCCGCGGCGAGCCTCGAGCTGCTCCTCGAGGGGCGCATCTGGGGCGCGCGCGAAGCCTACGAGAAGGGGCTCGTCTGCCGCGTCGTGCCCGATGCCGGCGTGGTCGAGGAGGCGTACGCCACTGCGCGCCGCATCGCCGAGGGCGCGCCGCTCGCCGCGCGCTGGCACAAGAAATTCGTGCGCCGGCTCGCCGACCCGCGCCCGCTCACCGCGGCGGAACGCGCCGAGGGCTACGCCTGCTTCGATACCGAGGATTTCCGCATCGGCTACCGGGCGTTCCTCGCCAAGCGCAAGCCCGAGTTCAAGGGGCGTTGACGACGCGGGGGAAAGTGGCAGACTACGGGCCCACCCCAGCCGGCGGGGCACATACAACGCGGGCACCGACAATCCAGAGGAAGGAGCAGCTCCCATGAGATACCCGTTCCGCGCGCTCGCGACCGCCGTATCGACGCTCGCGCTCGTCGTCGCGGCAGGAACCGCCGCGGCGCAATCCTGGCCGGTCAAGCCGATCCGCACCATCAACCCGTTCCCCGCCGGCGGCGGCACCGACACGTTCGCGCGGCCGTGGGCGGCGAAGTTGACGCAGCTCCTCGGCCAGCAAGTGCTGATCGAGAACATGGGTGGGGCCGGCGGCACCGTCGGCGCGGCGCGCGCGGCGAAGGAAGCGCCCGACGGCTACACCTGGTTCATCGGCGCGATCCACCACACGATCGCCGACTCGCTCTACACGAAGCTGCCGTACAGCCTGGAACGCGACTTCGCGCCGGTGACCGTGCTCGCAATGGTGCCGAACGTCGTCGTGATCCATCCCAAGCACGACTTCAAGACGCTGCAGGAGCTGCTCGACTACGCGAAGGCGAACCCCGGCAAGCTCAACTTCGGGTCGGCGGGCAGCGGCACCAGCCACCACATGATCGGCGAGCTGTTCAAGCAGACCGCGAACGTCGACCTCACGCACGTCCCCTACAAGGGCGCGGGGCCCCTGATGCAGGATCTCCTGGCCGGGCAGGTCGACATGGCGTTCGACGGCATGGGCACCTCGGCGACCCAGATCAAGGCGGGCAAGCTCCGCCCGCTCGCGGTCACCTCGGCGACGCGCAACCGCGTGATCCCGGACGTGCCGACTATGCGCGAGGCGGGGGTCGATTTCGCGATCTCGCTGACCTGGTACGCGCTCTGGGGGATCAAGGGCACGCCGCAGCCGATCATCGACCGGATGTACGCGGAGACCGTGAAGGTGCTCCAGATGCCCGACATCAAGGACATCTGGGCGAGCCAGGGCGCCGACGTCGGCGGCATGCCGCCCGCGGAGTTCGGCGCGTTCGTGCACTCCGAGATCGTGAAGTGGGCGAAGGTCGTCAAGACCGCGGGAATCAAGGTCGACCTCTAGGGCCGGCGTGAACGCCTACGGCTTCTTCCGTCGCGGCTTCGCCGCGCGACTCGAAGCGACCTTCCTCGAAGCGGACTCGGGCGAGCGCTTTTCGTTCGCCGACCTCGAGCGTGCGACCGCGCGCGTCGCCGCGTTCCTGACCGGCCTCGGCCTCGCGCGCGGCGACCGCGTCGCCGCGCAGATCGACAAGTCGCCGCAGGGGCTCTTCCTCTACCTCGGATGCCTGCGCGCCGGGTTCTGCTTCCTGCCGCTCAACACCGCCTACCAGCGCGGCGAGCTCGGCTACTTTCTGCAGGACGCCGAGCCGCGCGTGGTCGTCTGCCGGCCGGCCATGCTCGCCACCTTCGAGGAGCTGGCGCATTCGGCGGGAGCGCCGCGCCTCTACACCCTGGACGAGCACGGCCAGGGCTCGCTCGTCGACGCGATGGCGGGCGCGGCCACCGCGTTCGACGACCCGACGCTCGGCGAGAACGACCTCGCGGTGATCATCTACACCTCGGGCACCACCGGCCGCTCGAAGGGCGCGATGGTCACGCACGGCAACCTGACCTCGAACGGGGCGGCGCTGAAGGACTACTGGCGGTTCACGGCGAGCGACGCGCTGCTCCACGCCTTGCCGATATTCCACGTGCACGGGCTCTTCGTCGGCATCCACCCGATCCTGCTCGCCGGGGCGAGGATCGTCTTCCACCGCAGGTTCGACGCCCCGTCCGTGCTCGCCGACCTTCCGCGCGCCACCGCGATGATGGGTGTCCCGACCTTCTACGTGCGGCTGCTGGCGGAGCCCGGGCTCTCGCGCAGCGCGGTGAAGCACATGCGCCTCTTCGTCTCGGGCAGCGCACCGCTGCTGCTCGACACGTTCGCGGCGTGGCAGGCGCGCACCGGCCACACGATCCTCGAGCGCTACGGCATGTCCGAGGCGGGGATGATCACGTCCAACCCGTACGACGGCGAGCGCCGCGGCGGCACGGTCGGCTTCCCGCTGCCGGGCGTGTCGGTGCGGGTCGTCGCGGACGGGAAGGCGCTCGGGCCGGGTGCGCCGGGCGTGGTCGAGATCAAGGGGCCGAACGTCTTCGCCGGCTACTGGCGCATGCCGGAGAAGACCCGGGAGGAGTTCACCGCGGACGGCTGGTTCAGGACCGGGGACGTCGGTCAGTGGAGCGAAGACCGCTACCTCTCGATCGTCGGCCGCGCCAAGGACCTCATCATCTCCGGCGGCTACAACGTCTACCCGAAGGAGATCGAGCTCGTCATCGACGCGATCCCGGGCGTGGTCGAGTCGGCGGTGGTGGGCGTGCCGCACCCGGATTTCGGCGAGTCGGTCACCGCGGTCGTGGTGCGTCAGCAGGGCGCCGCGCTCGACGAGGCGGCGGTGGTCGCGCACGTGAAGTCGCAGATCGCCAACTTCAAGGTCCCGAAGCGGGTGGTGTTCGTCGACGACCTGCCGCGCAACGCGATGGGGAAAGTGCAGAAAAACGTGCTGCGGGACAACCTCAAGGCGTAACCGCAGCGCCTACCACACGCTCGCCGCCATCCGCGCCGCGAGCAGGAACAGCAGCCCCGCGAACAGACGCTTCAGCAGCCTTCCGGGCACGCGGTGCGCGAGGGAGGCGCCGAGCGGCGCGGTCGCGACGCTCGCGAGCGTGACGCCGGCGAGCGCCGGCAGGTACACGTAGCCGAGGCTCCAGGGCGGAAGACCGCTCGCGTTCCAGCCGGTGTAGAGATACCCGATCGTCCCGCCGACCGCGATCGGAACGCCGATCGCGGCCGCCGTGCCGACGGCCTGGATGACCGGCACGTTGCAGTAGATCATGAACGGCACCGTCATGACGGTGCCGCCGATCGCGACGAGCGAGGAGAGGCCGCCGATCGCCGTGCCGGCCGCGAACATGCCGCCGGCGCCGGGCGGCTGGCGCGACGGCTTCGGCTTGCGATCGAGCGCGATGTTCACCGCCATCAGCAGGACGAAGGCGGTGAAGTAGATGGCGAGCGTGCGTGTCGAGAGGCGATTGGCGACCACCGCGCCGAGCACGCCGCCGGACACGATCCCGGGCGTCATGCGCCGCACTATCTCCCAGCGCACGCCGCCGCGCGCCGCGTGCGCGCGCGCGCTCGATAGCCCGGTGAAGAGGATCGTCGCCATCGCGGTGCCGACCGCGAGGTGCAGCACGTGCTCGCGCGGCTGGCCCTGCGCCTCGAGCATCAGCGCGAGCACCGGCACGACGATCATTCCGCCGCCGATGCCGAACATGCCCGCCAGCAGCCCCGCGACCGCCCCGAGCGCGAGGTACCCGGCGAGCCACGCCGCAGGATCGGGCATGGCGTTCAGGCTCGCCGCGCCGCGAGCAGCCGCGCCGCGAGCTCCGCGAACCCGGCGCCGCTCTCCCGCGCCGTGACGTACGCCGGCGCGTACTCCAGGCGTGCTGCGAAGCGGCGCACGTTCGCCACCCCGACCGACAGCGGGAAGTAACCGAAGAGCGGCGCATCGTTCGGCGAGTCCCCGACGAAGAGGTAGCGGTCGCGCTCGGCGTCGAGGTCGACGCCGTGGCGCTCGCGCACGAGCGTCCGGGTCATGCCGAGCTTGTCGTAGGCGCCGAACCAGCCGTTGACGTGGATCGAGCTCACCTTCGCGGTCATGCCGGCCTCGCGCATGATCGCGACGATGCGATCGACCGCCGCGCTGCCGAGGCGCGGCACATCCTCGCAGTAGTCGATCGCCAGGTCCGCCTCGCGGTAGAGCTGGTCCGAGGCGAGGGCGGCGCCCGGCGCTTCCGCAAGGATACGGTCGCGCACCGCCGCCAGCCGGGCGCGGTTCGCGGCGCGCGTGGCCTCATCGTCGCGAAAGCGCTTGACGAGCTTCCGGCTCGCGGCGTCGTACGCGAAGTAGAACGCCCCGTTCTCCCCCACGACCGCGTCGACCGGCCACATGCGCGCGATGTGGTCGCACCAGCCGGCCGGCCGCCCGGTGATCGGGACGACGCCGAACCCCGCCTCGTGCAGCGCCGCCATCGCGGCGTACGCCTCCGCCGTCAGCCGTCCGTCGGTCGTCAGGGTGTCGTCGATGTCGGCGAACACGCCGCGAACGCGGGCGAGCGCGGCGTCGGAGAGCTGGTCGAGGGGCTGCACCGGCAGGATCCGCTCAATCCCCGCGCAGCTGCCAGGCAAGCGCGTCCTCGAGGCGGTCGCCACCCCAGAACAGCTCGCCGCGCACGACGAACGTCGGCGCGCCGAAGACGCCGAGCGCCTGGGCGCGCTCGGTGCCCGCGCGGAGCGCATCCTTCACCGCCGGGGACTGCGCGCGCTCGAGCCACGGCTGCGGCGCCTGCCCGAGCCCTCCGAGCACGCGGCCGAGCGTGTCGGGCGTGGAGATGTCGCCGCCCTCGGCGAAGTTCGCGACGTAGATCCCCCGCACCAGCGCGGGGAGCCACGGTTCCCCGATCGCGGCAAGCGCAAGCCGCGCGGCGAGAATGCTCCGCTGCGGGAAGATCGCCGGGCGCGCGTACGGCAGACCGTGCTTCGCGCACAGCCGCTCCAGGTCGCGCCACATGTACCGGCCCTTCGCCGGGTACAGGTTGAAAGGCGAGTCGCTCCAGCCCTGCGCCTGGAAGATCGGGCCGAGCAGGAACGGCCGCCAGGCGACCGTCACGCCCGCGCGCGCGGCGAGCGTCTCGATTCGCATCGCCGCGGGATACGAGTACGTGCTCGCGAACTCGAACCAGAACTCGAGGGCGGGCGGGGTCACGCCACCGGCTCCTTCGTCCCCATCGCCTCGGCCAGCCGCTCGCGCTGGGCGCGGGTCATGCGCAGGCCGCACTTGGTCCGCCGCCACAGCACGTCCTCGGGCGTGCGCGCCCACTCGCGCTCGACGAGGAAGCGCACCTCGCGCTCGTACAGGCCGCCGCCGAACGCCTCACCGAGGTCGCCGGCCTGCCTGACGTCGTCGAGGATCTCGGCCGCGCAGGTGCCGTGGCGCCGCAGGAGACGGCCGAGCCAGCGCGCATCGAGGCGCGGGTAGCGGCTGCGATACGCGGCAGCAAGCTCGTCGAAGCTCGCGCCCCCGAAATCGCCCCCGGGCAGGGGCGCACGCTCGGTCCAGGGGTGTCGGCCGGGAAACCATTTCGCGAGCTTCTCGAGCGCCGCTTCGGCGAGCCTGCGGTAGGTGGTGAGTTTCCCGCCGAAGACCGACAGGAGCGGCGGCCCGTTCTCGTCGAGCACGAAGCGATAGTCGCGCGTGATCGCGGACGGATCGTCGGTGCCGTCGTCGTAGAGCGGGCGCACGCCGCTCCAGGCGTGCACCACCTGGTCCGGCGTGACCGGAGCGAGCGTGTAGCGGCTCGCGGCCGCGCACAGATATTCGGTCTCCTCGCGCGAGCACGCCGGCGGCGTCTCCATGCTCCCGATCGGCACGTCGGTGGTGCCGATCTCGGTGTAATCGTCCTCGTACGGGATGAGGAAGATCACGCGGCCGTCTGGATTCTGGAGGATCACCGCGTGCGCATGGCCGTGGATGCGCGGCACGACGATGTGGCTGCCCTTCACCAGGCGCACGTCGCCCGGCGTCGGCGCCGCGAGCGCGCGGTCGAGGACCGTCCGGACCCATGGCCCCGCGGCATTCACGAGCGCCCGGCACGCCGCTTCGCCCCGTGCGCCGCTGTCGGCGTCCGCGAGGCTCACGCGCCACAGCGCGCCGTCGCGTCGCCCCGCGACGCAGCGCGTGCGCGGCAGGATCGTCGCGCCCTGCTCGGCGGCGCTGCGCGCGGTGAGAACCACGAGGCGGGCGTCGTCCACGGCGCAGTCGGAATAGGTGAACCCGCGCGTGAGGTCGGGCCGCAGCCCCGCGCCATAGCGATCGGGCGTCAGCCGCACGCCGCGCGAGCCGGGCAGCGAGACGCGCCGGCTCAGGTGATCGTAGAGGAAGAGGCCGGTGCGGATCATCCAGCGCGGCCGCAGGTGCGGCTCGTGCGGCAGGACGAACTCCAGCGGCCACACCACGTGCGGCGCCACGCGCAGCAGCACCTCGCGCTCCGCGAGCGACTCGGCCACCAGCCGGAACTCGAAGTGCTCGAGATAGCGCAGGCCGCCGTGGATCAGGCGCGTGCTCGCCGACGAGGTGGCCGACCCCAGGTCGCCCTGCTCCACCAGCGCGACGCGGAGCCCCCGGCCGGCCGCGTCGCGGGCGATGCCGGCGCCGTTGATGCCGCCGCCGATGACGACGAGGTCGAACGGTTCGGCGGGCGGCGTCATGCCAACGCCCTGCCCAGGCGCTCGAGCAGCGCGTCGACGAACGCCTGGTCGTGATAGACGCCGAAGCCGAAACGCACCCGGCGACCGCGGCGGTCGACCAGAACGCCGTGCGTCGCGAGGCGGCCTTCGACGTCCTCGGCGGCGTCGAGATCGAAGGTGAGGAAGTTGCCGCGCGGCTGGCCCGACGGCGGGGTGAGGCTGGCGAGCGGCAGCCGCGCAAGCGGAGCGCTCGCGAGGCCGGCCAGGAATCGGCCCTCCAGCAGCGCGACGTGCGCGTGGATCTCGCGCGCCGTCACGCCGAGACCGTCGAGCCAGCGCATGACGGCGTTGAAGCGGTAGAGCCCGGAGGGATCGAACGTCGAGCCCCAGAAGCGCATCGCCGCCGGGCCGTAGCCGATCCGCTCGCCCTGGGCACCGCTGAGTTGCCCAAAGTCGGAGTACCAGCCGGTGAATGCAGGCCGCAGGTGGCAGTCGGCGGGAATCGACAGGAAGCAGGCGCCCTCGCCGGCCTGCACGTACTTGTAGCCGCCGGCGGTGTAGAAGACCCGCCGGCCGAGCGAGCCCAGTTCCACAGGTATCGCCATGAACGCGTGGTAGCCGTCGACGGCGACGATCGTTTCCGCCGGAATCCCCGCCAGCAGCTCGTCCAGCCGCTCGACCACGAACCCCGAGTCGAAGAACACCTGCGACAGGAACACGAGGTCGCACGGTTCGACGAGCGCGCGCGCGAAGCGCTCGCGGAACGTTGCGTACGGCTCCACCGGCACGCGGCTCACCTCGAGCCGGCCGGTCTCCTCGAGCCGGCGCGTCTGCCGGGCGAAGCTGTGGAACTCGTTCGCGGTGGTGAGCACGCGCGGCCGCCGCGACCAGTCCAGGCACGAGTAGAGCCGCGCGACGAACTCGTGGGTGTTCGGGGCGAACGCGACCAGCGCCGCGTCGGCGAGGCCGAGATGACGCGCGACGTGCCGCTGCGCCTCCGGCACGACTTCGCCGAAGACCTTCTCCTGCCACTTGCGATTGGTGAGGCGCGCCGAGTCTTCCCAGTACTGGAGGTGAGCCGCGCGCGTGATGTCCGGCCAGGGATGATGGCTATGGGCGGTGACGTGCAGCGCGTCGCCGATTGCGGCGAAGAAGGTCTCGTAGTGCGCGTCAAGCATCCCGGCGGAACCCGAGCTGCTCGCGCAGTGCGTTGGGCAGGCGCGGCAGCAGCGAGCGCGGGATGAGGTAGGTCGAGAGGTTGAACAGGTCGAGGAACACGCGGTGCGCTTCGACGGTGCGCCGCAGGTAGTCCTGGCCGCTCGAGCCGCCGGTGCCGATCTTCGCCCCGATCATCCGCTGCACCATCAGCACGTGCCGGTAGCGCCACAGCGACAGGTTCTCGTCGATCGTCACGAGCGCGGTCAGCAGCCGGAACGGGTTCTGCAGGATCGGCTCGTCGCGGTAGAGCATGATCATGAGCGCCGCGAGAAACGCCTCGTAGGACAGCCGGCGCTGCCCGGCCGCGCGGAGCGCCTCGTACCGCGCGGAGTCGAACACGCTCGCGAAGGTCTCGCGCGTGCGCGCGAACTCCTCGAGCTGCGCGCGCTGCGCCGCGGGCGCGAGCTGGGCCTTGCCCTCGATCGTGGCGCGGTCCTCGTCGAGCATGCGCGTGACGTTGGTGCGGTACTCCTGCCAGAAGTCGAACTGCGGGGACGCGACGAACGGCGTGCGTGCGAGCCACGCCTCGACCACGCCGAAGAGGCTGGGCGCGCGCTCGGCCGCGCCCACCGCCGGCCGGTCGGGCGCGTCGAGCGACGCCTCGTAGTCCGCCTCGTTGTAGCGCAGCCGCTGCGTGCGCGCGAGGCCGAGCTTGTTCTCGATGCTGCGGAACTGCGCGCTCTGGAAACCCGACGAGGGCGTGAGCAGGTTGCGGAAGTCGAGGAAGTCGAGCGGGGTCATCGTCTCGAGGACGTCGATCTGGTCGATCAGCACGCCCTGGATCTTCACGATCCGTTCGAGATGGTGCAGCGCGCGGCCGACGTCCTTCTCGGCCACCGCGGCACCGCCCATGAGGGCGAGCACCGCGTCGAGCTCGTGCAGGACCTGCTTGAACCACAGCTCGTAGGTCTGGTGGGTGACGATGAAGAGCAGTTCGTCGTGCGCCGGCGCCCCGTGCTTCGCGCTCTCCGGCTCCTGGCAGGCGAGCAGCTCGCGGAGCTTGAGGTACTTGCCGTAGGAAAGGCTCATGGCGCGAGGATTATAGAAACAAAAAAGGCGGCCCTTCGGCCGCCTTTCCGGGCGCGCGGTGCGGCTACTTCTTGCGCAGCTTCCGGATCGCCGCGAGCTGCGCGGCCAGCGACGCGATCTCGCTCTCGACGGTCGCCAGCTCCTGCTTGCCCTGCGCGCTGCGCTTCGCTTCCTCGGCGCGCTTGAGCGCTTCCTGCGCCCGCGCCTCGTCCAGGTCCTGCGCCCGGATCGCGGTGTCGGCGAGCACGGTCACGACCTTGGGCTGCACCTCGAGCACGCCGCCCGCGACGAAGACGAGCTGCTCCTCGCCGCCGCCGGCCGGCTTGATGCGCACCTCGCCCGGCTTGATGCGGGTGATGAGGGGCGTGTGCTGAGGGTAGATGCCGAGCTCCCCGACCTCGCCGGGGAGCACGACGAACTCCGCCTCGCCCGAGAAGATCGCTTCCTCGGCGCTCACCACGTCCACATGGATCGTATTCGCCATCGTCTCTCCGACCCTCGCCCGCGGATCGTCCGGTTACTGGAGTTGCTTCGCCTTCTCGAACGCTTCCTCGATCGGGCCGACCATGTAGAAGGCCTGCTCGGGGAGCGCATCGCACTCGCCGTTCACGATCATCTTGAAGCCCTTGATCGTCTCTGCGAGCGGCACGATCTTGCCCGGTGTGCCGGTGAACACCTCGGCGACGTTGAACGGCTGCGACAGGAAGCGCTGGATCTTGCGCGCGCGCGACACCGCCAGCTTGTCCTCGGGCGCGAGCTCGTCCATCCCGAGGATGGCAATGATGTCGCGCAGCTCCTTGTAGCGCTGGAGCGTCGCCTGCACCGCGCGCGTGGTGCTGTAGTGCTCCTCGCCGATCACGTTCGGGTCCACCTGCCGGGAGGTGGAGTCGAGCGGGTCCACCGCCGGATAGATCCCGAGGGCCGCGATGTCGCGCGAGAGCACGACGGTCGCGTCGAGGTGGCCGAAGGTGGTCGCGGGCGACGGGTCGGTCAGGTCGTCCGCCGGCACGTACACCGCCTGGATCGACGTGATCGAGCCGGTCTTGGTCGAGGTGATGCGCTCCTGCAACCGACCCATCTCCTCGGCCAGCGTGGGCTGGTAGCCCACCGCCGACGGCATCCGGCCGAGCAGCGCGGACACTTCGGTGCCGGCGAGCGTGAAGCGGTAGATGTTGTCGACGAAGAGCAGCACGTCGCGGCCGTCGTCACGGAACGACTCGGCGATGGTGAGCCCGGTGAGCGCCACGCGCAGGCGGTTGCCCGGCGGCTCGTTCATCTGGCCGTAGACCATCGACACCTTCGACTTCGCGGCGTCCTCGATGTTGACGACGCCCGACTCGATCATCTCGTGATAGAAGTCGTTGCCCTCGCGGGTGCGCTCGCCCACGCCGGTGAACACCGACAGCCCGGAGTGCGCGGTGGCGATGTTGTTGATGAGCTCCATCATCGTCACCGTCTTGCCCACGCCGGCGCCGCCGAAGAGCCCGACCTTGCCGCCCTTGGCGAACGGACAGACGAGATCGATCACCTTGATCCCGGTCTCGAGGAGCTCGGTCGACGGCGAGAGCTCCTCGTACGCCGGCGCCTCGCGGTGGATCGACATCGTCTTTTCCGCGGCGACGGGGCCCTTCTCGTCGATCGGGCGGCCGAGCACGTCCATGATCCGGCCGAGCGTCGCCGTGCCCACCGGCACCGAGATCGGCGCCTTGGTGTTCAGCACCTGCATCCCGCGGCGCAGGCCGTCCGAACTGCCGAGCGCGATCGTGCGCACGACGCCGTCGCCCAACTGCTGCTGGACCTCGAGCGTGAGGCCGATCTCGTCGAGCTTCAGCGCGTCGTAGATCTCGGGGATCTGGTCGCGCGGGAATTCCACGTCGACGACCGCTCCGATGCATTGAACAATGGTTCCTTCGTTCGTCGCGTTGCTCATGATGTCCTCAAGTCGACAATTGCCTTCAAACCTTCACAAAGAGACGCAGAGACACGGAGAAAAGATTTACCGCAAGGCTCTTGCTCGGCGCCTCTGCGTCTCCTTGTGTAAATGAATGTCACGTCAAAGACGTTCACAAAGAGGCACCGAGACGCAGAGAGGGACTTTCTCGGTGTCTCTGCGTCTCTTTGTGGAAATGGATCCTCACACCGCCGCCGCCCCGCCGACGATCTCCGACAGTTCCTTGGTGATCGCCGCCTGCCGCGACTTGTTGTAGATGAGCTGCAGCTCGCTGATGATCTTGCCGGCGTTGTCCGACGCCGCCTTCATCGCCACCATCCGCGCCGACTGCTCCGAGGCCATGTTCTCGTTGACCATCTGGAACACCGCACCCTCGAGGTAGCGCCGCATCATCCCGTCCAGGAGCTCGCGCGCGTCGGGCTCGTAGATGTAGTCCCAGGTGCCTTCGCCGATGTCGGCCTTGCGCATCTCGCCGCTCGCGGCGCGGAACTGGTGCGGAATGGGCACGATCCGGCCCTGCCGCGGCTCCTGCTTCATCGTGTTGATGAACGTCGTGTAGAAGACGTGGACCTCGTCGACGTTGCCGGCCATGTACTCGTCGATCAGCGTTTTCACCGGTCCCACGAGGCGATCGAGCCGCGGGCGGTCGCCCAACTGCACGACGCTGGCGACGATGTTGCCGCCCATCCGCTGCAGGAAACCCTGCCCCTTGTTGCCGATCGCGACGTAGTCGACCTCGATTCCTCGCGCGGTCCAGTCCTTGTGCGCCTGGAGCACGGTCCGCAGGATGTTCGTGTTGAGGCCGCCGCACAGTCCCTTGTCGGTGGTCACCACGATCGCGCCCACGCGCCGCACCTTCTCGCGGCGCACCAGGAACGGGTGGCGATACTCGGTGTTCGCCCGCGCGATGTGCATGACGATGTTGAACACCTTCTCCATGTACGGACGCGAGGCGCGCATGCGGTCCTGGGCCTTCTTCATCTTCGAGGCCGCGACCATCTCCATCGCCTTGGTGATCTTGCGCGTGCTCTGCACGCTCTTGATCTTGTTCCGGATTTCCTTCGATCCCGCCATCGCTATGTCCGCTTCGCTCTATCCGAGTCCGGCGCTCAATGCGCCGCCACCGAAACGCCGACGCCTCTGATCCCGGATTCCTGATCCCTGATCCCTGATGCCCGATCAGTAGGTTCCGGTCTTCTTGAAGTCCTCGATCGCCGCGGCGAGCGCCTTCTCGTCGTCGGCGGGCAGGTCGAGCGTCTTGGCGATCTTGTCCATGATCGCCGCGTACTTCGTCTTCATGAACTGGCGCAGCGCGCTCTCGAAGGCGAGCGCCTTCTCGACCGGCACGTCGTCGTAGTAGCCACGGTTCACGCCGAAGAGCGTCAGCGCCTCGTCGGCGACCGACAGCGGCGAGTACTGCGGCTGCTTCATGAGCTCGGTGACCATGCGGCCACGGTCGAGCTGCTTCCTGGTGGCCTCGTCCAGGTCGGAAGCGAACTGCGCGAAGGCGGCAAGCTCGCGGTACTGCGCGAGCGCCAGGCGCACGCCGCCACCCAGCTTCTTGATGACCTTGGTCTGCGCGTCGCCGCCCACCCGCGACACCGAGATGCCGGCGTTGATCGCCGGCCGGATGCCGGCGTTGAAGAGGTCGGTTTCGAGGAAGATCTGGCCGTCGGTGATCGAGATCACGTTGGTCGGCACGAACGCGGTCACGTCGCCCGCCTGCGTCTCGATGATCGGCAGCGCGGTGAGCGAGCCGGTCTTGCCCTTGACCTCGCCCTTGGTGAACCGCTCGACGTAGCCGGTGTTCACGCGCGCCGCCCGCTCGAGCAGGCGCGAGTGGAGATAGAACACGTCGCCCGGGTACGCTTCGCGGCCCGGCGGCCGGCGCAGCAGCAACGACACCTGGCGGTACGCCCACGCCTGCTTGGTCAAGTCGTCGTAGATGATGAGCGCGTCCTGCCCGCGATCGCGGAAGTACTCGCCCATCGTGCAGCCCGAGTACGGCGCGATGTACTGCAGCGCGGCCGAATCCGATGCCGCGGCGGCAACGACGATGGTGTAGTCCATCGCGCCGTGCTCGGTCAATTTGGTCACCACGTTCTTGATCGACGACGCCTTCTGGCCGATCGCGACGTAGACGCAGATGAGGTCCTTGCCCTTCTGGTTGATGATCGTGTCGATCGCCACGGCGGTCTTGCCGGTCTGGCGGTCACCGATGATCAGCTCGCGCTGGCCACGGCCGATCGGCACCATGGCGTCGATCGACTTCAACCCGGTCTGCACCGGCTGGTTCACCTTCTGGCGGTCGATCACGCCCGGGGCGACCTTCTCGATCACGTCGCGCTGCTTCGCGTTGACGGAGCCCTTGCCGTCGATCGGGCGGCCGAGCGAGTCGACCACGCGCCCGATGAGCTCGGGGCCGACCGGCACGTCGAGGATGCGGCCGGTGCACTTCACCGTCTGGCCCTCGGTGATGTGCTCGTAGGCGCCCAGGATCACGGCGCCGACCGAGTCGCGCTCGAGGTTGAGCGCGAGCCCGAAGGTATTGCCGGGGAATTCGAGCATCTCGCCTTGCATAACCGACGACAGCCCGTGGATGCGGCAGATGCCGTCGGAGATCGAGACGACCGTGCCTTGCGTCTTGACCTCGGCGCCGGCATCGAGGTGCTGGATCTTGGCCTTGATCAGTTCGGAAATTTCGGACGGATTGAGCTGCATGGCTTATCTCGCTAGAGGTTCATTCACAAAGAGACACGGGAACGCCGGGACGCGCACGCCTCGGCACCTCAGCGTCTCGTTGCAAGGAGTGATGCATCGTGCGGCAACTCACGCCCGCAGCTGCGTCGTCATCGCGCGCAGCTGCTCCGCGACGGTGCCGTCGATCACGTTGTCGCCCACCGTGATCCGGGCGCCACCGATGAGTTCGGGCTTGACCACGACGTCCGCCTCGACCTTGCGCTTGAAGCGGCGCTCGAGTGCGGCGGTCAGCTCGGCGAGCTCGTTGCCCTCGAACGGGAATGCCGTCTCGATCGTGGCCTTGGCGACACCGTCGGCGTCGTCCTTCAACGCCTCGAAGAGCGACGAGATCACCGGCATCAGCGCGATGCGGTCGGCGTCGACGAGCACGCGCACGAAGTTCCGCCCCTCGGCATTGAGGCGGTCGCCGGCGATCGACAGCAACAGCGACGATTTCGCCGACGCGTCGAGGGTCGGATTGTCGAGCGCCGCGGTCATCTGCGGGTCGGCGACGATGCCGCTCGCGAGCTTCAACATCTGCGACCACGCCGGCAGCGCGTTCTGATCGCGCGCCAGCGTGAACGCGGCTTCGGCATACGGCCTGGCAATGGTGGTGAGTTCGGCCACGGCGTTACAGCTCGCTCTTCAACTGCGCGAGGAGTTGTGCGTGCACGTTGCGGTCGACGTCGCGCTTCAGGATCTGCGTGGCGCCCGCCACCGCGAGGTCGGCGACCGAGTCGCGAAGCTGCTCGCGGGCGCGCGCCACCTCCTGCTCGATCTCGGCCTTGGCGGCGGCCACGATGCGGTCCGCCTCGGCCTTGGCATCGACCTTGGCCTGGTCGATCGCGTCGGCCTTGTACTTTTCCCCGATGGCGACGATCTCCGCCGATTTGGCCTTCGCCTCGGCGATGATCTCCGCTTCCCGCTTCTGGGCGCTGGCGAGTTCCTTGCGGCCCTGCTCGCCGGCGGCGAGGCCATCGGCGATCTGCTTCTGACGCGTCTCGATCGCCTTCATCAGCGGCGGCCAGATGAAGCGCGCGCAGAACCAGATGAAGGCCGCGAACGCCACCGCCTGCATGATCAGGGTCAGGTTGATATTCATGACTGCCCTCGTGTGGGGTGGAGACTACCGCGCCTTACTTGGGCAGGACCGACAGCAGCGGATTGGCGAACGCGAAGAACATCGCGAGACCGACCGCAATGATGTACGACGCGTCGATGAGGCCCAGGAGCAGGAAGACCTTGGCTTGCAGTTGCGGCATGAGCTCGGGCTGGCGGGCGGCACCTTCCAGGAAGCGCGAGCACATGATGCCCACGCCCACGCACGCACCCAGGGCGCCGAGGCCGATCATGAGACCGATCCCGACGCCGGTGTACGCCTGGATCATTGTCGCCAGTTGTGCAGCTTCCATTTTCGCGATCCTTTCAGTTGCGGGGTTTACGTCGATTGATGACAGACTCAGTGCGATTCCTCGGCCATCGCGAGGTAGACGATGGTGAGCATCATGAAGATGTACGCCTGCAGGAGGACGATCAGGATGTGGAAGATCGCCCAGCCGAGGTTGAGCACGCCGCTGAAGATCGTGCCGGCGAGCCCGCTCGCGGCCCACATCCCGAGCAGCAGGAAGATGATCTCGCCGGCGTAGATGTTGCCGTACAGACGCAGGCTGTGCGACAGCGGCTTGCTGACGAATTCGATGAGGTTGAAGAGGAAATTGAACGGCCAGAGGATCGGGTTGCCGCCGAACGGCGCCACGAAGAGTTCCTTCGTCCAGCCGCCCAGGCCCTTCGACTTGATGCCGAAGAGAATCATGAGCCCGAACACGACGAGCGCCAGCGCGAAGGTGGTGTTGACGTCGGCGGTGGGCACGCTGCGCCACTGGTGGATGCCGAACCAGCCGTAGATCGTCGCCATGATGTCGACCGGCAGGAAGTCCATCGCGTTCATGAGGGTCGTCCACACGAACACCGTGAGCGCGATCGGGGCCACCCATTGGCTGGTGCCGTGGTACATCCCCTTGACCTGGTCGTTCACGAAGCCGATCGACAACTCGATGAAGGCCTGTGTCTTCGACGGCACCCCGGTGGTCGCCTTGCGCGTGACGAGCCACATGAAGCCGATGCCGATGATGCCGAGGATCACCGACGTGACCACGCTGTCGAGGTGGAACGTCGAGCCGCCGACCTCCGACACGTTGAACGCCAGGTGGTGCTTGATGTACTCGGAGGGGGAATCGTACGTGGTCGCCATGGAGGTCGGTGAGGTCGGATCAGTTGCGATCGAGCAGGGCCAGGCGGAACAGCAACACCGTGATCACGAACGTGGCGAAGAACGCCACCGGGACGATCGCCTTGTAGGTCGCGAGGATCACCGCGAGCTGCCCGACGATCACGAGGATCTTGAATGCTTCGGCCCGGATGAGCGCAGCGACCGTGCCGCCGCCCGACACCGGCCGGGATAGCGTGTAGACGACCGTGAACACCACGATCGCCGACACGTTGACGATCCCGCCCAGCGCCGCCGACAGCGCCGCATGGCCCCCGCCCCATCCCCACGCCAACGCCGCACCGGCCAACGTGACGACCGCCTGCCATTTGAGGACGCGACGGATCGTCGGGGTCGACAGGGGCGCCGGGGTGCGCCTGGGACTGGCGCGCGTTTCTTGCATAGCCTTCACGCCGCGCGCTCGAGCAACGAAGCAAACTTTCGGATTCTAACTGGTTCGCGGGTCGCCCGGCAATCGAATGTTGCAGCGCAGCGTCGCACGCTCGTTCGGTACCGCATGGCACGCCGGCGGCGTGGCGGCCCGCTTCGCACGGCCACGGGGCGAGGCGCGACCCGGCCAGGGCGTCGGTCCGGGCCCGGGGCGGGCCGCCGACTCGTGCTAGCCTTGACGGTTTCGGTTGCAATCACCGCATTTTTCAGGGAGACACCATGACGATCAAGGTCGGCGACAGGCTGCCCGAGGGCACGCTGTCGGAATTCATCGAAGTCGAGGGCAACGGCTGCAGCGTCGGGCCCAATACGTTCCAGGTCGCCGACCTCGCGAAGGGCAAGAAGATCGTGATCTTCGGCCTGCCCGGCGCCTACACGCCCACCTGCTCGGCCAAGCACGTGCCCTCGTATCTCGCCAATTACGACAAGCTGAAGGCGAAGGGCGTCGATGCGATCTACTGCATGGCGGTCAACGACGCGTTCGTGATGGGCGCCTGGGGTCGCGACCAGATGGCCGGCGGCAAGGTCCACATGATGGCCGACGGCAGCGCCGAGTACGCGAAGAAGCTCGGCCTCGAGTTCGACCTCACCGCGCGCGGCATGGGCATGCGCTGCCAGCGCTTCTCGATGCTCGTCGACGACGGCGTCGTCAAGGCGCTCAACGTCGAGGCGCCGGGGAAGTACGAGGTCTCCGACGCCGACACGATGGTCAAGCAACTGGGCTGAGCGCGCCTCACAAAGAGACGCCGAGACGCAGCGAGAGGCTCGTCTTTCTCGGCGCCTCTGCGCCTCCTCTGAAGCGATTCTTGGCAAACCAACGGCCCGGAGAGCACGTCACAAAGAGACGCCGAGACGCAGAGAGAGGCTCGTCTTTCTCGGCGCCTCTGCGTCTCCTGTGAAACGCCCTTGACGCTCGGGCCGGCGCGACAGCGCCCCTACACCCCGAGATAACGCTGCAGGATCTCCGGCTGCGCCTTCAGTTGTGCCGCCGGGCCCTCGTGCGCGATGTGCCCGTTGTTGATGATGTACACGCGGCTCGCCAGCGCCAGCGTCGCCGCGATGTTCTGCTCGACGAGAACGATCGTCTGCCCGGCTTGCGCGAGTTCGCGACAGGCGCGCACGAGACCCTGCACGATCACCGGCGCCAGCCCCTCGAAAGGTTCGTCGAGAAGGATGATCTTCGGGTCGCGCACCAGTGCGCGGGCGATCGCGAGCATCTGCTGTTCGCCACCGGAGAGGTCGGTGCCGCGACTCGTGCGCCGCTCCTTGAGCCGCGGAAACATCGCATAGATGCGGTCCAGCGGCCACCTGTTCTCGGCGGTGAGGCCGGCCAGGATGATGTTCTCCTCGACGTTGAGGCTCCCGAAAATGCGGCGATCCTCGTGGACGAGCTGCATCCCGGCGCGGGCGATGCCGTGCGCCTTCTTGCTGGCGACATCGACGCCTTCGAGCTTGACGCTGCCGGACCGGGGCTTGACCACGCCCATGAGCGTCTTCAGGGTCGTCGACTTCCCGGCGCCGTTGCGCCCGAGGAGCGCCACGACCTCGTTCTTCTCGACGTGCAGCGCGACGTCGAACAGGATGTGACTGTCGCCGTAATAGCTGTTCAGCCCGGAGACTTCGAGCAGGCTCATCGATGCTCCCTGGGGCCCGCGGCCCGCCTCTTCGAGAGGGAATGCGCCGCTTCGGACGGCCGGGCGCGTCTCATGCGACCCCCGTCTCGTCGTCGATGCCGCCGAGATAGGCCTCCTGGACGGCGGCGTTGTTGCGGATCTCGTCGGGCGTGCCCTCGACGAGCACGCGTCCTTCCTGCAGCACGGTGATCCGCTCGACCAGCTCGAAGAGCGAATCCATGTCGTGGTCGATCACGATCATGGTGCGGCCGACGGCGATCGCCTTCAGCAACGCGACCGTCTCGACGCGCTCCTGCGGGCTCATGCCGGCGAGCGGCTCGTCGAGCAGCAGCAGGCTTGGTGACGTCGCCAGTGCGAGCCCGATCTCGAGCCGGCGCTTTTCGCCATAGGCCAGTTCGGACACCGGGGTGTCGAGCCGGTCGCCAAGGTGCACGAGTTTGGCGGTGCGGGCGATCTGCGGATCGAGCCCCGGAACCTTCGAAACGGACTTCAGCATGTCGAGCTTGAATTTGCCGCGGAGCTCGCCGAGCGCGGCGATCGCGAGGTTCTGTCGAACGGTGAGCCGGTCGAAGAGCTGGTTGATCTGGTAGCTCTTGGTCAGGCCCAACTGACAGGCGTCGGCGACCCCGAGGCTCGTGATGTCGCGGCCGTCGAAAACGATCTTGCCGGAAGTCGGGATCACTTCGCAGGTCAGCATCTTGAAAAAGGTGCTCTTGCCGGCGCCGTTGGGGCCGATGATGCCGCGAATCTCGCCATGGTCGACACGGAAGTCGATGTCGCTGTTGGCGACCAGGCCGCCGTAGCGCTTGGTGAGTCCCGTCACCTGCAGGATCGCTCCGGAGGTGCTGGCGGTAGCCTTGCGCCGCAGCAGCTTGTCCTCACCCGGATTGACGGTCACGACCGCTGGTGCCGGCGGCACCGGCTTTGGCGGCCTGACCAGGCGATACAGGTCGACGATCGCGCCGACCATCCCGTGACGCAGGAACACGATCAGCAGCACGAACACGATGCCGAGGACGAGCTTCCAGGTGGCGCCCAGGTTGAGCGTCGTCTGGAAGAAGTCGGCCAGGTAGAGCCAGACCGCGGCGCCGAGCAGCGGCCCGAACAGCCAGCCGGCACCGCCGATCGCGGTCTGCATGACGATCTCGCCCGAGGTGTGGAACATGAAGGCGTCGGGCGGCATGAAGCCCTGCATCATCCCGAGCAGGCTGCCGGCGAAACCCGAGTACATCGCCGCGACGACGAAGACGGTGAGCTTGTAGCTGTGGATATTGTGGCCGAGCGCCTGCGCGCGCAGCGGATTGTCACGGATCGCGCGCAGCAGGAGCCCGACCGGCGAGCGCACGAGCCGCAGCGCGATCACCAGCCCGACGAAATACCAGAAGGCGAAGAACCCGTACATCTCCAGATTGCTGCTGAACGTGAGCGTCGTGAAGCCGAGGTTGAGGTTCGGTGGCGGGACGCCGGGCAGGCCGTTCTCGCCGCCGGTGTACGCCGACAGCGGATTGAACTCGAGGAAGAAGAAGACCTCGGCGATCGCCACCGTGATCATGGCGAAGTAGATGCCGGTGCGGCGCAGTGCCAGCAACCCGATGAAGTAGCCGACGATGCCGGCGACGATCATGCCGATCAGCGCCGCGGCGACCGTGTTGCCGAACCCGACTTCGGTCAGCAGATAGGCGGCGAACATCCCGCCGGTGCCGAAGAACGCCGCCTGCCCGAAGGACAGCAGCCCGGTGAATCCGAAGAGGAGATCGAATCCGATCCCGACCAATCCCCAGATGAGGATACGGTTGATGGTGGTCGGATTGAAACCGAGATACGGCAGCACGAACGGCGCCGCGATCAAGGCGAGCAGCGTCAGCGCCTCGATGAGGAAAGGGCGTTGTCGGGTCGGCATCGCAGGTGCGCCCTTATTCGCGACCGGCCGTACCGAGCAGTCCGTACGGACGGAGCACGAGCACGAGCGTCATCGCAACGAACAGCATCACGTAGGAATAGGCGGGGTCGACCATCGAGGTGAGGCTGATGATCTGGCCGGCGATCAGCCCGCCGAGCACCGCGCCGGGGAACGAGCCGACACCGCCGATGACCACGACGACGAAGGTCTGGATGAGAATCGCATCGCCGACGTCCGGAGCGATGGCGACGACCGGTGCGTTGACGATGCCGGCGAAGCCCGCCGCCATGGCGCCGATGCCGAACACCAGCATGAACACTCTCTGGATGTTGATCCCGAGCGAGTCGACCATCATCGTGTCCTCGATGCCGGCGCGCACGATCATGCCGATTCGCGTGCGGTAAAGGACGAAATACAGCACGAGCAGCGCCGCGGCCACGATGCCGAGCAGCGCCAGCCGGTACGTCGGATAGACCATGAACCCCAACGGCGTGATGCCGGCGAGCATCGATGGAGCGGGCACCGTCTTCGACAGGCTGCCGAAGAAGAAGCGTACCGTTTCGACGAAGACGATGCCCAGGCCGAAGGTGACCAGGAGCTGATCTTCGGGCGGTCGCGCGTAGAAGTGGCGGATGATGAGCCGCTCGGTCACGATGCCCACCAGCATCACGAAGAGCGACCCCGCGATGACCGCGACGATGAACGATCCGGTCTGCGTATAGGCGACCCAACCGGCGTAGCCGCCCAGCATGAACATCGCACCGTGCGCGAGGTTGAGCACGCCGAGCGTGCCGTAGATGATCGTGAGGCCCGATGAGATCAGCGCGAGCAGCGCGCCCAGCACCAGCCCGTTGAAACACTGCGAGATGAAGTTGCCCCAGCTGAGCACGCTATCCCATCCTCATCGTCGATCGCATCGATTCACCCGGGCCCGCGTTCCCCGGGTCGAACGCGCGGCAACAGGCGACACCGTGAACTGCGCCACCGGCCGGCCGCGCTGCGATCGGGTGCCCGGCAGCCTCGACGGCTGTCGGACACCCGATCGTGGCGTCAGGTGTAGTCGCCAAGCTTGCAACCGAATTCGCCGGGTGGCTGGATCACCTTGTCGCCGGGGACGATATCGATCACCTCCCAGAAGTCCTCGTCGTTCTTCATGTCCTTCTTGGCCTTGCCGCGCACGAGGATGACCGGACGCACGGCCTGGTGATCCTGCGGTCGATAGTGCACGTTGCCGAGCAGCGACGGGATCGTTTCGCCTTTCTCCCACTGCTTGATCACGTCCGGCGGGTAGAAGGTCCCCGCCTCGGTGACCATCCGTGCCCAATGCGCGAAGCTGACGTAGGCGTTCTCGGCACCCCACTCGGGACGGTAACCATACTTCTTCTGGAATGCCTCGACGAATTGCTTGGCGAGGGGGTACTTGTCTTCCAGCGTCCACCAGAAGTCGGTCGCCGCGAGAACGCCGGCGGTGATGTCGACGCCGGCTTCCTTCGCCATGAACGGGATCTGGTACGGCAGCACGAGCGTCATCTTCGGCAGCAGGCCGAACTGCTTGGCCTGCTGGCTCGACAGCACCGCGTCGCGCCCCCAGTTCACGTTGATCAGGAACTCGGCGCCCGAGTTCGCGATGTTGGTCAGGTACTGGCTGAAGTCCTGCGTGCCGAGCGGCGAGACCTGGTTGGTCACGACGGTCCAGCCGCCTTCCTTGGTGAGGTAGTCCATCACCGATTTGGTGGTGGTGTGGCCGTACGTGTAGTCGGGCGTCATGAACGCCGCCTTGCGACCCTTGCCGAATTGCTTGACGAGCACCGGGCCGATCGCGTTGGCCGCCATTTCGCCGTAGAAGCCCTGGCGGAAACTGTAGCGCACGCAATCCTTGCCGGTGGTGTCGTTCGAGCCGGAGATCCCCGGCATGTAGAGAATGTGCTCGCGCTGCGCGAACTTGTTCATCGCCACCGCCACCGCCGACGACGTCGAGCCCGTCATCAGCACGACCTTGTCCTGGTTGATGAAGGTCTGCGCCGACTGCAGCGCCTGGTTCGGCTTGGCCGCGGAGTCGGCCGATTTCAGCACGACTTTCTTGCCCAGCACGCCGTTGTTGATCTTCGGCGCCAGCGCCTTCATCAGCGGGTGGTTGGTGTTGATGTGTTCGACCGCGAGTTCCCAGCCCTTCAACTCGTCCGCGCCCTGCACCGCGTAGGTGCCGGTGAGCGGCACCATCGCCGCGACCGCGACGGTCGGGCCCTGCGAGCCGGCCGGCCAGGTACCCATCGCGGGCTTGTCCTGCGCGTGGACCGCGCCGATGCCGCCCAGGCCGGGAATGAGCGACGCGCCGGCGACACCCATGCCGGCGTGCAGGACGCGGCGGCGTGACTTGACGAACTTCGATTGCGACATGCTGGACCTCCTATGGATAGACGATGCCCTGCTCGGCATGGACGGGGCGAGTCTTCGCGCGCGCTCCGCAGTCCGATCTGCCCAACGCTCGTGCGTCACCCCATGAAGATCGGCGCGTTCCTCGCCGGTCGCGTCCCGGGTGCGCCGCTGGCGCTTGCATTCGGAAGTGTGGTCGAGTATCGGCGCTGACAGTCAACATCACAATAGTTGATTGACAAGATTGATATTTTTTGTAAAAACTGCATCACGATGATTGCAAATCAGTGTTTTTTTCACCTTGCGGTGCAGCATTCGGAACGGCTGTGGCGCATCCAACGCGGCGGCGTGGCAATGGGCTCGTGGTGTCGCCCACGTTGCGGGCGATAAGCGATGCGCCGCTCGCTGATCGGCCCCATCCTGCGCGCGCGGCGGCGCACGCTCGGGCTCACGCAATCGAAACTCGCCGCCGAGATCGGCATCTCGGCGTCCTACCTCAACCTCATCGAGGGCGACAAGCGCAACATCGGCGGCGCGCTGCTGAAGCGCCTCGCCGATGCGCTCGGGCTCGCCCTCGACGAGCTCGACGGGGCTGCCGAGCGGCGACTGGTCGACGACCTGGGCGAGCTCGCGGGCGAGCCTCTGCTCGCCGATCTGCAGCTCGACACCACCGGGACGCAGGATCTCGCGAGCCGCCATCGCCACTGGGCGCGGGCGTTGATCCGCGTGCACCGCGCCTGGCTCGATCGCGGCCAGACGGTGAATGCGCTGTCGGACCGCCTCAACCAGAACCCCTTTCTCGGCGGCGCGGTGCACAGCATGCTGAGCCAGGTGGCGGCGATCCGCTCGTCTTCGGAGATCCTGGAGACGGTGAGCGACCTGGAACCCGCGCAGCGCCAGCGCTTCGTGGCAATCGTCGCGAACGAGAGTGCACGCCTCGCCGACGTCGCCAAGGCGCTCGCTGCGTTCTTCGACAAGGAGGCGACCGACGCCCGCTCGATCACGCCGGTCGACGAGGTCGACGATTTCATCTTCGATCGCAGCAACTTCTTTCCCGATCTCGAGCAGGCGGCGACGGATTTTCGAGCGGCGGCGGCGATCGGCGACGATTGCAGCGAGGCCGTGCTCGTCGACTACCTGCAGCGGGTGCACGCGGTGCAGGTAGTCGTGCGGCCGTCGGCCGGCGTCGATGCCGCCGACGTGCGCCACCACGCGGCATTCGATCCGGCGTCGCGAACGCTGGTGCTCACCGAAGCGGCACCGCGGCCGACGCGCCGCTTCCAGCTCGCGCGGCTCGCCACCGAGCTCTTCGACGATCAGCGCGCGATCGGTGACGTCCTCGGGCGCGCCGGAGAATTCACGACCGACGCCGCCCGCCGGCGCGCGCGCCGTGCGCTCTCGTCGTACCTCGCGGCGGCGGTGCTCCTGCCCTACGAGCCGCTCCTCGATGCCGCGCTCGCCGCGCGCTATCACGTCGACCACCTCGCGCGGCGCTTCGATGCGAGCTTCGAGCAGGTGTGCCATCGCCTGGTGTCGCTGCGCCGGCCGGGCGCCACCGGCATTCCTTTCGCGCTGCTGCGCGCCGACGCGGCCGGCTTCACCAGCAAGCGCTTCCCGCTGCCACAACTCGCGTTGCCGCGCCACGGCCAGGGCTGCCCGATGTGGGCGATCTACCAGGCGTTCCACGTCTCGGGTACGGTGGTGCGCCAGTTGGCCGAGTTCCCGACCGGCGAGCGGCTGTTGCTCGTCGCGCGCACCGTCGAGAAGGTGCGCCCGGCCTTCATCCTGCCGCGACGCTTCTTCTCGATCATGCTCGCCTGCGACGCGCTGCACGCCGACCAGACGGTCTACGGCGACGGCCTCGACCTGTCCTCGGCGGCGCCGGCGGTTCCGGTCGGACCGGGTTGCCGGCTGTGCGTGCGGCGCGATTGCCTGTACCGCGAAGAGGATCCCATCGTCGGCGCCTGACCGGCTACACTGGCGGCGGGCCAACCCCGGCCCGCGCAGGGATACCGGTCATGGGCACGCGGGTGCTGATCGCGGAAGACGAACCGCACATCGTCGAATCGCTGAGCTTCGTGCTGCAGCGGGAAGGCTTCGCGGTCGTCTCGGTGCTCGACGGCGAGGCGGCGCTGCGGTACCTGCGCAGCCAGGCGCCGGATCTCGTGATCCTCGACCTGATGCTGCCCAGGATGAACGGCTTCGAGGTGCTGAAGGCGGTGAAGGCGGATCCAGCGCTGCAGGCGATCCCGGTGCTGATCCTCACCGCCAAGGGACAAGCGCACGATCGGCGGATGGCCGAGGAGATCGGCGCCGACAGCTTCATGACGAAGCCCTTCTCCAATCGCGACATCGTCGCGCAGGTGCGCCGCCTGACGGCGCAGTAGGCGCGAGGCACGCTCATGAAGGCTCCGCGTCCGGCGTCCGCGCGGTTGCGCGATGCCGCCGTGCTGCTGCCCGCCATCGGCACCTTCCTGTTCCTGCCGCCGGCGATCACGCTGTTCGTCGGCGGCGGCACGATCGCCGGCGTCCCGCTCATCGTCGTCTACCTCTTCGGGCTCTGGCTCGCGCTGATCGCCGGCGCGGCGCTCATCGCCCGCCGTCTCGCCGACCCGCCGTCCCCCGCGCCCGCCGCGCCCGCCGCGCCGCCGACCGACGACGCGCCGGCGCGCGGGCCTGCCGCCTGATGCTGTCCGCCAACGTCGTCCTGGTGACGGCGCTGCTCTACGTGGCGCTGCTCTTCACGGTCGCCTTCGTAGGCGATCGTCGCGCCCGCACCGGGCGCCTGGGCTGGCTGCAATCGCCCGTCGTCTACACGCTGTCGATCTCGGTCTACTGCACCTCGTGGACGTTCTACGGCGCGGTCGGCTCGGCGGCGCGCAACGGCCTCGAGTTCGCCACCATCTACATCGGCCCGACGCTCGTCTTCGTCGGCTGGTGGATACTCCTGCGCAAGATCGTGCGCATCGCGCATACGCAGGGGATCACCTCGATCGCCGACATGATCTCGTCGCGCTACGGCAAGAGCGCGACGCTCGCCGCGCTCGTCACGCTGATCGCGGTGGTCAGCACCACGCCGTACATCGCGCTGCAGTTGAAGGCGGTCGCCACCAGTGTCCAGGTGATCAGCAACAGCGGGCCCGACACGCTGCTGGGAACGCCGGACGCGGCACCCGATTTTCGCGTCGGCTTCTGGATCGCGGTCGGCATGGCGGTGTTCACGATCCTCTTCGGCACGCGCAACATCGACGCGAAGGAGCGCCACCACGGCGTGGTCGCGGCGATCGCGCTCGAAGCGGTCGTCAAGCTCGTCGCGCTGCTGGTGGTCGGCGTGATGGTCGTGTTCGGCGTCGCCGGCGGGCCGGAGCGGATCTTCGCACTCGCCTCTTCCGAGATGCTCCATGCGCAAGACGCGTTCGGTCCGCGCTGGGTCGCGGTGATCTTCCTGTCGGCGGCGGCGGTGATCTGCCTGCCGCGCCAGTTCCAGGTGACGGTCGTCGAGAACGCCGACGAAGGGCACCTGCGCACCGCCGCGTGGCTCTTCCCGCTGTACCTCTTTCTGCTCAGTCTCTTCGTGCTGCCGATCGCGATCGCCGGCGTCAACTACCTGCCGGCGGGCACCGATCCCGACATGTTCGTGCTGACGCTGCCGATCTGGGCGAGCCGCAACGACATCGCGTTGCTGTCGTTCCTCGGTGGCTTCTCCGCCGCCACCTCGATGGTGATCGTCGCCTGCATCGCGCTGTCGACGATGATCTCCAACCACATCGTGATGCCGATGGCGCTGCGCCTGCGCTGGGTGTCGCACAGCGCGAGCGGCGAGATCCGCCGCTTCCTGCTGGTCAGCCGCCGCATCAGCATTTGCGTGATGCTGTTTCTCGGCTACCTGTACTTCCGCTTCAGCGGCGACTCCGACGCGCTGGCGTCGATCGGACTCATCGCTTTCGTCGGCGTCGCGCAGGTCCTGCCGAGCCTGATCGGAGGACTCTTCTGGCGACACGCCAACGCCGACGGCGCCTTGAGCGGGCTGGTCGCCGGCACGCTGCTGTGGACGTACACGCTGTTCCTGCCAAGCTTCGGCAGCGACCTCGTCCTCTCGCCGCAAACGCTCGCCGACGGGCCATTCGGCCTTGCGCTGCTGCGCCCGCAAGCGCTGTTCGGTCTCGACAGCTTCGATCCGCTGGTCCACGCGATGTTCTGGAGCCTGTCGATCAACACGTTGCTCTTCGTCCTGGTGTCGCTGTGGCGCGAGCCGCGCCCGCTCGAACGACTGCAGAGCACCTTGTTCGTCGACGTCTTCCGCACTCCCGCCGCGACGGCGGTGGGACTTCTGCGCCGGTCGGCGACCACCGACGACCTGCGCCTGCTCGCCCAGCGCATCCTCGGCGACGACGCGGCACAGCGCCTCTTCGAGCAGGCCGCGCAGCAGCAAGGACACGACCGCGGCATGCCGGTCGCCGACGACGCGTTCATCACCCAGCTCGAACGCACGCTCGCCGGGAGCATCGGCGGGGCGTCGGCGCACGCGATGATCTCGCAGGTCGTCACCGGCGAGACGATCAGCCTCGACGCGCTGGTGCGCATCGCCGACGAGACGCAGCGCATCCGCGAGTACAGCCACCAGCTCGAGGAGAAGTCGCGCGAGCTGGAAGCGACCGCGCGCCAGTTGGGCGACGCCAACGAGCGCCTGCGGCGGCTCGACGTCGAGAAGGATCATTTCCTGAGTCAGGTGAGCCACGAGGTGCGCACCCCGATGACCTCGATCCGGTCGTTCTCGGAGATCCTGCTCGACGGCCGCCGGCTCGATGCCGCGCAGCGCGAGCGCTTCCTGCGCATCATCCACGAGGAGAGCGTGCGGCTCACCCGGCTGCTCGACAGCACGCTCGATCTCAACTTGCTGGAGCACGGCGAGACGCCCTGGCAGCGGGCCGCGATCGACCCCGAGCTCGCCCTCGACAACTCGATCGGCGTCTGCCAGGGTCTCGCGGCGGGCGCTCGGGTCCGCCTGCTCGAAGGCGAACGCGCCCGCGGCGTGGTGGTCGAGGCCGAGGCCGACCGGCTGAGTCAGGTCTTCATCAACCTCATCTCCAATGCGATCAAGTACAACACCAGCGATGCGCCATGGGTACGGGTGAGCAGCCACCTCGATCAGCAGGCCTACGAGGTCCTGATCGAGGACAACGGACCGGGCATCCGGGCCGACGAGCGCGAGCTCATCTTCTCGAAGTTCCGCCGCGGCTGGGCGCACACGCAGACCTCGACGCCGGGCATCGGCCTTGGACTCGCGATCAGCTGGCAGATCATGCGCCGCCTCGGCGGCTCGCTCACCCTCGTCGATCGCATCGGCCCGGGCGCCTGCTTCAAGGTCCGGCTACCATATCCGGGTGCCGCCGCCTGACCGCCGCCATCACTCCTGACTCCACCACCGCGAAGGCCACGTCCGATCATGTATACGCGAATCCTCGTTCCCGTCGATGGCTCCACCTTTTCCGAACAGATCGTCGCTCCCGCTGCCGACCTCGCCCGCAGCACCGGCACCTCGCTGACGCTGCTGCGCGTCGTCGACGGCGCCGACGAGCGGGCGGCGGCAACCGACTACGTGAAGAAACTTGCGGCACCGGTCGGCGCGACCGCGCTGTGCCTGCAGGCCCCGAGCGAGGGCGTCGCGGCGGCGATCCGCCACGAGGCGAAGCGGGTGACCGGAACGCTGGTGGTGATGTGTTCGCACGGACGCAGCGGCGCCATGCAGGCGATCTTCGGCAGCGTCGCGCTGCAGGTGCTGCGCGAGTTGGGCGAACCGCTCGTCGTGTTCCACCCGCAACAGGACAGTCTGCCGGCGGTGCCGACGATCCGCCAGGTGGTCCTGCCGCTCGACGGCAGCGAACTGTCCGAGACGATCGTGCCGCAGGCGGCGGCATTGGCGAAGTGGCTCGGCGCCAAGGTCGTCGTCGTCTCGGCGCTCGATCCGGCGGCGCGTTCCGCCCTGGGAGCACCGCCGAGCGACGTGCACGAATCGACGTACGTGCGGGGGCGGGCACGCGAGATCGCCGACCGCTACGGCGTCGCGATCGACTGGGAGGTCCTGCACGGCGATGCGAAGGAAGCGATCCCCCAGTTCGTGCGCGGACTGGGCGACGCGATGCTCGCGATGACCACGCATGGACGCACCGGCCTGCGCAGCGTCATGGCCGGCAGCGTGACCGCGCAATGCCTGCGCGACGCCGGCGTGCCGGTGTTCACCCGGCTCCCTTGAGCCGGCGCCACCCTGCCTCGCCGGTGGGAGCCTGCGTCCCTGGGCGCCGGTGATCGTCGCGACCTACGCCGCGGCTTCAGCGGATGCGCGCGAGGATGCCGTCGAGCTCTTCGAGCGTGTTGTAGCCGATGACGAGGCGCCCGGCGCCGGCTTGTCCCGCCTCGATGCGAACCTTGGCACCCAAGCGCTCGGCGAGGTCGGTTTCGAGCCGCACGAGGTCGGCGTCGCGTCCGGGCGCGGAGGCCTTGCGGTCGTGTCGTTTGCTGCGCGCCTCCGGGGTGAGCATGGTGGCGACGAGCCGCTCGGCCTCGCGCACCGACAGCGCGGAATCGGCAATGCGCGCCGCTGCCCCACCCTGCTGCGGCGCCGGCAATGCGAGCAAGGCGCGGGCGTGGCCCATCTCGATCGCGCCGCTGGCGAGGTAGTCCTGCGCGGGCTTCGCGAGCTGGGTGAGCCGCAGGAGATTGGTCACCGCGCTGCGCGAGCGACCGACCGCCTTGGCGACGGCGTCGTGCGTCAATTTGAACTCGTCGACGAGACGCGCGAGACCCTGCGCCTCCTCGAGCGGATTCAGGTCCTCGCGCTGGATGTTCTCGATGAGCGCCAGCGCCAGAGCGTGCTGGTCGGGAACGCTCTTCACGAGCGCAGGCACTTCGGTCAGCCCCGCCCGCTGCGCGGCGCGCCAGCGGCGCTCGCCGGCGATGATCTCGTAACGGCCGCCGTCGACGCTGCGCACGAGGATCGGCTGCACGATGCCCTGCTCACGGATTGACTCGGCGAGTTCGGCGAGTGCCGCGTCGTCCATGCGCGTGCGCGGCTGATATTTGCCCGGGCGCAGGCGATCGATCGCGATCGTGCGCAGCGCGCTGGACTCGTTCGGGGCCGCGGTGTCGTCGCCGCTCGCGAGCAAGGCGTCGAGGCCGCGCCCGAGGCCCTTGGGTCGAATCGCCATCGGTGACTCCTATGCCGAGGGGGTTGCCGCCGCTTCGTGCCGGCGCAGCATCTCGCCGGCGAGAGCGAGATACGCGAGCGCCCCTTTCGATTGCGCCTCGAGCTGCATCGCGGGGATGCCGTGCGACGGCGCCTCCGCGAGGCGCACGTTGCGCGGAATGATCGTGCGGAAGAGCTTGTCGCCGAAGTGCTTCTCGAGCTCGGCGGTGACGTTGAGCGCGAGGGTATTGCGCGGGTCGTACATGGTACGCAAGAGGCCCTCGATCGAAAGCGACGGATTGAGGTGCGCGCGCACCTTTTTCAGCGTCTGCACGAGGTCGGACAATCCCTCGAGCGCGTAGTACTCGCACTGCATCGGGATCAGCACCGAGTGCGCGGCGCACAGACCGTTCAGGGTGAGCAGCGACAGCGACGGCGGGCAATCGAGGAGGATGAAGTCGTACTCGGCGGCCACCTCGTCGATCGCCGATTTCATCTGCGACAGCGCCTCGTTCAAGGCATCCTTCAACCGCGTCTCGCGCTCGGGGAGGTCGACGAGCTCGATCTCGGCGCCGGCCAAATCGCGATTGGCGGGCACCACGTCGAAGCCGCCGGTGGGCGAGGCCACGCGCACGTCGGCGATGCGCCGCTCGCCCAGCAGCACCTGGTACACGGATGCGGACAGCGCGCGCTTGTCGAGGCCCGAGCCGGTCGTCGCGTTGCCCTGCGGATCGAGGTCGACGAGCAGCACGCGCCGCTTCATCGCGGTGAGGCTCGCGGCGAGGTTGACGGCGGTCGTCGTCTTGCCCACGCCACCTTTTTGATTCGCGATGGCGATGATGCGCGTCATGAGCGTTGCATGAAAACGAGATGACGGACCGCGTCGAGTCCGGGGACGACGACGCTGGGCGTGGCGGTCACCACGACCGTCGCTTCCAGCTCGGCGAGCTCTTCGGTGGGGTGCACGCCCTTCAATGCGACGAGGCTGCCACCCGGCGCGAGATGCCGCGCGGCAGCCGCGGCGAACGTGGCGAGTTCGGCGAACGCGCGCGAGACGACGAGATCGTAAGGCGCATCGGGCACGAGATCCTCGACCCGCGACGCGTGCGAGCGCACGTTGGGAAGGTCCAATTCCAGCGCCGCCTGCGTCGTGAAGGCCGCCTTCTTGTGGACGGGGTCGACCAGGTCGACCTGCCAGTCGGGGCGCGCGATGGCGAGCGGGATGCCCGGCAGTCCGGCGCCGCTGCCGACATCGAGCACGCGCAGGCCAGGCGTGGACGGCAGGTGCGGCAGGATGGCGAGCGAATCGAGGAGGTGGTGCGTCACCATGCGCTCGGGTTCGCGGATCGCGGTCAGGTTGTAGGTGCGGTTCCACTTGGCGAGCAAGCCGAGATAGCGGACAAGCGTCTCGCGCTGCCGGGCGTCGAGCGGCAGGTGCAGCGCGGCGATCCCGGCGTCGAGACGGGAGCGCAGGTCGGCATCGACGGTCGCCGATGGCGTCGCGGTGGAGGTCGCCGGCGTCATGCGCTCGCCTTCAGCGGTACGACGCCGGCGCGCCGCAGGTGGACGAGGAGGAGCGAGATGGCCGCCGGCGTCACCCCGGAGATGCGCGATGCCTGGCCGAGCGTTTCCGGCCGCTGCGCCGCGAGCTTCTGACGAACCTCGGTGGAGAGTCCGCGCACCGCCGCGTAATCGAGCGTGGGCGGAATGACCAGCGTCTCCTGCGCAGCCAGGCGCGCGACCTCGTGCTGCTGGCGGTCGATGTAACCCGCGTACTTGACCGAGATTTCGACCTGCTCGGCGACCGCGGGGTCGTCGACCGGAACCCCAGTCCCCGGCAGGGTGTGCAGCGAGGCGTAGCTCACGCCGGGTCGCCGAAGAACGTCAGTAAGCGCATACTCTCGCTCGATGGCTTGTCCCAGAACGATTTCTGCTTCCTCCTTCGATACAACCTCGGGGCGCAGGAAAGTCCGCGCGAGGCGCGTGCGCTCCGTTTCGATGGCGTCGCGCTTGCGACAAAAGGTATCCCAGCGCGCGTCGTCGACGAGACCGAACTCCCGGCCCTGGCCGGTCAGGCGCAGGTCGGCGTTGTCCTCGCGCAATTGCAGGCGGTACTCCGCGCGCGAGGTGAACATCCGGTACGGCTCGGAAACGCCGCGCGTGATGAGATCGTCGACCAGGACGCCCAGGTAAGCCTCGTCGCGACGCGGGCACCACCCCGCTTCGCCGCGCACCTGGCGCGCGGCATTGAGTCCGGCGAGGAGGCCCTGCGCCGCGGCCTCCTCGTAACCCGTGGTGCCGTTGATCTGTCCGGCGAAGAAGAGCCCGGCGATCGCCTTGGTCTCCAGCGTCGCGCGCAGCGCCCGCGGATCGAAGTAGTCGTACTCGATCGCGTAGCCGGGGCGCAGGATGTGCGCGTTCTCGCAACCGGGGAGCGAGCGGACGAGGTCGAGTTGCACGTCGAACGGCAACGAGGTCGAGATCCCGTTGGGATAGACCTCGTGGGTATCGAGCCCCTCGGGCTCCAGGAAGATCTGGTGGCTCGCTCGCTCGGCAAAGCGCACCACCTTGTCCTCGATCGACGGGCAGTAGCGCGGCCCGGTGCCCTGGATCACCCCCGAGTACAGCGGCGAGCGGTCGAGGCCGGCGCGGATGATGGCGTGGGTGCGCGCACCGGTGTGGGTGATCCAGCAGGGAAGCTGCGGCGGATGCATCGCGCGCGTGCCCAGGAACGAGAAGACGGGCGGCGGATCGTCGCCGGGCTGGACCTCCAGTCGCGTGAAGTCGATCGTGCGCCCGTCGAGGCGAGGCGGCGTCCCGGTCTTGAGGCGGCCGACCGGCAACGACAATTCCCGCAGTCGCTCGCCGAGACGCTTGGCGGGTGGATCGCCCGCGCGACCGGCCTCGTAGTTTTGCAGGCCGACGTGGATGCGCCCGGACAGGAAGGTGCCCGTGGTGAGCACCACGGCGCGAGCGTGGAAGACGAGGCCGATCTCGGTGACCACCCCGACCACCCGGTCGCCATCGAGGACGAGGTCGTCCACCGGCTGCTGGAACAGCGCGAGGTTCGGCTGGTTCTCGAGACGGCGGCGAATCGCGCGACGGTACAGGACGCGGTCGGCCTGCGCGCGCGTCGCGCGCACCGCCGGCCCCTTGCTGGAATTGAGCGTCCGGAACTGGATACCGGCTTCATCGGTGGCGAGGGCCATCGCGCCCCCCAGGGCGTCGATCTCCTTGACGAGGTGCCCCTTGCCGATACCGCCGATCGATGGATTGCACGACATCTGCCCGAGCGTCTCGATGCTATGGGTCAGGAGCAGCGTGTCACAGCCGATCCGGGCGCTGGCGAGCGCCGCCTCGGTGCCGGCGTGGCCGCCACCCACGACGATCACGTCGAAGCGATGCGCAAATTCCATGGATCGAGTCATCGGGACGGCACGGACTTCCATTGCGACGGCGGCGGTCGCGCTGAGCGCGCTGCGCGGGCCTGAACGTGACGATACGGTGCGCGGCGATCGTATGGCCTTCCGAAATCCGCCGCGCCCGTCGATACCGATACATTCTAGCAGCCGGGTCCGCACGGTTTCAGCCACGACACCGTGTTGCCCCGCCAACGGCGCCGGTGCTGTTGCCCGCCGCCGCAGTTTCACATGAAACATGACATGGCGCCGGCGATGCCGCCAGGGACGGGATTCCGTCTTCGCTCGACTCGGTTTCACGTGAAACTTCGGGTCACACCAGAAGAAGGTTCCACGTGAAACCTTCCGAGGCCCGCAACGCCGGCAGACCGACGAACACGCCCACCATGTTGTCGTCTACAACACGGCCTCAGCGCAACCCGGCTTCCTGAAAGTAGCGCTCAGCCCCGGAATGGAACGGAACCGCATTGTCGCGCAGCGCCTGCGCCTTGGTGAGCGTCGCGAGTGCCGGGTGCAGCTTGCGAAAATCGTCGAAGTTCTCGAATACCGCTCGGGTCACGGCGTACGCCACGTCATCGGGCAGGTCGGCACTCACCACGATCGACGCCATCGTGCCGATGGTTGGCTGCGGAGTCGGATTGCCGCGGTAGATCCCGCCCGGCACCACCGTCTTGAAGACATGTCGATGACTCGCGACGAGCGCATCGATCCTGGGACCGGCCACCGGCACGATGTGCGCCGCACAGCCCGTGGTCGCATCCTCCAGGATCGGGTTGGGGTGTCCGCCGACGAATCCGAACGCTTCCATGCGGTTTTCGCACAGCAACGGGGGCATCGCCACGATCTCGGGTTCGAGTGCTGCCTTGAGATCCTCGCGCCGGATGCCCAGTGCGCCGAACACCGCGTCGAGCGTCAGCCGGGTCCCCGAGTCGGGCGTTCCGATCCCCACCCGCTTGCCCTTGAGGTCTTCGAGGGTGGCGATGCCGACGCCGTCGCGCGCGACGATCGTGAGCGTCTCGGGATAGACACCGAACAGCGCGCGCAACTTGGGCTGCGCCGCATCGCCGAACGGTCCGCTACCCGCGCGTGCCGCAAACTGCGCATCGCCCTGTGCGATGCCCATCGTCAGCCGGCCGGCGAGCACGCCGCGGATGTTGGCAACACTCCCTTGCGACGTCTCGACCCTGCATCGCAGACCGTGCGTCTTGCGGGTGACGTTGACGATCCGGCACACCGCTGCGCCCAGCGGGTAGTAGATGCCCATCGCTCCGGCGGTGCCGACGGTGAGCATCGGCCCCGCGCCCGCCCCCGGCGCGAACGCCAGCACCATCGCCAAGGCGGCCGCGGCGGCGAGCTTCGGCGCCCACGGCCGGCGGGCACCCCTCGACCCCACCCGAATCATCTCCGGACGCCGGCTTCGACGACGCTGCCGCGCATCGGCGCGCGCTGCGGCCCGACGCCCGCTACGCCGCGAGCCGGGCGGCGAGGCGCTCGCGCTCGGCGCGCAGTTCGGGTGGAAGCCGGTTGCCGATCTTGGCGAAGAGTTCGTCGTGCGCCGCGAGTTCGCGCGCCCACTGCTGCGGGTCGTGCGCCATCACCGCCGCAAAGGCGTCCGCATCGAACGCGCTGCCCTTCCAATCGAGATCGGCGTACGCCGGAACGAGGCCGAGCGCATCGTCGCGGGCCCGCGTCTGCCCACGGCAGCGTTCGACGATCCAACGCAGCACGCGCATGTTCTCGCCGAAGCCCGGCCATACGAAGCGGCCCTGCGCATCCTTGCGAAACCAGTTCACGGTGAACATCCGCGGCGGATGCGCGACCTTCTTCTCCATGGCGAGCCAGTGCCGGAAATAGTCCCCGACGTGGTAGCCGCAAAACGGCAGCATGGCAAAGGGATCGCGCCGCACCTGGCCGACCGCGCCGACCGCCGCCGCCGTCGTTTCCGAGCCCATCGTCGCCGCCTTGTACACGCCCTCGGCCCAGCTACGCGCCTCGGTCACCAGCGGCATCGTATCGGCGCGCCGCCCACCGAACACGAACGCCGAGATCGGCACGCCAGCCGGATCGTCCCACGCCGGATCGAACGACGGGCACTGCGTCGCCGCCACCGTGAAACGCGCATTGGGATGCGCGGCCTTCCGCCCGGCCGCACCGTCGGCGGGCGTCCAGTCGTTGCCCTGCCAGTCGACGAGGTGCGCGGGCGGGGTCCTGGTCATCCCTTCCCACCAGACGTCGCCATCGTCGGCGAGGGCGACGTTGGTGAAGATCACGTTGGCGCGCAGCGTCGCCATGGCATTCGGATTCGATTCGTGCGACGTGCCAGGGGCGACGCCGAAGTACCCAGCCTCGGGATTGATCGCGTGCAGGTAGCCATCGGGACCCGGCTTCAACCACGCAATGTCCTCGCCGATCGTGGATACCTTCCAGCCCGCCATGCCGGGCGGCGGGATGAGCATCGCGAGATTGGTCTTGCCGCACGCGCTCGGGAAGGCCGCCGCGATGTACGTCTTCTCGCCCACCGGCGACGTCGCGCCGAGGATCAGCATGTGCTCGGCGAGCCAGCCCTCGTCGCGACCCATCACCGAGGCGATGCGCAGCGCGAGACATTTCTTGCCGAGGAGCGCATTGCCGCCGTAGCCCGAGCCGAAGCTCCAGATCTCGCGAGCCTCCGGAAAGTGCACGATGTACTTGTGCTCGCGGTTGCACGGCCACGCCACGTCGCGCGCGCCGGCGGTGAGCGGCGCACCCACCGAGTGGATGCAGGGGATGAAGTCGCCGTCGCTGCCCAGCACGTCGTATACCGCGCGACCCATGCGCGTCATGAGCTTCATGTTGACGACGACGTACGGGCTGTCGGTGACCTCGACGCCGATCTGCGCGATCGGACTGCCGAGCGGCCCCATCGAGAACGGGACGACGTACAGCGTGCGGCCGCGCATGCACCTCGCGAAGAGTCCCTCCAGCGTGTTGCGCATCGCCGCCGGCGCAACCCAATGGTTGGTGGGCCCCGCGTCGTCGGGCGACTCGCTGCAAATGAACGTCCGCTCCTCCATCCGCGCGACGTCCGACGGGTCCGAGCGGGCGAGGAAGCTTCGCGGGCGCTTGTCGGCGGCGAGGCGGATGAGCGTGCCGGCGGCGACCATCTCGGCGCACAGGCGGTCGAATTCCGCGTCGCTGCCGTCGCACCAGACGATCCGATCCGGCTCGGTGAGCGCGGCGATCTCGCGTACCCATTCGATCAAGCGCCGGTGCTCGACGTAGGCAGGCGCGGCGAGCGCCGCGGCGGAAGTGCGAAGCGGCGACGCGAGTGTCATGCGGCTCATTCTACCTGCCCCCCGGGCCCTGCCTCACCCTGGCGGGTGCCGCCGGTACCGTCGCCGATACCACGCCCGCGCCCGCGGAAAGATCACCGGGGTCGCCAGCAGCAACACGACGAGCCGCATGACGTGGAAGGCAGTGACGAGCGGCACGCCCAATTGCAGGACCTTGGCGGTGATGCACATCTCGGCCATGCCGCCGGGTGCGGTGCCGAGCAGCAGCGTGGCCGGCGGCTGCCCGGCGGCCCAGGCGAGACCGATGCCGAAGGCCGCCGACAGCGCAACCGACAGCAGCACGGTCACCACCACCGCCGTCACGAAGCGACGCGCGCCGCGCAGGAAATCGTCCTGGAAGCGCGACCCCAGCGCGCAGCCCAGAAGGCACTGTCCGGCGTTGGACACCGAGCTCGGCATGAGCGAGAGGTCGACCGACATGCCGGTGAGCGGAATCGATACCGCGAGCGCGCCGATGACGAAACCGTTCGGCACCCGCAGCCGAAAGCAGACGACGCTGCCGGCAAGCGTGAGTGCGAGCAGGATCGCGAAGCCGATCCCATCGAAGGTCTTCGCGCCTTGCAGGTAGGCGTCGGCGCCGTGCACGCCCGCCGCCGTGATCGCCGCGGGAACGATCGCCACCACGATGAGAATGCGCATGCTCTGCGCGGCGGCGATCCGATCCATGCGCCCGCCGAAGCGATCGCCCAGGATTGACATCTCGGTCGCACCACCGGGCACGCTCGCGAAGATGCCCGTCGTGCGATCGAAGCCCGCCATGCGCGCGAGCGCGATCCCCGCGACGTAGCCCAAGCCGATCGCGAAGACCGCGCCGGCCGTCGGCAGCCACCACAAGGCACTCACCTCGCGCAGCACGTACGGCGTGAAATAGAGGCCGAGCGAAGTGCCGATGATCCACTGCCCGACGTAGCGCGACCAGCGCGGCGCAGCCACGTCGGCGCCGCCGACGCGCAGGACGGCCAGCGTGAACAAGGGCCCCAGCATCCACGGGATCGGCGTATGCAGGAGCGCGCACACATACCCCGCGCCGGCGCCGATGGCGAGCGCCGCCGCGCCACGGCGCACGCGCGCGACCTGCCCGCGCAACGACGACCCGTGCCCCGTCGACCTCAAGACGCGGCGATCAGAAGACCCACATGTCGTCCCGGGCGATCTCGAGCCAGTGCTCGCCCTTCGACAACGGGGCGCGGCCGTAGGCACGCAGCCGCAGCTCGCCCGCGCTGAAGAGGTGCTCCCACTTCTCGCCGAGGTACATCGAGGTCACCAGCGGCAGGCGCACGCGATTGTCCCCGGCCGCTTCGGCGACGCGCACGCGCTCCAGCCGGACCATGCCGGTCGCCGCGGCGCCCGCCGTCGCCGTGCTCCGCGTCGTACCCCACAGGCTCCAGCCCTCGCCGGTCAAGCGGGCGGCGCCGTCGCGCACCTCGGCGACGGTGCCGCGCAGCGCATTGTTGCTGCCCATGAATTCGGCGGTGAACAGCGTCAGCGGGCGCGCGTACATCTCCTCCGGCGTGCCCTGCTGCTCGATCACCCCGTTGTTGAGGAGCAGGATCCGATCCGACATCGCCATCGCCTCGTTCTGGTCGTGCGTGACCACCAGCGCGGAGATCTCGAGGCGGAGGATCAACTCGCGCAGCCACGCCCGCGCCTCCTCGCGCAGCTTCGCATCGAGGTTCGACAGTGGCTCGTCCATCAGGATCACCGGCGGGTTGTAGACGAGCGCGCGGGCGATCGCCACCCGCTGCTGCTGGCCGCCGGAGAGTTGGTGCGGCAGGCGCTGCGCGAGCGCACCGAGCCCGAGATTGGCCAGCGCGGAGCCGACGCGCTCCTTGGTCTCGCCGGCGGTGACGTGGCGCAGCTTCAGGCCGTACGCGACGTTGTCGAACACGCTGCGGTGCGGCCACAGCGCGTACGACTGGAAGACGAGGCCGAGATTGCGCTTCTCCGCCGGCATCTCGACATGACGCGCACTGTCGAACACGACCTTGTCCTCGATGGCAATCGACCCGCGGTGCGGCTGCTCGAGCCCCGCCACCGCCCGCAACAGCGTCGTCTTGCCGCTGCCCGAGGGACCCAGGAGCGAGACCACCTCGCCTTGCGCGAGTTGCATCGACACCCCTTTGAGGATGGCGTTGTCCCCGTAGGAAAGGTGCAGGTCACCGACGACGAGCTTAGTCATGGAGCTTGACTCCGAAGCGCAGCGCGACGGCGAGGCCGACCGCCACCAGTGCCACGTTGATGAGCGAGAGTGCGGCGACGATGTCGGCCGCGCCGGTGCCCCACAGCGACACCAGGAGCGAGCCGATCACTTCGGTGCCCGGCGCGAGCAGGTAGACGCCGGTCGAGTACTCGCGCTCGAAGATGAGGAAGACGAGGAGCCACGCCGCGAGAAGTCCGTAGCGGATGAGCGGCAGCGTCACGTGGCGATTGACCTGCCCGCGCGTGGCGCCGGCGCTCCTTGCCGCCTCCTCGAGCTCGGGGCCGACCTGCAGCAGCGAACTCGAGACGAGCCGCATGCCGTAGGCGAGCCAGACCACGCTGTAGGCGAGCCAGACGCTGAAGATCGTGGTGCGCAGCGGCGCGAGGAACGGCACGAACAGGAATACCCAGAGGAAGGCGAGGCCGGCGAGCAGCCCGGGTACCGCGCGCGGGACGAGCACGAGATAGTCGACGAAGCGCGACCAGCCGTCCGGCCGGCGGTGCGTGGCGAGCCCGATTGCCGTGTAGCACGCCACCGCGAGCGCGCCGCCGACCACGCCGATGATGATCGTGTTGAGGATGCCGCGCAGGAGTGTCGGCTGCTCCCACACTTCGCGGAAATGATCGAGCGTGAGCACGTCGGAGAGAATGACACCCTCGCCCCAGCTCGACACCACCGAGCGCAGCGCGATGCCGGACAGCGGCACGACCACGGTGACGACGAGCCACAGTACGAGAACCGCCGTCGCCGGCCAGCGCCACACCCCCAGCGGCAACAGGCGCTGCCGACCGGCCTTGCCCTTCACCGTCACGTACTTGCCGGCGTTGCGCAGGAGATGACGTTGCAGGAGCACCAGCGGAATCGTCAGCGCGACGATGCACACCGCCACCGCCGCCATGAGGTGATACGAAGGCGTGCCCAACTTGTTGGTGAGCTTGTAGAGGTACGTGGCCAGCACGAGATAACCCTCGGGATCGCCCAGCACGAGCGGCAGGCCGAAGATCTCGAAGCCCAGGAAGAAGACGAGCACGCCCGAGAAGAGGAGCGCCGGCATCACCATCGGCAGGCTCACGTCACGGGCGACGGCGAACGGCGAGGCGCCGGCCATGCGCGCCGCTTCCTCGACGTCGGAGCCCAGGTTGCGCAACGCCGACGACGAGTACAGATACACGTGCGGGACGTGCGTGAGCCCCGCGATGACCGCGATCGCGGTGAGCGAATAGACGTTCCACGGCACGCCACCGAAGAGGCTCTTCGCCCAGACCGAGTAGAAACCCACCGGCCCCGCCGACACCACGTAACCGAAAGCGAGCACCATCGGCGAGACGAACACCGGCACCAGCAGCAACGGCTCGATCCAGCGCCGCCCGGGCAGGTCGGTGCGCACCATGAGGAAGGCGAGGATCGCCCCCAGAGGTACCGCGATCACCGCCATCCCGGCGGCGATGATGAAGGAATTGCGCAACGAATCCCAGAAGTCGGGATCCGCGAAGATGAAGGCAAAGGCGCCGAAGCCGAGCTTCCTGCCCGGATCGAAGAACGGCGCGGAGAGCAGGCTCTGATAGACGATGAGCGCGAGCGGCGTCAAGACCGCGGTGGCCATCACCAGGATGACGGCCAGCCGCGGCAGTTGCAGACGCCTCACTTACCGCCCTTGATCGCCGCCTGCCATTGCTTGAGGAATTCGAGTCGCTTGGCCTGGTCGAGGTAGGTGAGGATTTCCGGGCTCACCGGAATCGGTCGCAGGCTGGCACCGAGCGTCTTGGCAAGCCCCGACGCCGTCATCTCACCCTCGACGTCGCTGCGCACCGAGCCCAGGAGCGCCTGGTCGGCGATGATCGTCTGGCCGCGCTTCGACAGGATGTAGTCGGTCCACAGCTTGGCGGCGTTGGGATTCTTGGCGGTCTTGCTGATGAACATCACGCGCGACATGACGAGCGTGTAGTCCTTGGGCAGCACGTAGCCGATGCCGGGATCCTTCTTCTGCCGCAGCACCGCGTACGACGCGAAGATGTTGAGCCCCAGGATGTTCTCACCGGAACCGATGCGCTCCATCATCGTGCCCGAACTCGACTGGAAGCGCGGTCCCACGCTGCCCAGCGCCCGCACGAAGTCCCAGAACGCCGGATTGTTCTTGCTGTCCTGCGTGATGAGGAGGAAGCCCACGCCCGACTTCTCGACGTCGTAGGTCGTGACCTTGCCCTTGAACTTGTCGGCGTGCGCGGCGAAGAGCTTCGGCAGGTCGGCGTGCGACTGCGGGATCTCGTCGCCGGTCAGCAGGCGCTTGTTGTAGACGAAGGCGATCGGCTCGTAGGTCGTGCCGAACGCCTCGTTGCGGAATACCGCCCAGGTCGGCATCGCCTTCAATTCCGGCGA
>JADZAQ010000253.1 GCA_020852555.1 Burkholderiales bacterium
ACAATCCATTGGGGGGGATGTGCTCCCCCCATTTGGTTGTAGCTCCCGCTCTCACCCCGGATGGCTACAATTCGGCTGCAACATCCATCGCCGCGCGGATCGTTGTAGCTCCCGCTCTCACCCCGGATGGCTACAATTACTTCATCCGTTCGTGCAGCCAGCGGATCGTTGTAGCTCCCGCTCTCACCCCGGATGGCTACAATAATTTGAAATGGAAGTGCGGCAGCTTCTTTGTTGTAGCTCCCGCTCTCACCCCGGATGGCTACAATGATCTTTGCGTGGCGCCGACATGCCGCAAGGTTGTAGCTCCCGCTCTCACCCCGGATGGCTACAATTGACCAACCCGTATCCCGCGCCAGGCCTCGCTTGGCGCTGGATACGCGGTTCGAGTTTTGGATCAGAACAGGACCATCTGGTCGGCGCTGACCTGGTTTTCCTGAAAAATGGGGGTACCGACGAGGATCCACATTCCCGCATACTGCTTCTCGGTAACCGTGAGTACACGAACGGATCCTTCAGGCGGGAGATTGGCAATTACCCGTTCCAGGTGCTTCGACTCCGCATCCCGCCCGTTGAGAATGCGGCCGTAGACACTGAACTGGATCATGTCGAACCCGTCGTTGAGCAGAAACCGGCGGAATTGGGTATACGCGCGACGTTCCTCGCGCGTCAGGACCGGTAAATCGAAGAAGACCAACATGCGCATGAACCGCCTCGTGTGCTCTGCCATTCTTCACGTCCGCTCAATGGGGTGGTGGCGCAAGCCGATCAAGGTCGGGAGCTGCAGGGTGTCGGGCGCTTCCCCTTCGAGAACTCGTTTGAGGGACTCCGTCGCGAATTCGATGGCGGAGAGCACCGTCATCTCCCCTGTGGGCATGCGCACGTCGACGTTGAGCAGGCCCACGAGGCCAATCTTGTCGCGAGACGTGAGATTCATCGCCTCGGTAGATATCGTTTGCGCCTCCGTCGCGACGTGCAGGTCCACGATCGGACGGAACGGCTCGATGAGGTCGTCCGCCAGGTTGAATGCGTTCTGTTCGCTTGCATGGAACAGCCCGATGCTTGGGAGCATGCCGTGGGCGACGATGCCACGTGTGATAGCCCCGCGCAGTACCGCATAGCCGTAGTTCAACGAGGCATTTGTCCAGGATGCCTGATGTCGGTCGAATCCCGGACCGAACAAGTTCGGAAAATAGTGTGCGGCAGCCAGTGCCTCCATCCCCTCCGGGTCGCCGGATCGTACTCGCCGTTGCAAGGACGCGAGTCGCTCGAAACCGTTCATGTCGGCTAACCGGAGGCATCGGGCCTGGTTCGCGATCTTCGCACGCACCATCTCAGCCCAAGCACGCTTCGCGGTCGGGCGGCTCACGGCGAGTTGCAACCGGAGGATCCGGGTAGCGCGTGTATGCGGCAGGAATGCGGTGAAGACGCCGTTCGGTTGGTGGTTGTCTCCCGTGGAGAACAGACTGATGCCGTACTCGCCGCAGGCGGACAGCACCGGATGCGTCAGCGTGATCTCCCGATGATTGAGGACGATGACCGCGATGTCTTCGAAAGGTACGCGAGCGCATTCGACCTGCTCGACGATGAGGGAAAAATGGTCCCGCCGAAGCTTGGCGGGGTTTGAAACGACCACGCTACGCCAAACCACGTCGGGCCTCGCGGCGCGCGGCGAAGCGATTGCCGAGAACATCGACGTCGAATTTCTTGATCGACGTAGCCGTCCGTGGACCGAGGCTGCGAATCAGGCCATCCTTCCCTACGCTCGAATTGCGATCATGGGCCCAAAGACTGATCGCGCCGGTATTGCGATCGCACCCAGCGAAATAGCCGATGGTCGGTGACTTTCCCTTCTGCGTGATGCTGACGAGGTCATTGGGATAGAGCGAGAAGCAAAACTGGTACGTTGCATCGATGAGTGTCCACTCATTCTCGCTCTTGTTGGCGACGACGGCATGGTTCGGGAGGCCGTTTACCCGGTGATGCACGTAGACCGGCACGAGGTAGAACTTGCCAGTCTTCGAGAACACATCCACGCGTAGCATGACGTCGTTTCTCGCCAGACCGCCGCGTACGGATATTCCCGACATCTTGTCGATCTGGAGGGTGACAGAGCGAACGATCGGTCCTGATGGGCTCCCGTCACGGCCAGGCTTTCTTAGCGGATTGTCGGCAGAAAATGCCTTGTCCCCCTTGCCCCCATGCGCCCGCATCCGGTTGCGAATGGCGTCGTAGAGCTTTTCATTGCGCTTGAGGTCGGCGAGACGGTCGAGATCGGCCATCGAAAGGGAAGAGAGTGGTACCCGCTCCGTCAGGCGGCTCTGACCATCTCCCCGTTGAGACTGCCCATAGACGGTCTCCTTGTGCGCGGCGCCACTGTTCCTGCGCTGGGGTGCGCGACTGACGAAGAGCGGCTTTGTGGCGGCGAGCGCAGTATCGGAGTAGTTCCCGATGTTCTCCAACACAGTGCGAAGCTCAAGCTCGTCATCGATTGAAAGGCGCGCCAACAGTTCATCGCGAAACTGTGGCCATGGCTCTGGAAAGTGCTCGCGGAGCTTCCCATGCCTGTTGGTATCGACAATCTCACCTGTGGTGACGTCGACGAATCCGGTGCGAACCTCCGCCAGCTCGCGGCGACGGGCGTAGTCCGAGAGGCGTTTGACCATGAAGTGGCTGCACGCGGCGACCACGGCTGCATCCAATGCGTGATGCCGATCGCTTTCTTCGCGTACCTTGATGAGACCCCAACGCGCACGCAAAAATGAGGTCAACTGCCCGCTGAGCACCACGCACCGCTTCGCGTCACTTTTGTCGGCAAGCGTCAGGCTGTTTTCGACCAGGTTCTTGAAGAACCGGCAGACGTATCGCGTGTCGTTGAGGTTTCTCTCTTGGAATTCGGCTGACTCCGTCGCCCCGAAATCCCGCCGAAGGAGGCGGTTACGCTTCGCCAGTCGGTATTGTTTGTTCCCTTCGACGAAGGCGACATAGGTGCGCCACCGCTGGCCGTCGCCTGCCCCGTCGAGGTACTCGAACGGCGTTAGATTGCCCTTGTCACGGTTTTCCTTGCTCAGGACCAGTACTTTGTTGTTCTTGCTGTCATCGAAGCTTCTGGAGTACGGCAAGACGTGATCGACCTCGACGTATCCCGGCTCGAGGATGCGTGACAGATCGAGGGGCTGAATCGAATAGGCGCACTTCCCCTGCTGCTCCCGATACAGGCGCCACTTTTCGAAGTCGCCGCCACGGGGATTCCCAGCGACCAAAAAGTGTTCGGCGAACAACGCGCGGTCGTGTGCGTTTCGCTCGCGAAATTCGGCTTGCTCCTTCTCGATACGCCGGCGCTCGTCGTATGGCCGGGAGAGGTCGCGCGCAAGCTCGATGTGAACGGCGTGTGGGGAGCCATGATTGCGGATCAGCGCATTGAGTACCTTGCGCGCTTGATTGAGTGAACGCAGGACGACCGGATTTCGCGGGACATCGAGATCGGGGTCCACGACCATCGTCCCGCGGCTATCGCGCCCTGAGTAGAGTGGCGGAATGTAGCGGTGACGTCCCGCGTGTTTTCTTTCTGGGACGCTATGGCGATACCCGGCCGCGGCGCAAGCCTCATCGTAGCGCATCCCCCGTGCCATGTTGGGCACGATCGCGCGCAGTGCCTTCAAGGATAGTGCGTGGAAGCGGTCGAATCGGATGTTCAACAGGGCTTCGACCAGCCTGCCTCGACCAGGAAGGTTGAGGCTGGTCAATTCACGTCGGACCTCATCGTCATCCTTGTAAACGCTGAGTACCCAAGCGATCGAGTCGAGGGCCTCCGGCTTCCCGGCCAAGGCGTCGCCAGACACCTGTTGCCACTCGCCCGTGAAGCCGGCGCGTTTGAAGGTCAGGCGCAGTTCGTGCCAACCTGGCAATTTCACCAATATCGCGCTCTCCGGGTCCTTGGGGCCGACTCCGGCCTTGCGGTGCGCGACAGGATCGGGAAGGCCGGCGAATCGGAACGATTCCGGTAAGAGGCCTTTGTTAACCAACTCAGTTCGCAGGCGCCCGTAACTCAATGGTGAATCGTAGACATAGGGCAACGGGAGCGCGACTTCCCGTTCGCAATCGTTCAGCGGTCGGGTTCGTCCATCGACGATAATGCGAAGGTTGTTAAGGCGCGTGAGCCACACGTGCCGCTCTGCGGTGAACGACGCCTTCGGTGCCCTGTACTCGTCTCGCTCGAAGGTACATCGCCCCAGCATTTGAAGTAGGGCGCTGCCGGCAAGGGGCGGCTTCTGGCTCCAAAACAGCCCACTCCGGCGATCACCATTCCCGAGCACCTCGAGCTCCAAGTGCTTTGCCGAGAACGGATTGCCGAGTTCGCGCTGTCTAGAGAACAGGAGCGCGAGTTCGTCGGCGATAAGCGTCCGAGCGAGTGCCTTCGTGTACTCGCCACGCTTGTTTCGCTGCGCATCGGGAAAATCGTGCAATACCATTTCGGCTGCGGTGCGGTAGCCGCGTGCTGTCATGCGCCGCGCGGAGTCGGCGAGACCTGCCTTGACCTTGCCGGCTTCCCCTTTCGTGTCCTGCGAAGCCTTCTGTTCCTCCGCGCGGCTCGACCAATGGAATCCGCGATGCTTGCAGATGTGATACAGGACGCGCGCCCACTCGTCGGGATCGAGCCGTCGGTCGAGACCGGCGACGCGGACATGCCACAGCGACCCCACGTACGGATGATCCGGCCCGAACTGGCCCGTCGTCGGAATCACTCCGTGACGTTTCAGCGTGCGTGCCAGCTTCTTGAGGCGCCATGCGCGCCTGCGGAGACGCCGCCGGGTCAGTCGTGCGGTCCGACGGACGAGGTTGAGGGGGGCGCCCTCCTTGGGCGTCTCCGCTTTATCGAACGTTCGGACACCCAACGCGACGATCCGGTCTTCAGCCAAGACCGCCCACCCGACCGACGCGATGCCGATATCGAATCCAAAGACGATTGGTGTCGCGGGAAGCTTGCCATCCATTCCAACCTCCTCTATGCTCATCGCTGTAGCTATCCGGGGTGAGAGCCGTTGCTACAATAAGCAATCGGTCGAAAGGCCGAATGCGTATCCGCCCGGCGGGTCACTCCGCCGGGCTTCTCATTTGGGCGGGTGCTGGCGCAAAGCGCCGGTTCAAGTAGGCAAAGCGCCGCACAAGCAAATTGCGGGCCGCGTCGGTACGCGGCCGGGACCGGGCTCGAGTGACCTGCGACTGCGAGCCGCCGCCACAGATACCATACCCCGAGGAGGATCCCACCATGAAATCACGCGCGGCTGTTGCATTTGCCGCGGGCAAGCCGCTCGAGATCGTCGAGATCGACGTGGCGCCGCCCCGACGCCGTGAGGTGCTTGTGAGGATCTCGCACACGGGGGTGTGCCATACCGACGCCTTCACGCTCTCCGGCGACGATCCGGAGGGACTGTTTCCCTGCGTGCTCGGGCACGAGGGGGCGGGTGTGGTGGTCGAGGTGGGCGAGGGCGTGACGTCGGTGGCGCCGGGCGATCACGTGATTCCGCTCTACACCGCGGAATGCGGCGAGTGCCTCTTCTGCAAGTCGGGTAAGACGAACCTGTGCGTATCGGTGCGGGCGACGCAGGGCAAGGGGGTGATGCCCGATGGCACTTCGCGCTTCTCGTACCGGGGGCAACCCGTCTACCATTACATGGGCTGCTCGACGTTCAGCGAGTACACCGTCGTCGCCGAGGTGTCGCTCGCGAAGATCAACCCCGCCGCCCATCACGAGCAGGTGTGCCTGCTCGGTTGCGGCGTGACGACCGGCTTGGGTGCGGTCAGCAATGCGGCGAAGGTCCAGCCGGGCGACAGCGTGGCGGTGTTCGGCCTCGGCGGCATCGGTCTCGCGGTCATCCAGGGCGCGCGTCGTGCCAAGGCCGGACGCATCATCGCCGTCGATACCAATCCCGCGAAGTTCGAACTCGCGCGGCACTTCGGCGCAACCGACTGCGTCGACCCGCGCGACTACGACAAGCCGATCCAGCAGGTCATCGTGGAGATGACGGAGTGGGGTGTCGATCACTCGTTCGAGTGCATCGGCAACGTCAAGGTGATGCGCGCGGCGCTCGAATGCGCGCACCGCGGCTGGGGCCAGTCGGTGATCATCGGCGTGGCCGGTGCCGGTCAGGAAATCTCGACGCGTCCCTTCCAGCTCGTCACCGGACGCACGTGGAAGGGCACGGCTTTCGGCGGTGTCAAGGGCCGCACGCAGCTTCCTGGCATGGTCGAGGCGGCAATGCGCGGCGACATCGAGCTCGCGCCCTTCGTCACCCACACCATGCCGCTGTCCGACATCAATCGTGCTTTCGACCTCATGCACGAGGGGAAGTCGATCCGCTCGGTGATCCATTACTGACGCGGCACCGTTCGCTCCGCGGTCACAGGTCGTCAAGGGCGCGCATGGAACGCATCGAGCAGCACGCGAGCTTCGGCGGACGGCAGGAGGTGTGGCGCCACGCCTCGTCCTCCTTGAACGGTGATGCGAGATTCGGCATCTACCTGCCGCCTGCCGCGCTGCGCGGTGAGCGCTGCCCGGTGCTGTACTGGCTCTCCGGGCTGACCTGCACCGAGCAGAATTTCATCACCAAGGCCGGCGCACAGGAACACGCGGCCCGCCACGAAGTCATCGTCGTCGCGCCCGACACGAGTCCGCGCGGCAAGGCGGTGGCGAACGATGCGAGCTACGATCTCGGTCAGGGCGCGGGATTCTACGTCGATGCCACCGAGGCGCCGTGGTCGGCGCACTACCGGATGCAGGTCTACGTCGCGCAGGAGTTGCCCGCGCTCGTCGAGCGGTACTTCGCGGCGAGCGATGCGCGCGGCATCTTCGGCCATTCGATGGGCGGCCACGGTGCGCTCGTCACCGCGCTGCGGCACCCGGGGCGCTATCGCAGCGTGTCGGCCTTCGCGCCGATCGTCGCGCCGTCGCAGGTGCCGTGGGGCGAGAAGGCGTTTGCCGCCTATTTCGGCGCCGATCGTGCGGCGTGGCGCGCCTGGGATGCGGTCGAGCTCGTGAAGACGGCGGCGGAACGCCTGCCGCTCTTCGTCGATCAGGGGGATGCCGACGAGTTCCTGGCGACGCAACTGCGGCCCGAACTGCTACGCGCGGCGTGCGCGGCCGCCGGGCATCCGCTCACCCTGCGCATGCAGCCCGGCTACGACCACAGCTACTATTTCATCGCGAGCTTTCTCGCCGATCACTTCGCGCATCACGCGCAGGCGCTGCGGGGGTGAGCGCGGGGCAGGCTGCGGCGTGTCGTTGCGCGTATCGGCGGGTGCCGCCCGATGCGGCGCGCGGATTCAGTCGCCGTCGTCCTCGCGAAGCTTGTTGACGTGCTCGTTGGTAACGACGTTGCGCCCTTCGGTGAACGGGCGGAATCCGTGGAACGCCTCCGTCTTGGTCAGCGTGAAAGGAGGCGGTGTATCCGTGAGCGCACTGCGCGCCAGCGCAGAGATTACCTGGCCTGCGGTGGTGCGTTCGCGCCGCACGCGTTCCTTGGCGGCAAGGAGCACGTCGTCGTCGATATCGAGTGTGGTGCGCATATACACGATGTCATGGCATCACGCATCAGATGTCAAAACGCCCGCCCGAGCCGCACCGGTGCAGACGGCGCCCCACCACGCCGCGCCTTCTTGCATGACCGGCCTCTTCGCTGGGCGCGTTCTCGTCATGCAGCTTGGCGCGGCTTGCCACGCCAAGCTACGTTGCCGGAGACCGGCCACCTTGCTTCCTCGAAGCGACCGTATTGTCTACGTCACGGCATCCGCGCGACTCGGCGTCTGTGAATCTCCCGCGCAAAGGCAAAGCCCAGGACCGGCAGTGCGAGTGCCGAGATCACGAAGACCGGCACGGCGGAGGATCGATCGACGATCACCGCAGCGATGGCAACACCGAGCGACTGTCCCATGAAGAGGGCGGCCGAGAACAGCGTTACCGCTGTTCCGCGCATCGCAGGCGCCATCTCGGTGGCGTGCGTCTGCAGCGTCGTGTGCAACATGTAGAAGCCGAGACCGCCGGCGAGGCAAGCGGGCAGGGCGAGGAGCCAAGAGGGCATGACCGCGAGCAGGATGAAGTAGGCGCCCATCAATGCACCCCCCAGTCGCGCCAGCCCCGTCTCGCCGAACCGGCCCAGCAGTCGCGCGGCAATGCGGCTGTACAGCACGCCGCCGAGTCCGTAGAGCGTTAGCACGCCTGCGGCCACGCTCATCGGCAGCGCGAAGTGCTGGTGCAGGTGCGCGGGGAGGAAGGCGAGGCCACCGAACGCGAGCACGCCCTCGCAGGCACTGAAGGCGAGAACGCGACGGCACCATGGCTCGCCCAGCACCGCGCGCAGGTCCGCGACCGGTGCCGCAGTGGTGGAACGTCCATTCGATTCCATCCTGGGTTCTTCGCCGCCGCGGAACTCGACCAGCATGAGCACGGCCGCGACGGCAAACAGCGCCGCGAGCGCGACCAAAGCGCTGCGCCAACCTATCGTCTCCGCAAGGAGTCCGCCGAGCCACTGCGCGGCGACCATGCCGAGTATGGCGGAGCCCACGAGCCGGGCCAGCGCCTCCTGGCGTTGCGCGTATCCGACGTGGTCGCCGATCCACGCCATCGCGAGCGGTGTCACGCCGGCGGCCGCAGCGCCCGAGAGGGCTCGCAACGTGACCAGGGCGTCGAGCGAAGGCGCGAGCGCGCTCGCCATGCTGCCAAGCGCGCTTGCCGCCATCGCGCCGAGAATCACCCGAAGACTACCGATGCGATCGGCGAGAGGGCCATAGGCCAGCAAGGCCAGGCCATACGCAATCGCGAAGGCCGAGACGGTGCGCCCGGCGCTGCCGGTGGTGACTGTGAAGTCAGTTGCAAGTGCAGGCAGCAGCGGGTCGCAGACGCGTAGCGCCGCCATGGTGGCGAACGCGCCGACGCCGAGCAGCGCCAGACGTCGCCTGGTCTGGCTCGGCGCGACATTCATCGGATCACCCTCTGCACGATGCGCTCAAGGGCCGCTTCGCGCTGCGTCGGTACAGCACGCGCCCTGGAGCCGGTCAGGGCGCCGCGTGCATCGGTCACTCCATGCGGATTTTCGCGCTATCGACGACTTCCTTCCAGCGCTTGATCTCGGCGGCCTGGAATGCCTGGAATTCCTGCGGTGTGCTACCGATCGGCGTCGCGCCGAGCTCGGTCATGCGCTTGCGGACGTCGGGCTGCTTCAGGATCGCGGCCACCTCACTCTGCAGCTTGGCTACGATGGGCGCAGGCGTCTGCGCCGGCGCGAACAATCCGTACCAGGCGGTAGCCTCGAAGTTTGGCACACCGGCCTCGGCCACGGTCGGCACGTCGGGCAGCGCCGGGCTGCGTTTGGCGTCACCAACCGCGAGCGCACGCAGCTTGCCCTGCTGGATGTGCGCCAGGACCAGAGGCAGGTCGGCGAACATGATCGTCACGCGGCCGCCGAGGAGGTCGCTCAGCGCACCGGCGCTTCCCTTGTAGGGGACGTGTGCCATGCTGGTCCCGGTCATGTACTTGAACAACTCGGCGGCGAGATGCTGCGATGCGCCGATGCCGCCCGAGGCGTAGTTGAACTTGCCCGGCTCGCTCTTGACCAGAGCGATCAGCTCCTTCACGGATTGCACCGGCAGCGACGGGTGGACCACCAGCACCAGCGTGACGCGCGCGACTTGCGTCACCGGCACGAAATCCTTCACCGTGTCATAGGGCATTTGGGGGTAGATCAGGCTGTTGGTGGCGTGAGTGCCGATCGAGCCCATCACCAGCGTGTAACCGTCGGGAGCGGCCTTCGCCACGAGGTCGGCGCCGATATTGCCGCCGGCCCCGGCCTTGTTCTCCACCACCGCCTGCTGGTGCAACCGCGTCGCCAGACCCTCGGCGACCATCCGCGCCATCACGTCGGTCGATCCCCCGGGTGCGAATGGCACGATGATTCGCATCGGGTGGCTGGGGAAGTCCTGTACGGACCCTTGGGCGTTGGCGACGCTTGGGCCGAGTGCCAATGTCGATGCCACGAGGCACAGCAGAGAAAGGGTGCGAAGCATGATGATCGGTCTCCTGAATGGATCGTGTGCGCGTGGAATGCTCGCGGTAATCAGTGGACGCCGTCGATCACCGCGCCCTGCTGCTTCAGGCGGTGCTGCAGAGTATCGACCGCGAGCTCGCGCACGTTGTCGAGGTTCTGCTCGATGCACATCGCGGCTGCGGTTCCGATTGCCTGACCCATGGCCATGCACGGCCCCATCGTGCGTGCCGTGCCCATGCCCTCGCGCGTCGCGGACAGGCAGCGACCGGCGACCATGACGTTGGGAAGGCCGCGCGGCAGGAGGCAGCCGAACGGAATGTCGTAGGAGCCGCCGTTGGCGATCGGGATGCGGATCTGCGTGGTTCCGGACTGGTGGATGTCCACATGCTGCGCGCCCTTGGCCACCGCGCTGTCGGGGAACTTGCGCCCCGAGACCACGTCGTCCCGTGTCAGCACGTAGTCGCCCATGATCCGCCGCGTTTCGCGGATGCCGACGCGTGGCGCCACCCCGGCGAACGCCGCCTGCTCGAAGCCCGGGAGCTGCCGCTTGAGGAAGCTCGCGGTTCGCCACACCTGCTCCATCAGCGTGCCGATAGTGGCACTGACCGCCGCCGTGTTGGTGCCGTCAACGTTGCCACCGACCCGCGTCGCATTGATGCACACCTCGCGGCGCGCCTTCGATGTCGGCTGGATCATGATCAGCGCGGTGGGTGCGAGGTCGCCACGACGGATGGCATCGCCGAGGAACGGTCCCTCGCTCTTGAAGAACAGCGACGGCTCACCTTGCGCGACCAGCAGATCGACGAGTTCCTGGTCGCTGCGGGTGCCGCGGATCCAGTCGCTTTCGCCGACCGCCAGGGAGGCGACGTTCCCCTGAGCGAAACGGAGGAGGTGCGGCGTATCGACGTTGCTCATGCGGAACATGAGCGAAAGCGGCTGCAGGTCACCGGACGCGTCGCTCATCTCGAACGGCGCCCCGGCTTGCACGGCAATGTCGCCGTCACCCGAGCAATCGAGGAAATGACGCGCGTTGACCACCGTGCGGCCGCTCTTGTTGACCACCACCAGCCCCGAAACGCGGCCGTCCGGCCCGACGACCAGGTCCTCCGCGAAGCTCGAGACCCACGCCGTGACGCCGTGGCGCTCGAGAACGCGCATGACCGCGATCTTCATCACTTCGGGATCGACGCAGACGTAGCAGATAAGACGATAGTCATGGATCGGGCCGATGAAACCGTCCATGCTGCGGCACTCGTCGAACAGTTCACTGGAGAAGCCGCCAACGACGTATTCGCCGCGGGCGTTGAGCACACCATCGAGCGACATGCCGCTCAGGAGTTCACCGCCCAGCATCGCACCAGCCTCGACGATCAGCGTCTTCTGGCCGTTTTTCGCTGCGGCTGCCGCTGCTGCGACCCCGGAAGCACCTCCGCCGAGCACGACCACATCGAACTGCGCCTGCCTTAGCCGTTGTGCCATATCACGCCTGCTCCTGTCAGATCGCCGCCGGATGCCGGCGGCGATGATTCCATAAGATGGAGTACCATTTGCCGGCCTTCACTGTCGCGAAGATTGTACGAGGGACGAAAAACCCCGGTCAACATCGTTCCATATCATGGAATCACGGATCGCACCCGTCGAGGGGGCGCAGAGCATCGACCGCGCGGTTGCGTTGCTGCGCCATGTCGCAATGCATAACTCGGCTGGCATCACACTTGCGGAAGTTGCCCACGAAGCCGGGCTCAAGGTGCCGACTGCACATCGCATGCTGGGTGCACTCGCTGGACACGGCCTGGTGATGCAGCGCAAGCCGGGCAAGCGCTGGTACCTCGGCGTGCTCGCCTATGAGCTCGGCCTCGCCGCCAACTGCCACTTCGACCTTCGCGAGCTGTGCACTCCCGTGCTGGCGCGCCTCAGCCGGATCACCGGCGATACGGTGTTCCTGACCACGCGCAGTGGCATCGATAGCGTGGTGGTCGAGCGTCGGGAGGGGAGCTACCCGATCAAGGTGCTGACCCAGCGCGTGGGGGAGCGGCGCCCGCTGGGCAGCACGGTGGCGGGTGTCGCTCTGCTGGCCGCGCTATCCGAGACGGAGATCGAGGACGCGATCCGGCGCAACCGGCCGCGCCTCACCCGCTATGGGCGGCTGTCCGAGCCGGTCCTGCGCCACATGCTCGAGCGTACGCGCGCACTCGGCTACGCCCTCAACGCGGGCGACCTCATTCCCGAGGTCACCGGCATCGGCGTAGTCGTCCCCACGCGTCTCGCCACGCCCTATGCCGCGCTCAGCGTGGTCGCCGTGAACAGTCGCTTCGACGATGCACGCCGCGACGAGGTCGCCCGGCTCCTGCATGCCGAGGCGCAGCGTCTCGGACGTGCGCTCGCCGGCCGCGACGGCCACCGCGGGTAGTTTGGCGGCAAGGAGCACGTCGTCGTCGATATCGAGTGTGGTGGGCATATAGACGATGTCATGGCATCACGCATCAGATGCCCACCTCAATTTCGGAAATAACACGCGGATCGATGGGTCTTACGACGGCGATAGGAGTGCGCGGCGAGGATCCTACATCTGCCTGAACAGGTGCACGTAGTTCTCGCCCACCGGCAGCGTCGGAGTGGAGTCGGGATGCGTGCGCCATGGTCTTCACGCGAAAACTCCGTGCAGGAACCAGTCGTCGCGGTCGAGGCCGCGCCGGGCATCGCGGTAGATCCACACCGTGGCCTTGCCGTCGGCGGTGTCGGCGACGAAGTAATCGCGACGGATGTCGCCGCCGTCCCACCAGCCCGATTCGATGCGCTCCGGGCCGTCGCGCAGGATCCACGGCGTGCGTTCGAGGACGTCGCCGAGCGGCTGCGGTTCGGCGAGGAGCCACAGCGGCCGCAACGCTGGCGGCAGCGATGCGGGCGCGATCGGTAAAACGGCGTGTCCGCTCACGGTCCGCATGGCGCGTTCCGGGCGGTGCTCGGCGTGGAGCACGAGGCGCCCGATCGCCTCGTCGCCCAGCCGTGCGCGCAGACGATCGACGAGCGGAATCTCGACCCGGTCGAGATCGGCATCGGGCAGGAGCCCGAGGTTCTTGCCGGCGAACGGAGCGACCTCGTCGCTGGCAAGCATGATGGACTCGACCGGCGCCGGCAGCGCGATGCGCACGAGCCGCTCGCGCAGCACGCCGAGAAGGTGCCCTGTCGTGCGCGCCGGTGCGCCGAGCGCGAACGGCGCCACGGTCGGCGACTGACCGCGCGCACGCAGGTAGCGCTCGTGCGCAAGCGTGAGCGTGAGGCGTGTAACGCCCAGGCCGCGGGCGAGGAGCCAGTCGGCGAGATCGCGCACGAGACGCTGCACGCCAAAGCTCAGCGCTTCGACATCCTGCGCCGGGGCGGGAAGCTCGAGGCGGCCAGTGAAGCGCGGCGGCGGCACGAAAGGCGCGCGCGGATCCGGCACGCGGCCCAGGGCACGATCGATGCGCGCGACGAGATCGCCACCGAAGCGGCGGACGACGCCGTCGCGCGGCAGTGCGGTGGCCTCGCCGAACGTGGTGATCCCCGCATCGCGCAGCGTGAGATACGTGGCCTCCGGCAGGTCGACGAAGGTCAGCGGCAGTCGCGCGAGCGCCGCGGGCAGGTCGGCGGGGTCGCGCACCGGTGCAGTGTGCGCCGCGCGCGCGAGCAGCAGCGCCGCCTCGGCGGTGGGTGCGATCGCGAGCCGGCTCGTATAGCCCAATGCCGATGCGCCCGCCGTGAAACGGGCGACGAGACGCCGCAGGCCGCCGAAAAGACGCAGGCTGCCGTCGATGTCCGCCAGCACCGCGTGGGGTGGCGCGATGGAGGTCATCGGCGTGAAAGTCGATGCCCAGGTCGCGATCTGCGCGAGGGCGTGCGCCTCGGCATCGACGTTGCGGTGGCGCAGCACGAGGTCGGGGGCGAGCGCCAGCGCGCCGGAGACGAGTTGGCCGTCGCGGATGCCGGCGGCGCGTGCAGCGGCATTGGCGGCGACGATGCGCGGATGGTGTCCGCCACTGGCGACGGCAAACGGACGCGCGCTGTCCGCGGGGGCTAACGCGCGTGCGAAGACGTCGAGCGGCAGCGACGGAAAGAGGAGGCAGGTCCACAATGCCATGGCGGTGAAAGGTCGCGGTTCGGGTGCGTGCGCAGCGGCATCTCGCCGTCGAGGGCGACGCGTACCGGCTGCGCGAGGGCCACACCGCGGCGCTTCAGCACGTGGATGGCGAGTTGCCCGTCCTCGCGGGTGAGGGCGAGGCGCAGCGGCGCCGTCGTGGCGCTTCCATGCTGACCGGGGCGCTGCCACAGCGCGCCCCACGTGTGCCCGTCGCGTGCCGCCACCTGCAGGCGCCGCAGGACGCGGTCGTCGTGCGTGGCGAGCCAGGCGAAGGCCGCGCCGCATTCAGGGGCGCGTAGCGCCTGCTCGAAGGCCCACAGCGCATCCTGCGGCGTCGCGCACGTCACGACGTACAGTCGCGCGAGATCGAGCCCCGCGGCAGCGAGCGCCGGTGCGTAGGGCCGGTGGGGTGGGGCGATCCATACGATGTCGCGGCGCTGTGCAGCGAGTTGCACGAGCGCGGGCAGCATCAGGCGCAGCTCGCCGATGCCCTCGCGTTCGAGCAGGATCTCGGTCAGCGCGTCCTGCGGCCAGCCGCGTCCGGGCAGCACGGCATCGAGATCGGCGAAACCCGACGGCAACGCCGCCGGCTCCGGCGCGAGATCGTTGCCGCGCCAGATCGCCGGATGCGCGAGGAGCGGAGCGAGGACGGTGGTCATGAGGTGCGGTGGCGAAATCGGGTCTCCAATGGCGCCGGGAGACGATCGCGCGTCTTGCGTTGGCTTCCGCCGGCCGGCGATGAGAGCCAGCGTCGGGCGCGAATCGCTTCCGGAACGCGTCAGACAGCGGCCAGACCGCGCTACAACGAGCGGCTCGGACGAATGACGCCGACCGCGATGCCCTCGATGGCGAAAGCTGTTCGCACCGGATCGACGACGATCGGCGCGAACGTCGGGTTTTCCGCGATCAGCGTGATCTCGCGGCCGCGCCGCTTCAGCCGCTTGACGGTGACCTCCTCGCCCAGGCGCGCGACCACGATCTGCCCGCTGCGCGCGTCAGCGGTCTTGTGTACGACGAGGAGATCGCCGTCGAGGATCCCCACACCTTGCATGCTGGCGCCTTTCACTCGCAGGAGGTAATCGGCGCGCGGCGTGAACAGCGCACCGTCGATGCGGTACTGCGCCTCGATGTGCTCGGCGGCGAGGATGGGGCTGCCCGCCGCCACCCGGCCGACGAGTGGCAGCGTGCCTTGCACCGGCAGCCCCGGGATGTCGCGCAGGCGCAGCCCGCGGGCAGTCCCTGGTGTGATCTCGATGGCGCCTTTCTTCGCGAGTGCCTGCAGGTGGTCCTCCGCCGAGCTCGCCGTGGAAAAGCCCAGCCCCGCGGCGATCTCCGCGCGTGTGGGCGGCATTCCGTGTACCTCCAGGTGGCTGCGGATCCAGTCGAGGATCTGCTGCTGGCGCGCGGTGAGGCGCGGCACCTCGAGGTTGTCGCTGCCGCGGCGCAGCGATGCGCGGGCAGGGACGAGGGCGGCAGGGATGCGGGGCGGCATGCGCGAGGTCTCCGGTGCCTGGAACCGATAACCGTGTGTATGAACGGTACCGTAATTATAAGCGGTACCGGCACGCCGTCAAGCTGGCTGTCAATCGGCCGGAGGGATGAGCCGATTTTCCTCGGGCCGCCATCGATTCATAATATCTGCGGCCTGCCCGAGACCTGTCACCTGCCCAGGCCCACCCACTCCGTCACCAGCCTCGGCTGCCGCAGTATGGTGGCCGTATCCCGGCGCATGCGACACTGCGCAGTAGACTCTCGCGACCATGGAGTCGAGCGGAGGGCGCGATGAGTCACGAACCGGCGGTACCCGAGACCAGGGGCGTCACCGTGGAGTTGCTCGCCGTCGTCGACCTCGGCCCGGAGATCGAGGGCATGGCCGGGTGGGCGCTTCGCATGCGCAAGGTGACCCTCGCGGCTGGAGGGGTCTTCGGTCCGCTGCACGACCACAAGGACCGGCCGGGCACCGTCTTCATCCTGCAAGGCACGATCACCGACCATCGCAACGGGATCGCCACCGACTACGGGCCGGGTGTGGGTTGGCCCGAGGACCGGGACACCTTGCACTGGCTCGAGAACCGGGGGTCGATGCCGGCGGTGGAGATCTCGGTCGACATCGTCAGGCAAGTACCGATGACGCAAGCGTCAGCGCGCACCGGCGACCGTTCGGGTGGCGTGACGCGCGCGTAGCGTGGGCCGATTGCCCCGCCAGCGAACGCAAGCGAGGTTCGGCAACGTGAGCACGGCGACCATTCGTCTGCTGCAACCGCGTACGGTGCGGGAATGGTCCGCCGTGCGCGAACTGATCGAGGAATACGTTGCATCGCTGAACGTCGACCTCGCGTTCCAAGACATCGCGCACGAACTCGACTCGCTCGCGATCGAGTACGGCCCACCGGCCGGTGCTTTCCTCCTCGCCGAGGAGGGTGGCTCGCGTCTCGGTTGCGTCGGTGTCCGCGAATTCGCTCCCGATACGGGGGAGGTGAAGCGCCTGTACGTGCGCGCGATCGCGAGAGGACGAGGGCTGGGGCGTTTGCTCGCCGAGGGCGCCGTGGCGCAGGCGAGGACCCTCGGCTATCGGCGACTCGTGCTCGATACGTTGCCGACGATGGCTGCCGCGCACTCGCTCTACGGCGCACTCGGCTTCCGGCCGATCGAACCCTACCGCTTCAATCCGGTGCCCGGAACCGCCTTCCTGGAGTTGACGTTGGGATGAGGAACGCGCCGAGGGCGCCGGCGTCGGGGACCACGCGGCGACGCTTCCTGGGAAATACGGCGGCAGCGGCGCTCACCGCCGCGGCGAACCTCCTGCCGCCGAACCTGCGGCGCGCGCTGGCGCAGGGCTCGGCGCGCGCGCGGTCGCTGCGCGACATCGAGCACGTCGTGCTCCTGATGCAGGAGAACCGATCGTTCGATCACTACTTCGGGACGCTCGCCGGCGTACGAGGCTTCGCTGACCGGCACGCGCTCGCGCTCCCCGGCGGGCGCTCGGTGTTCCAGCAGCCGGACCCCGCCAACCCCCGCGGTTACGTCCTGCCGTTCCACCTCGATACCCGCACCACGAGCGCGCAGAAGATTCCCTCGACCAACCACTCGTGGAAGGTGCAGCACGCCGCCTGGAACAACGGCAGGATGGATCGCTGGGTGGAAGCACGTCGCGAGAGTGACCAGGCGAAGGCGCCCTTCGTGATGGGCTACCACACGCGCGCCGACCTTCCATTCCATTACGCGCTCGCCGATGCTTTCACGATCTGCGATGCCTACCATTGCTCGGTGCTGGGGCCGACCTGGCCCAACCGCATGTACTGGATGACCGGCACGATCGATGCCGACGGCGAGTACGGCGGGCCGATGATCGCCAACAAGAAGGCCGCCGGAGGCTTTCGCTGGACCACGTACGCCGAGCGTCTGGAAAGGGCCGGCGTGACCTGGAAGGTCTACCAGCAAGCGGACAACTATGGCTGCAACGTGCTCGAATACTTCCAGGCGTTCCAGCAGGCCGCGGGAGACACCGGCCTGTACCGCGGGGGAATGCTGCGCGAGCCCGCGGGAACATTCGAGGACGACGCCATGCACGGCCGGTTGCCCGCGGTGTCGTGGCTCATACCGACGAGCACCGAATCCGAGCACCCCGACTTCATGCCGGCCGCGGGTGCGGCGTTCATCGCGAGCAAGCTCGACGCGATCGCCGCACGACCCGAGGTGTGGGCGAAGACCGCGTTCATCCTGAGTTACGACGAGAACGACGGCCTCTTCGATCACGTGGCGCCGCCGGTGCCACCACCCGGGACCCCCGGTGAATTCGTGCACGGCCTGCCCATCGGCGCGGGCTTTCGCGTTCCCTGTATCGTCGTCTCGCCGTGGACGACCGGAGGCTGGGTGTGCAGCGAGCCTTTCGACCACACGTCGGTGTTGCGTTTCCTGGAGAAGTGGACCGGCGTCGCGGAACCGAACATCGGTGCCTGGCGGCGGCAGACCTTCGGTGACCTGACCGCGGCGTTTCGCTTTGCCGGTGGTGCGGCAGCGGCGCCGGAGCTCCCGGATGCAGCCGCCGACCTCCGCCGCGCGCAGGTGGAGGTCACGACGCTGCCGGCGCCAGCGTTGCCAGGTGACGCGCAGGCGCCGCCGGTGCAGGAGACGGGCAAGCGGCGTCGCGCCGGGCCGCCGGCGTGACGGATGCGCGCAGTCGCGGCCTGTTGCGACCCGCCCGCTGTTCGCACCACCAGGTGGACGAGCGAAGTAGCCGCCGCGCTGGCGCTCCGCCGAGGGAACCCGCCGTTGCCGGGCCACCGGCTGCCGATGGGCTACACTCGTACGTGCGCCGACGCTTCGCGGCCGCACGCCTCGCGGCCTCGTCCGGCACGGCGGTGCGGCACTGCCAGTGGCAGTCGCGCCGCCCTCCATCGATCACGACCGTACCATGTCGCTCCACACCTGGGTCATCTATCTGCTGGCGGCCATCGGGTTGTCGCTGTCGCCCGGCCCCAACGGGCTTCTCGCGCTGACGCACGGGGCGCTGCACGGCCGGCGCAAGACGGTCTGCACGGTGGTGGGTGGCTCGCTCGGCTTCACCACGATCATCGCGTTGTCGATGTTCGGCATCGGCGCGCTGCTCCAGGCCTCGCTGGCCTGGCTCACGCTGCTCAAGTGGGTCGGCGGCGGCTATCTCGTCTGGCTCGGCATCCAGGTCTGGCGCGCGCCGCCGATCGGCGCCATGGCGCTGCGACCGGCGACGGCGGCGGATGGCTGGACGCTGTTCCGGCAAGGTGCGCTGTCGGCGATGACCAATCCGAAGGGAATCCTCTTCTTCGCCGCATTCTTGCCGCAGTTCATCGATCCGGCGCGAAGTCTCGTCGTGCAGTTCCTCATCATGGCGGGGACATTCGTGGCGATCGAGTTCGTCACCGAGATGTTCATCGCTAGCCTCGCACACCGGATCCGCGATTGGCTGGCCCGCGTCGGCCGCGGCTTCAACCGCGTGTGCGGGGGGCTCTTCGTTGCCATCGGTGCGCTGCTGCCGCTGCGCGCGTAGGTCGGACGTCGTCACATCGGAGATCGAGCATGGGCACGGCATCGCAAGCATCGACACTGGCCGACGTCATCGGTCGCTACCGGTTCGCCTATCTCATGACGACGAACGCGCAGGGTGCGCCGCATTCGGTCATGGTCTCGGCGGTGCTGCAGGATGACGAGCTCGTCGTGTCCGGTTTCGGCCGGCGCACGCGGGAGAACGCGGCAGCGCGCCCGGCCGTCGGCGTGGTCTGGCCGCCCAAGGCCGAGTCGGAGCATTCGCTCATCGTCGACGGCAGCGCGACGATCGTCGGCGATTCGCTGCGGATCGCGCCGACGCGGGCGGTGCTGCATCGCTCGGCGCCGCGCGATCCTCCCGATCCGTCGGTGAGCTGCGGGTCGGACTGCGTCGAACTCGGATTCGGCACGCCTCGCCGCACGCCGTGACGGTGTTCCAGACGCTCGGCGCCTTGCTCGGGCTGTACACGCTGTACGCGGCGATCAGTGGCAAGGTGTACGCCAAGTCCGGGCCCTGGGGCAGGACCGTCGCGCGCGAGCAATCGCCGACGTATTTCTGGGTCGTCATCGCGATCTACGCCGGCGTCGCGTTGGCGCTGGCCGCGGTCTTCTGACCGCGCTTCCCACTCCCATCCACGACACGGAGGATTCACCATGACCGACTCGAAGAAACTCACCACGGCGTTCGGCTGCCCCGTCGTCGACAACCAGAACACGATGACCGCGGGCCCGCGCGGCCCGGTCCTCCTGCAGGACGTGTGGCTTCTCGAGAAGCTCGCCCACTTCGACCGCGAGGTGATTCCCGAGCGGCGCATGCACGCCAAGGGCAGCGGCGCCTACGGCGTCTTCACGGTGACGCACGACATCACGAAGTACACGCGGGCGAAGATCTTCTCGCAGGTCGGCAAGAAGACCGACCTCTTCGCTCGCTTCACGACGGTGGCCGGCGAGCGCGGCGCGGCGGATGCCGAGCGCGACATCCGGGGCTTCGCGGTCAAGTTCTATACCGAAGAAGGCAACTGGGACATGGTCGGCAACAACACGCCGGTCTTCTTCCTGCGTGATCCGCTCAAATTTCCCGACCTCAACCATGCGGTGAAGCGCGATCCGCGCACCAACCTGCGCAGCGCGCAGAACAACTGGGATTTCTGGACGCTGCTGCCCGAGGCACTGCATCAGGTGACGATCGTGATGTCCGACCGCGGGATTCCCGCGAGCTACCGGACGATGCACGGCTTCGGCTCGCACACCTTCAGCTTCATCAATGCGAAGAACGAGCGCTTCTGGGTCAAGTTCCATTTCAAATCGCAGCAGGGCATCAGGAACCTGACCGATGCCGAAGCCGAGGCGATCGTCGGCAAGGATCGCGAATCGCACCAGCGTGACCTGTACGACGCCATCGAGCGTGGCGACCATCCGAAGTGGACGCTCAAGGTGCAGGTGATGCCGGAGAAGGATGCCTCGAAAGTTCCCTACAATCCTTTCGATCTCACCAAGGTCTGGCCGCACAAGGATTACCCGCTCATCGACGTCGGCGTGATGGAACTGAACCGCAATCCCGAGAACTTCTTCGCCGAGGTCGAGCAGTCGGCGTTCAATCCGGCGAGCGTCGTGCCGGGTATCGGTTTCTCGCCCGACAAGATGCTGCAGGCGCGGCTCTTCTCCTACGGCGACGCGCAGCGCTATCGGCTGGGCGTCAATCACGCGCAGATCCCGGTCAATGCGCCGCGCTGCCCGGTCCACAGCTACCATCGCGACGGCACGATGCGCGTCGACGGCAATTTCGGCAGCACCAAGGGTTACGAGCCCAATAGCCTCGGCGAATGGCAGGAGCAGCCCGACTTCCGGGAGCCGCCGCTGTCCATCGAAGGCGCGGCCGATCACTGGAACCATCGCGAGGACAGCGATTACTACTCGCAGCCGGGGGCGCTCTTCCGCCTCATGTCACCCGCGCAGCAACAGGTGCTGTTCGCCAACACCGCGGCGAACATCCACGATGCATCGCGCGAAGTGAAGCTGCGTCACATCGGCAATTGCCTGCGGGCCGATCGCGCCTACGGCGAGGGTGTCGCGAAGGCGCTGGGTATCGCGGCGGGCGACCTGCCCCGGTAGTGTGCGTCGTCGTTTTGTCGCGGCAGCGGCCCGCGCCGGACCGCTGCCGGGATTCCGCGCCCGGGCCTGCGCGACTCGTACAGGGGGGGGCGGACGCAACGGTGGGCTAAAATGCATGAGCAATGCACGGGTACCGGACGCTTCCGGCCGCATGCACCGTGATCGCGCAGCGGCGCGATCGCTCTTCCAACAGGAGCTTTCAGCAATGGCCGACACTTGGCTCAGCACCCTCATCACCGACACTCCGCAGGCGGGATTCGAGCTCGCGATCACGTTGAGCCGGCGCGGCGTGAAGTACACGCAACCGGATACCGCGGTTCTGAAGAAGCTGCGCCCGGAATACGCGGAGGACGCCGAGGCGCTCACCGCCGCCTCGCAGGTCATCGCCATCAATTTCCAGACGATCGCCGCTGCCAACAACTACTGGCGCAAGTAGGCTCGAGGTCCTCGTCGCGGAACTCGCGCGAGATCGTGGTGCCCTAAGCCGTGCCCGGCGCGGCGGCGCCCCCGAGCGTCGCCGCGCGTGCTAACGTTGCGCCAGCGCGCATCGTCACCGCTGCCGATGGACCCCCGATGAAGAAAGTGGCGCTCTACAGCAGTTCGACCCGGTCGCGGCGCGACGACCCGACCGGGCCGCCGGCGGTCGACTCCGAACCGACCGTCGCCCGCTCACCCGGATCGGCAGGGCCGCCCGGCAGCGTGCCGCCACCCGGTACCGGCGGGCGCTTGCGCCGTTTTTGGCGCCGCTTCGAAGCGCCGCTCCTGGTCCTTGCCGGTGTGCTCATCGCCGTGGGATTCCTCGTCGCCTACAACGGGGCGCGGCCCGCCCCGCAGGAGTTGACGCAGAAGGACATCGACGCCGCGGTGCTGCACACGCTGGAGACGACCAGCCTGCCGTCGATGGCGACTCGCGCCGCCGCGATCATCGCGCCGTCGGTGGTGCGGGTGATGGGCTACAGCCCCGACCGCGACGACGACAAGGACGCCAGGGCCGGCGCCGGCGCCAACCCAGGGGCGGCCGGCAAGGGCAGTCCGAAGGCGAGGCCCGCACCGGCCGAGAAACAGCGCGCCGCGCCCAAGGATGCCGCGAAGGATCGCCTCGCCCGCAACGACGGTGGCAAGGCGCCCGAGGCGGGCGCCGAACGGGGCGCCAGGGAGCGCGCGTCACCGAACAAGGATCCCGCCGATCCGAAGGCGCCATCCGATCTGCCGAAGAAGGACGCCGACGACAGCGGCGGCTTTCCCGGCTACCACAGCAGCGGCGTGGGAACGGGTGTGGTCATCGTCGACAAGGGCGTGATCCTGACCAATCTGCACGTCGTGCTCGGCGCGGAAAAGGTGAAGGTGCGCTTCTTCGACGGCATGGAGGCGGAGGCGGTGGTGGTCGGCATGCGGCCCGAGCATGACCTCGCCGTGCTGCAGGCCAGGGCCATTCCCGACGATCTGCAGGCGGCGGCGCTGCGTTCGACCGCCGACCTGCAGGTCGGCGACCAGGTGGTCGCCGTCGGCTTTCCCTTCGGCATCGGTCCCTCGGCGTCGGCGGGCGTCGTCTCCGGGCTGAAGCGCGAGTACACCTCGCCCGAGGGCAAGCGGGTTCTCACCAACCTCATCCAGTTCGACGCGGCGGCCAATCCCGGCAATTCGGGCGGCCCACTCGTGACCGCCGAGGGCGAGGTGGTGGGCATCGTCACCGGGATCCTCAACCCGACCCGGCAGCGCGTCTTCATCGGCATCGGCTTCGCGGTGCCGATCGAGAACGCCGCGGCCGCGGCAGGTATGTCGCCGTTCTGATCACCCCTCAATCCTGTTCCGCTCACCGCGAAAGCCCGATCCCGCATGGAACTCCGCGAAACGAATGCCGAAGTCGCCACCCTGATGGAGCGCATCCTCTACGAGGTGAAGAAGGTCGTGGTCGGGCAGGACCATTTCCTCGAGCGCGTGCTGGTGGCGATCCTCGCTCAGGGCCACCTGCTGGTCGAGGGCGTGCCCGGGCTCGCCAAGACGCTCACCGTGAAGACGCTCGCGCGCGCGGTGCGCGGCACCTTCAAGCGCATTCAGTTCACACCCGATCTCGTCCCCGCCGACCTGGTCGGCACGCGCATCTACAATCAGAAGACGGGCGACTTTGCGACCTCGCTGGGGCCGGTGTTCACGCACCTCCTGCTCGCCGACGAGATCAACCGGGCGCCCGCCAAGGTGCAAAGCGCGCTCCTCGAGGTGATGCAGGAATATCAGGTGACGATCGCCGGCGAGACGCACTACGTCCCGCAGCCCTTCCTGGTGATGGCCACGCAGAATCCGATCGAGACCGAAGGCACGTATCCGCTGCCGGAGGCGCAGGTCGACCGTTTCATGATGAAGGTGTTGGTCGGCTACCCCAGCGAGGAAGAGGAGTTCGTGATCGTGCAGCGGGTCACCGGCGAGCCGATCGACGTCGTCGCCGTGGCCACCACCGAGCAGCTCGCCGATCTGCAGAAGGAGTGCCGGCGCGTCTACGTCGACCCCAACTACATCACGTACGCGGTCAAGCTCGTCAGCGCCACCCGCGAGCCGGAGCGCTTCGGGCTGAAGGACTTCGGGCGCTTCCTCACCTACGGTGCGTCACCGCGAGCGACGATTCACATGATCGAGGGCGCCAAGGCGCTGGCCATGCTGCGCGGGCGCAACTACGTGCTGCCCGAGGACGTGATGGACATCGTTCCCGACGTCATGCGCCATCGCCTCGTGCTCTCGTACGAGGCGCTCGCCGAAGGGCAGACTCCCGACATGCTGATCCGCAAGGTGATGCAGACGGTGCGCGCCCCCGACCGGCCGCTCGACACGCATGTCCGCGTCGCCAACGGCTGAGGCGATCCTGCGCCGTCTCGAATGGACGGTGATCCGCCGTCTGGACGGGATGCTGCACGGCGATTACCGCACGCTCTTCCGCGGATACGGCCTCGACCTCGCGGACCTGCGCGAGTACCAGCACAACGACGACGTCCGCCACATCGACTGGAACGTCACCGCACGCATGCAGGTGCCGTACGTGCGTGAATTCAACGAGGAGCGCGAGGTCGCGGCGTGGTTCCTGCTCGACCTGTCGGCGTCGGTCGATTTCGGCTCGGAGAGCGTGCGCAAGCGCAACGTGGCGAGCGAGTTCGTCGCCGTGCTGGCGCGCCTGCTGACCCGGCACGGCAATCGGGTCGGCGCGCTCTTCTACGGCACCGCGGTCGATCAGGTCATTCCCACGCGCAGCGGGCGTCGCCACGTGCTGCACCTCCTGCACTCGATGCGCACGCGGCCGGTCGCCGCGCCGGGGGCACCCACCGACCTCGACGTGCTGCTGCGTGCGGGCTACGACGCGATCCGCCGCCGCTCGCTCGTCTTCGTCGTCTCCGATTTCATCAGTCGCCCGGGTTGGGCCACGACGCTCGCGCACCTCGCGCAACGCCACGAGGTGATCGCGGTACGCCTGTACGACCCGCTGGAACGTCGTCTTCCCGATCTCGGTCTCCTCGTGATCCAGGATTCCGAAACCGGCGAGCAGGTCTTCGTCGATACCCACGACAAGGGCTTTCGCAAGCGCTTCGCGCAACTCGCGGAAAAGCGCGAGGAGGAGCTGCGCGCCGCCTTCCGGACCGCCGGTGTCGATGCGCTGGAACTTGCCACCGACGACGATCTGGCCGACGCGATCATGCGCTTTGCCGATCTGCGCAAGCGGCGCAGCCAGCTCGCGGCGGGTGGCGGCATGCCGCAGCACATGGGTGCGGCGTGACGCGCCGGCACGCGGCACGCGCGTCGCTGAAGCCACTTGCCGCGCCGCGCGCGTAAGAGCGAGCCGCGAAGGCACTTCCGATGAAATCGTCGCTCACCTTCCTCTGGCCCGATCTGCTGTGGCTGCTCGCCGTCGTGCCGCTCCTGGTGGCGGCGTACCTGTGGATCCTGCGTCGCAAGCGCCGGCTCGCCGCGAGGTACACGAGCCTCACCATGGTGAAGGACGCGCTCGGCACCACCTCGCGGTGGCGCCGGCACACGCCGCCGGCGCTGTTCCTGGTCGCGCTGACGCTCATGATCCTCGCCATCGCGCGCCCACAGGCGGTGCTGCTGCTGCCGTCGCTGCACGATACGATCATTCTCGCCATGGACGTCTCGGGTAGCATGCGCGCAGCGGACGTGGCGCCCAATCGCCTGGCCGCGGCGCAGGCGGCGGCCAAGGCCTTCGTCGACGACACGCCCACGCACACGCGCGTGGGCATCGTGTCGTTCGCCGGAACCGCCGCCGTGGTGCAGCCACCCACCCGGGAGCACGACGACCTCGTGCAGGCGATCGATCGCTTCCAGTTGCAGCGCGGCACCGCGGTCGGCGCCGGGATCCTGGTGGCGCTGAAGACGATCCTTCCGGACGTCGAGTTCGACCTTCGCTCGTCGAATCCGCGCCCCGAGGCGCAGAAGAACGCGGCGCTCGCCCGCCCATCGTCACCGACGAGGGCGGACAAGCCACCGCCGGCACCGGTGCCACCGGGGTCGTATCCGAACGCGGCGATCATCATCCTCACCGACGGTCAGGCGACGACCGGTCCCGATCCCATCGAGGCGGCGCGCATGGCCGCCGAGCGCGGGGTGCGCGTGTTCACCGTCGGCATCGGCACCGAGAAGGGCGAACTGCTCGGAGCCGAGGGTTGGTCGATGCGCGTGCGGCTCGACGAGGCGTCGCTGAAGAAGATCGCCGATATCACGCAGGGCGAGTACTTCCACGCCGGCACCGCCGACGAGCTCAAGAAAGTCTACCGGTCACTCAATTCGAAGCTCGTCTTCGAGCAGAAGCAGACCGAGGTGACCGCATTGTTCGCGGCGGCGGCGGCGCTCCTTGCCGTGGTCGCCGCGCTGCTGTCGATGCTGTGGTTCGGGCGGATCATGTAGCGCGCGTCCCCCGTCGTGGCCTGCCTCGCGCGCTGTGGCGCGTTCATCCTGCTCTTCGCCGGCAGCACCTGGTTCGTCACCCGCGCCGGTACCCCGCTGCTCGTGCTCGTTGCCGCCGCGCTGGCGGCGCCGGCGGCACTCGCGCTTCTGCACCGCAGCACCGTGCGCCGCCTGTCGCGCATGCACGAATATGCCCCCGGGCACTGGCTGCACGCGTGGGCGGGGCGGCGCATCGTCGGGCAGTTCGCGGCGACCGGTGGCGCGCTGGTGCTCTCGCTCGCCGTGCTCGTGCAGTCGCCGTTCTTCGGGTGGCTCGAATGGGCGCTGGTGGCGGTGGCACCGCTCATGTTCCTCGGCTTCGCCACCGCGCTTTCACGCCGGCTGCGGCCGGGGTACTCGCGCCCGGTGTACGCGGCGAGTGCGACGCTGCGGCTCGCACGCTGGCTGACGTTCGTGCTGTTGTGTCTCGCCTGGCTCGTGGGGCGCTTCCTGCAGGCCGACGCGCCGCTGCAACCGGTGGCGCAGGTCGCCTACCAATTGCAGAACGAGTGGCCCGCTACGCCGTCGACGATCGTGCGCTGGGCCATCGATGCCAATGCCTGGGGCCAGGCGATCCTCGCCTCGATCGGTCACGCGTCGGCTGCGCCATGGTGGCGCGTGGCACTCGCGCTGGCGATTCTGCCGTTGACGCTGTTCGGATTCGTCACCTGGTCGGTGGCCGGTCTGGCCATCGGCCGGGAAGAATGGCGGCGCATCTTCGCGCGCACGCTGACCGACGCGGCGCAGGCGCCGTCGGCGGCGCGCAAAGGCGTGGTCACCGCTGCCGGGATCGCGGCAGCGGTCTGTTTCGGTGCGCTGGCGGCGGGCGTCTACGGCGACATCGCCTTGCGCGAATCCGGGCGCGTGCTCGCACTGCGCGCGTTGCCGCAGTGCGAACGCCTGGGCGGGGTCGCCTATGTCGTAGGGACGTTCGCCAAGGTCGATGCGTACCACGCGGTGCTGGAACGTGGCATCGTGGCGCGCAAGCACGATGCCTGCGGACGGGTCGCCGCGCTGCGCGGCGCGCTCGAAAGGCAGGTCGACCACTACCTCGACTGGTACTTCAGTCTCGGTGCCGACTACCTGCAGACGCTGCTGCTCGCCGCCGGCGAGACCGACGGGCTGCTCGAGTTCAAGCTGGCGAAACTCGTCGCCGGCGATCCGCGCGTGACGACACTCATCGGCGAACTCGACGCCGATGCCGATTACATCGCACAGGTGAGCGCTGCCGCGCGCACCGGCATCGGCGAGCTTCTCGAACGCCAGCGCCTGGTGCTCCACGAGGGGCAGTGCCGGGTGGTCCGCGAGGGTGGCGACGATCCCGGGCGGTGGCGGTTGCGCGGCGAGTCGTTGCAGTTGCGGCTGTTCGCCGGCGGCGCCGGTGCCGCGGTGGGCGGCTTCGCCGGTGCGCTCACCGGGCGTGCGATGGGGCGCGCGTCGATGCAGGCGGCGCGTCGGGTGATGACTCGGCTCGGTCTGAGGCTGACCGCGCGCGGCGCCAGCGCGGCGACCGGCGCCGGGACCGGTGCCCTCGCCGGCAGCGCGGCGCCGGGCCCCGGGACGGTCATCGGCGCCGTCGCCGGTGCGGTCGCCGGGTGGATCGTGACCGACTTCGCGTTGCTGGCCGCGGAAGAGCAGCTCACGCGTCCGGCGATGCGGTCCGATCTCCTCGCCGCCGTCGACGAAACGCTGACGCCGCTGCGCGCCGGTCTGGGGTGCCAGGGCTCGTAGGATCCGGCCGGCGCCTGCCCGCGTCGCGTCGCCCGCCGTTCAATCGGCTCGCGGATACTCGACGTGGCGGGCCGACGCGCGTTCGAAGGCGTCGCGCCGCGCAAGCTGCCGTGCCTGCGCCGCGGTGAGGAGCGGCCGGTGCGGGTCGCGGACGAGGCGATCGTGCAGAGCCCAGCACGGCCCGCCGCTCACCCATTGCCCGGGATCGACCGTGCGCAGGTCGAAAGGCCGCCCGTAGCTGCGCAAGGTCTTGTCGCCGCGGCGATCGAAGAATTCGTGGAAGTACGACATCGCGAGCTCGCGCAGGTCGCGGTACACCGGATCGCGAAAGCGCAGCCACGCACCATTGCTCTTCGAGATCGCCCCCCAGGCGCGGCCGCGCCGGAACAGCGCCACGACGTGCGGGTGGTCGCCGACGACACAGTCGAGGTGGAGGAGCAGTGGCGCCTCGCCGTGGATCCACAAGGCGCACGCCGCCACCAGCGCGCCCTCCATGCAGTGCGCAACGCGCAGGCGCAGCACCTGGCGCACCGAGTGCAATGTTTCGCCGCCGGGCTCGTGGTTGGCCGGGATCGCGCTGACGAACGCCTGGATGCGCACCGGCGTGCGCAGACGGGCGAGGGCGGCGTAGTCGCGTGCGTCCAGGCCGAGGTCGCCACGCCTCGCCGGGTCGCACTGCACGCGCAGACCCACGCGACGTCAGCGGCGCCGGGCCGCCCCAAGCCGCTGACTGCGCCCCCCTTGGGGGCAGCGAGCGAAGCGAGCGTGGGGGTCGTTCACCATCAGCCCAGGCGCGCGCGCAGCGTGCGCAGCTCGACCTCGAGCGCTTCGATGCGTTCGAGGAAACTCATCGCCACGCTGACCCCGTAAGTGTCGAGGTCGAGCTCGCGCCGCAGGCGCGAGGCGGTGCGCGCGGTGAAAACCCAGCGCGTCTCGAAGGTCATCGTCGCCGCGGCCGGATCGCGCGGCACGAGGACGCCGTAGCGCACGAGTTCGGTCAGCTCGGTGGCGCTGAGGCCGGAGGCCGACACCATCTGCGTGAACGTGACCTCGGTCACGTCGGGCACGTCGTCGAAAGGAGCACCGGCCATCGCTTACGCCTCCTGGACGAGCTTGGCACGCGGATCGAAATGAGCGGATTCGGCAAGCTTGCGGTACAGAGCCTTCGCCTCGTCGTCGACGACCGTGGGCACCTCGATGCGCACCACGGCGTACAGGTGCCCGCTCGCGCTGCCACGCGCCATGCCGCGGTTCGCGAGGCGCAATTGCTGGCCGGCGCGCGTTCCCGGCGCGACCTTGAGCGAGACCGGGCCGGCCGGTGTCGGCAACCGCACGCTGGCACCCAGCACCGCCTCCCACGGGGCGAGCGGCAGATCGACATAGATGTCGTTGCCGGCGACGCGATACAGCGGATGCTCCACCACCTCGATGTCGAGGTACAGGTCGCCGTTGGGACCGCCGTTGCTGCCTCGCCCGCCCTTGCCCGGGACCCGCAGCTTCTCGCCGTTGGCGACACCGCGCGGGATGCGCGTGCGCACCCGATGCGGCACCCGGCGCATTCCGCCGTGCGGGTCCCACTCGAGGGCGGCGAGTTCGAGATCGATCTCGGTGCCGTGGAACGCCTGTTCAAACGAGATGCGTACCACCGCCTCGTAGTCGCTGCCGGGGAGCGGCCGATCGCTGCGCGGGCCAGCGCCACGGGTCCGACCCGCGGCCAGCCCGGCGAAGAGATCGGCGAGGTCGATGTCCTCGAAGCCCTGCCCGGGGGCGAATCCGCCCTCCCGTGCAAAGTGCTGACCCCAGTCGGGCGGCGGCCGGAAATCCTCGCCCGGCCGATGCGTGCCGAGCTGATCGTACGCGGCCCGCTTCTCCGTATCCTTGAGCGCTTCGTACGCCTCGCTCACTTCCTTGAACCTCTCCTCGGCATTCTTCTCCTTGGAGACGTCCGGGTGGTACTTGCGCGCGAGACGCCGGTAGGCGGTCTTGATGTCGTCCACGGAGGCGTCGCGGGGGACCCCGAGGATCGCGTAGTAGTCCTTGTATTTCATCGTCGTTGGCCGGGAGGTGGGAACGCCGCCGCGCGCTGCAAGAGGTCAGGCCGGGTGCTGCACCATTATGGCAAAGGCAGCCTCGCCACGTCCTCCCAGCGGCCGCTCGCCCGCGAACGCAGGCAGGCCTCGATGAAGGCCATCGTGTGCGCGCCGTCCTCGATGCGCGGGTACGCGAAATCCGGAACCGCATCGCCCAGCGCGCGTGCCATCCGCTCCTGAGCGACCTCCGCGTAGATGTTGGCGAAGGCTTCGCGCAGGCCCTCCGGGTGACCACGTGGCGTGCGTCCAAGGGCGAGCGTGGCGGCGGGCAGGAAAGGGTCGCCGCGGGTGATCACCTGCGTCGCCTCGCCCTGCAGAGCGAGGCGCAGGTACGACGGCTCGCGGTGCCACCATTCGATCATTCCCTTGGCGCCGTAGATGCGCAGGCGAATGTCGTTCTCGCCGCCGGCCGCGGCTTGCGTCACGGTGAACGTGCCGCGGGTACCGTCGTCGAGGGCGACCAGCGCCGATACGTAGTCGATGACGGTGCGGCCGGGGACGAGCGCACCCACGTCGGCGGTGACTCGGGCGATGCGCTGTCCGGACACGAACGAGGCGAGGTGCTGCGCATGACAGCCGATCGCGCTCATCACCAGCGCCTGGCCGCTACGCTCGGCATCGAGGAGCCAGCGGATGCGATTGTTCTGCGGCCCGTCCTCGAGGCGCGCCGCCATGCCGCTTTGGATGTACTCGACCTGCACGAGACGCAGTGCGCCGATGGCGCCGTTGCGCACCAGATCATGCGCGTGCCGCACCATCGGATACGCCGAGTATCCGTGCGCTACGGCGAACACCCGCGCGCCGCGCCGCGTGCGGGCGACGAGATCACAGGCTTGCGCGAAATCGTGCGTCACCGGCTTGTCGCAGACGACATCGAGACCCGCATCGAGCGCGGCGCGTGCGTAGAGGTAGTGGGTATCGTTGGGGGTCATGATGGCGATCGCATCGATCGGATCGGAGCGTTTCGCCTCCTGGGCGAGCATCTCCTCGACCGTGCCGTAACTGCGCGCTGCGTCGAAGCCGAGTTGCGCGCCCGCTGCACGCGAGCGCGCGGGGTCGCCGGAGAACACGCCGGCCGTGCAGCGCCACCAGCCATCGAACTCGGCAGCACCACGGTGCATGCCGCCGATCCACGACGTCGGGCCGCCGCCGACGAGGCCCAGGCGCAGCGGCCTGCCGAATCGCTCTTTCACGCCTGCCATGATCGCTCCTCCCGATGTGTCGCCGCCTGTGCGTCGCGCGCGCTGCGGTCGATGCTAGCACGCAGCATCGGTGCCGCCGGTTTGTGCGCGACGCCTTGACCCAACCGGCGGATAAGAGTCTCATGGAAGAAGCTTCCGACGTGCCGTCCACCGTGTTGTCGTTTCCCTTCCAACGAGGAGCAAACCATGGCCACCAGGGCACCCGCCGCCAAGAAGTCCGCACGCAAGACCGCGCGCAAGACCGCCAAGCCGACCGCCCCGGCGGCACCGCAAGCTTCGTTCGCGACGTTCGATCCCGCTGCCCTGCCGCAGTTCGACCTCGCGCACATGAAGCCGATCACCCCGGAGCAGGCGCTCGACCTGTATCGGGCGAATGCGCGCATCGCGCTCGACATCATCGATGCCGCGCTCGACAACACCGCCAAGGTACGCCGCCTCCAGTTCGCTTCCGAGGAGGAGACGAGGAGCCGCAGCCGCAAGGCCGCCAAGGCGGCGGCCGAGGCCACCAACCCCAGCGAGATGATGGCGGCCGGGCAGGCCGCTTCGCAGGAAGCGATGGAGCACGCGATGCGCTACTGGGGCCAGATGTTCGAACTCATCTCCGAGATGCAGAAGCGCCTGTGGGTGATTCTCGACGAGCAGGCGCGCAGCGCACCCGGCGCGAGCCAGGCGCAGGCGGCCATGGCGATGATGCCCGATCTCTCGCAGGCGCAGAACGTCATCAAGGCCATGCAGGGCGTGGTGGGGGCCGGTGGCAACGCCTTCGAGTCGATGCAGAAGGTCATGGGCGACATCGCACGCTACCTGCCCGGCATGCCGCGCTGAGCGCCCGATGCCGTAACGCACGCCCCCGCCCATCGCGGCCGCACTGCGCGTAACCGATGCGGGCTGGTACGCGTCCGGCGGGCGCGGGCGGGGCGCGGCGCGCCGGTTCCCGGGGTCGTGTCGTGGCGCTGCCGCGCTGGGCGCGCACTGCGCGACAATGCACGGATGAGGAAGGGCCGCCGCACCTGGCTCATTTGGGTCGTCGCGATCGCGATCGTCGTGTTCGTGGCGGTCGACTATTTCACCGGTTACGAGGTCATCGGCGCCGCGACCCGCGTCGTGTGGAATGCGATCGCCTTCGTCGTCAATTCGCTGTGGCGGGCGAGCGGCGAGTTGGCCGCGGCGGTCGCGCGTGCCGTCGGGATGCGGCGCGCAGCACGCGTCGCGAGCGCGCTCGCGGGGGTCGGCTTGGGCTACGCCGGGAGCGTCATCCTCAGCGAGGACAAGATCCACCGTGCGCACACCTGGCGCGATCGGCTGCGGGTGGTCATCACGCGAGCACGCAACGCCTGGGTCGAACTGCACCTCGTGTGGAAGCTCGTCATCGTCGCGGCGCTGATCGCGAGCCAGGTGTATCTCCACTTCCTGCTGATCGTCTTCCCCGTCGCATTCCTGGTGCCGGTGGTGCGGCGGGCGTGGATCGTCGCCGGGGACACGCTGTTCGGGTCGCTCTACCGCAAGAAGATGACGCGCGTGCACCGTGCGGTGCGCCGCGCGCTGTGGCGCACGCCTGGGTATCCGCAGATCGTCGGTGGGCTGCGGCTGCTCCGGATGCGCTATCTGTGCGCCTGGCGGCGCTGGCGCTACGACGCGTCCTATCGCGACGCGGCCAGCGGCGCCCGCGAGGTGAGCCTCGTCGAGCCGGTGCGTTTGTGGTGGCGAGGCGAACTCGATCGGTACCGGGAGCACCCGTTGCTCACCGGCGACGTCGGGTCGTCGCCCGGCGACCGCGGGTGGCGCCCACCGGCCAAGGCGCGCGACGTGGCGCCGGTGCGCCGGACGCGGCGCCACGGAGCACGCACTGGCGAGACCCGGCGCACCTGACTGCTGCGCGATGACTTCGGCGCCCCGAGGCCACGAACGGGCGAGCGATCAGCGTGCGCCGGCGCGGGTGCGCACTGGTGCCCGGAGCCGGACTCGAACCGGCATGACCTTGCGGTCGAGGGATTTTAAGTCCCTTGTGTCTACCCGTTTCACCATCCGGGCTGCGGCTGCGATGGTACGCGATGGAGCGGTCGAGCGATGCGCCGCAACTCACCCATCAGTCCGGGTCGGGTCGCTCGCTTGCAGTCGTACCGCCTCCGGCAGCTCGGTCGCCCAGGCGCCTACCGTGTGCACTCGATCGCTCTCCGGTAGCGTGCTCGGCGCGTCGAGCGGCGGCGCGGGAGCATCGAGCGCCGGCAGCACGGCGCGCAAGATGCGCTGGGTCGCTTCCGGCTGCGCGTGCAGGCACTCGGCATCGATCCAGCGGACTTTGCCATCGGTCACGTCGACGTAGATCCTTCCGGTCGCCTGCTCGGCAAAACGGATGCGCGGGAGATCGGTGACGCAGCGGCGCAGGAAGACGGTATGCGCCTCGGGTGACACGTCGAGGTCGACGGGGTACACCTCGGCCGGGGCATGTGCATCGATGGCGATCCGCTGGTAGCGTTCGATGCTGGCGAGGCACACGGGATCGAGCACGTTCAAGACGTCGTTCCATCCGTACGCCGCCGTACGCGGCACCTCGCCCCGGGCAACGCTGTTGTCGAGGAATTCGACGTGCACGCGCTTGTCGCGGCGCCCGACCCAGGTAAAGAGGAGCTCGGGCATGCCGGTGTAGGCTTCGACCGCATGCGCGAGCGTGTCGTCGACCGCCTTGTAGCGTCCGACGGCAAGCCCGCGTTGCCACGCGCGCTCGACGAGCGCCACCGGCGGGGTGACGACGAAGAAAAGATAGACGACCTGCCCGAAGCGCGTCAGCAGGTTGCTGCCCGCCTCGGCGGAGTCGGGGGCGAAGCTGTCGAAGCGGAAGCGGTCGATGAGCAAGTGCGACACGTCACCGCGCTGCGCCTTCGCAGCCATGTAGCGGTCGAGCTTCTGGTCGATGAGGGTGAGTTCGTCACCGGTGAACGCGCCGGCGTACTTGAAGTTGGCACCGAGACTCGCGTAATCGAGGAGTTGCTTGCGCCAGATGTCCGGACTGATGAACGCGAATTGCGACCAGTCGACGCCGATGCGGGCGGCGAGGGCCTTTTGCAGCGGGCGCATCGTGCTCTTGCCGGCGGCGGAGGGCCCCTTGGTGTTCATCACGACCGGCCGCTCCTGCGGCGTGAGCAAGGCGTAGCCTTCGCGCACGGCGGCTTCGCGCACCAGCGGTTCGATCACGGCGCCGATCGCATCGCTGCCGCCCTCGTTGGTGGCGAGATCGACGGCCACGCGGGCGACGAGGTCGCGGTCACCCCAGATGCGGCCGTGCTTCACCATCAGGGCGGCGGCGACGCGGGCGAGCGCACGCAGGGCGTGGCGCTCGACGCCCTGGCAGTCGCGGGTACGCGCTTCCCAGTCGGCGATGACGGCGTGCGGATCGGGCGGGGCCGCGGGTGCGGGCTGGCGGCGCCAGCGTTCCAGCCAACGGGGGGCGGTCCGTGCGGGGGGCAGGGAGGCCACCTCGTAGAGTCGGCCGATCTCGCGATCGACGATGGCGGCACTTTGCGTGCGCACCGCTTCGTAGGCGGCGCGAACCCGCGGCAACGCGGGCACGACGGCACGCTCCAGGATCGTCGTCGTGACGTGGCGAAAATTGATGCCGAGGTCCTCGATCCGGGTGCCGTCGGGAACCGATACGTTCGCGGTGACCCGGACGAGTAGCTCGTGGAGCGCAAGGCGCTCGGGGCGCAAGGCGGCGAGCAGGCGCAGTGGCAGCCCGGTCAGGTCGGCGACCTCGCGCAGGTCAGGCAGGCCGACGCGGCTGTACTCGGCGCGATACAGCGTGGCGAGCCCGAGGAGCGGCGGGGGGATCTGTGAGTGCAGGCCCGGATTCCAGGGGCCGCACCCGGGAGGAAGGTCGGATGGGGTCTCGGTCATGGTCAGCCGCTCGAACCTCGGGCGGGCGCCGGCAGCCGCCGCCGTCTCCGGACACCTAGGGGTTGTAAGGGTTTCGACAGCCAGCGAGCGTATTCTAGGCGCTGCACGCGTCGGGCCTTGTCGCCCGCAGCGCAGCGTTTTCCCGAGGCTCGTGACGGACATGCAAGGCTCATCCGAAGCAAGGTTCTCCCCGCTCGTGCCGGGCAGCGACCCGTCCGCTGATGCGAGGCTGCGGCCGGCGCGAAGCCGACCCTTGAACCAGCTCGGGCCGACGCACGCGCTGAGCGCCCTCGTCGCGCGGCCGGGGGTCGCCATTCCGATCGCCGCGCTTCTCGTGGTGGCGATCGCGGTCTTCGATTACGCCACCGTCTACGAGGCGCGGCTCGGCATCCTGTACCTCCTGCCGGTCGCGCTCGCCACGGCGTCGGGTGGACGACGCTGGGGCTGGCTCATGAGCATCGTCGGCGTGGTGACCTGGGGCCTGTCGTTCGCCACGCAGCACGCCTATACCAACGCCGTCTACTTCTACTGGGAATGCCTGGTGCTCGCGGTCACGCTGCTCCTGTTCGTCGAGCTCCTGACGCGGCTGCAGGAGGCGCTGGCGCGCTCCGACGAGCGCTTCGTGCGGGTTCTCAACGGCCTGCACGCCGCCGTATTCGTCACCGACGACGCGCGCGTGCTGTTCGCCAACGAATGGTTGTTGCGGCTCCTCGGCCGCGAGGTGGCGCCATCGGTCCGCGATATCGTCGACCGCTTTCCCAATGCGGCGCCGGCGCGCGATGCGCCGGACCTGCCATCGGCGGCGCCGTTTGCCGGAACCGAGGTTCGCGACGCGGTGGACGGCAAGACGTACCTCGCGCAGGCGGGGGGCATCAACTGGGTCGACGGCCGGCGCGTGCGCCTCACGATCCTGACCGACATCACCGAGCAGAAGCGCGCCGAAGCGCTGCAGCGCGAGAATCAGGCCACGCTGCACCATACGGCACGCCTCGTGAATCTCGCGGAAGCGGCCACCACGCTTGCCCACGAGCTGAACCAGCCGCTCAACGCGATCGTCGGCTACAACGCGGCCTGCCTGCGCTTGCTCGACGAAGGTGACACCGACCCCGGTGAACTCGCGGCAGCGATGGAGAAGTGCCGTGTGCAGGCGGCGCGCGCCGGCGACATCATCCAGCGCATCCGTGAACTCACGCGCAAGCGCACACCGACGCTGTCGCCCTGCGATCTCAACGGCATGTTGCGCGAAGTGCTGGGCTGGCTCGCCGACGACCTCGAGCGCATCGCGGTCCAGGTGACACCGGTGCTCGCCGCCGCGCTGCCGCCCGTCCACGCCGATCGACTGTTGATCGAGCAGGTCATGCTCAATCTCGTCAACAACGCGATGGATGCGATGGCGAGCATGCCACGCGACCAGCGTGCGCTGCACGTGGTGACCGAGCGCGCGGGCGCCGACGGCGTCCGGATCACCATCGCGGACCGCGGCACCGGCATCGCCGCCGAGCACGCCGCGCGGCTGTTCACGCCATTCTTCACCACCAAGACGCAGGGGTTGGGGCTTGGCCTCGCCATCTGCCGCTCGGTGGTGGAGTTGCACGGTGGGCGCCTGTGGCACGAGCCGCGCCGCGGCGGCGGCACCGCCTTTCATTTCTCACTCCCGGCAGGAGCGTCCTGATGCGACATACCGAACCGACCGTCCTCATCGTCGACGACGACGAAGCCGTGCGCGATTCTCTCTCGATGGTGCTGCGCACCGCCGGGCGCGCCGTGGAGACCTACGCATCCGCCGAGGAATTCATCGAGCGCGGGGGCCCGATGCGCACCGGCTGCCTGGTGCTCGACGTGCGCATGCCCGGGATGAGCGGGATCGAGCTGCAGGAATACCTCGCGCAACGCAGCGTACCCCTGCCCATCGTCTTTCTCACCGGGCATGGCGACATCCCGATGGCGGTCCGCGCGGTGCGGCGTGGCGCCTGGGAGTTCCTGCAAAAGCCGGTCGACGACGTGCAACTCCTCGCCGCGGTCGATTCGGCGCTTTCGGGCCACGCGCCGCCGGATGCGCCGCCCCGGGCCTTGCCGCCCGCGGTCGCCACCTTGTCGCGCCGCGAGCGCGAGGTGCTCGACCTCATCCTCGCCGGCAAGCAGACCCGCGCGATTGCGGAAGCGCTCTTCATCAGCGTCAAGACCGTGGAGTTCCATCGCAGCCGCATCCACGCCAAGCTCGGCGTCGCGTCGATGGCGGAACTCTTCAACCTGTGCCTCGGCGGCCAGCACGCGCCGCGGGCCGTGATGGCGGCCACCGCGCGTGCCTGAGGGCGCGCGGCGCGTCATCCTTCCCGCTCGCTCTCGTGCCACGAGCCAAGCACGAGACGGGCGAGCATGCCGACCGCGAGATAGAGGATCACACCGGCGAGCGTGATGACGACCAGCGCGGCGAACAGGCGCGGGATGTTGAGCTCGATGCCCGCCATCAGGATCTGGTAGGCCAGTCCCGCCCCCTGGCCGCCGGTGCCGGCAACGAATTCGGCGACGATGGCGCCGATGAGTGCGAGGCCACTCGCGATGCGCAGCCCGCCGAAGAAGTAGGGCAGGGCGCTCGGGATGCGCAGGCGCACGAGGACCTGCCAGCGCGACGCGGCGCTCATTCGGAACAGGTCGGCGAGGCCAGGATCGACGCTGCGCAGGCCGAGTGACGTGTTGGCGATGATCGGGAAGATCGCCACCACCGTCGCGCACAGGACGAGCGCGGTGTGGATGTCCTCGACCCAGATGATGATGAGCGGCGCGATCGCCACGATCGGTGTGACCTGCAGCAGGATCGCGTACGGCAAGAGACTCGCCTCGACGACGCGGCTCTGCGCGAAGGCGAAGGCGATGGCGACGCCGGCGGCAACCGCGAGCGCCAGCGCCGACAGCGCAACCCCCGCGGTCACCCACAGCGAGGCGGCGAGCAGTGCGCGGTCCGTCCACAGCGTCCCCGCGATGCGCGTCGGTGCGGGAACGATGTACGGCGGTACGTCGCCGATGACGACGGCCGCCTGCCACAGGCCCAGCACGACGAGGGCGACGGCGAGGGGGGCCACCACGACGAGCAGGCGATCGCGCGTCGGCGCCGTCATGCGCTGCCATCGGCGGAGGCGTCCGCCACCAGCGCCGACAGCCGCGCGCAGTACGCCGCGAAGGTGGGCGTGCCGCGCAATGCCGGCGTCCGTGGGGCGTCGAAGGCGATCGGCAGGTCGGCGACGATGCGTCCCGGACGTGCCGCCAGCACGACCACGCGGGTGGCGAGATAGACCGCCTCCTGGATGCCGTGCGTCACGAAGAGAACGGTCAGCGCGCGCTCGCGCCACAGGGCGAGGAGGTCGTCGTCGAGGCGATGGCGCGTGAATTCGTCGAGCGCGCCGAACGGCTCGTCGAGCAACAGCAGCGCCGGCCGCACCGCGAGCGCACGGGCGATCGAGACACGCATCTGCATCCCCCCCGAGAGCTCGTGCGGATGCTTGTGCGCGGCAGCGGCGAGGCCCACGCCGGCGAGTGCCTCGCTTGCCCGTGCGTCGCCTTCGGCGCGCGGCACGTGCGCGAGGTCGAGCGGCAAGCGCACGTTGGCCAGCACGCGCGCCCACGGCATCAGCGTGGGAGACTGGAACACCATCGCCAGACGATGCGCGGCGTCGCGCGGCGGGCGCTCGGCGCCCCACCAGCGCAGGCTGCCCTGCGACGGCGGCGCGAGGTCGGCGACCAAGCGCAGCAGCGTCGTCTTGCCGCAGCCCGAGGGGCCGAGCAGCACCACGAACTCGCCGGGCGCCACCATGAGATCGACGGCGGACAGCGCCTGCGTGCCGTCGTCGTAGGTCTTGCCGACGCCGCGGGCCGTGACGGCAGCGGACGCCTCCATCGCCGGCGCCGCGCTCAAGGCAGGACGCGCAGGTCCTTGACGAGGTCGGTGGTCCACGCCCGGCGGTAGTCGACGTTGGGCTTGGCGAGGCCGGCCGCCTGCAGGAATTGCACGGTGGCGAGCCAGCGATCGTCGCTCATCGTCATGATGCCGCGGGTCAGCGCATCGCCGCCGCCCACGATGCCGTACTCGCGCATCTTGCGCACACCGTAGGCCAGGAGCTCGTCGCTCATCTGCGGATTGGCCTTCCTGATGAGCGCATTGCCCGGCGCCGGATTGGCGAGATAGCTCTTCCATCCCTCCGCCGAAGCGAGGAGGAAGCGGTGGAGGACGTCGCGCTTCCCGGCGAGCGTGGCGCTGGTCACGGCGAGCACCTCGGAGTAGGGCGGGTAGCCCAGGTCGGCCAGCAGGAAGACGACGGGCTTCACGCCCGCCTTCTCGATCGAGTACGGCTCGGAGGTGGCAAAGCCCTGCTGCGACAGCTTGGGATCGGCGAGGAACGGCTGCACCGAGAAGCCGTACGGACGCTTTTGCGCATCGGTGAAGCCCAACGTTCCCTTCAGCCACGGCCAGAAGGTGTTGTTGGCGGCGGCGCCGATGGCGATCGGCTTGCCCTTGAGCGCGGCGAGGTCGGGCACCCCCGGATGCGCGATGATCACCGTCGGATTCTTCTGGAAGGTGGCGCCGATGGCGGTGACGGGCACGCCGTTCTCCACCGCCGAGAGGACCTGCAGGCCGTCGGCCATCGCGACATCCAACTGGCCGGCGGCGAGGAGTTGCATGCCGTTGACCTGTGGGCCACCCATGCGGATCGTGACGTCGAGGCCGTGCTTCGCGTAGGTGCCTTCGGCGACCGCCTGGTAGAAGCCGCCGTGCTCGGCCTGGGCGAGCCAGTCGGTGGCGAATACCAGCCGGTCGAGTGCGGCGGCAACGGTGGTCGTGGCGAGCAAGGGTGCCGCGAGCAGGAGTGCGGCAAGACGCGAGCGAGCGGTCGGCATGCGGATCGCCTTTGCGGAGCAGGACGTGCGAGGATAACGCAGGTGGATGCGTGCGCCGCGCTGCGCTGTCTCGCGGGGCGAGCGCGCCGTACGGAGCGGCGTCCGCATGGGGCCCACGATGAGCTGGTCAGCACGGCAATACACGTCTTTCGAAGCGCAGCGAACGCGGCCGGCGCGCGATCTCGTCGCCGCGATTCCCGTCGAGGATGCCCGCCGCGCCGTCGATCTGGGTTGCGGGCCCGGCAACTCGACGGCGGTGCTGGCGGCGCGCTATCCGGAAGCGACGATCGTCGGCGTCGACAACGACGACGACATGCTGGCGAGTGCGCGGCAGCGGTTGCCGACGATCGAGTTCGTCCGTGCCGACATCGCCAGCTGGCAGCCCGCTGCGCCCGTCGATGTCGTCCTCGCCAATGCGTCGCTGCAGTGGTTGCCCGATCACGCCACGTTGTACCCGCGCCTCCTGGGTCACGTCGCCCCCGGGGGCGCGCTCGCGATCCAGACGCCCGACAACGAGCAGGAGCCGGCGCACGTGGCGCTGCGGCAGGTGGCGCAGGCGGGACCGTGGGCGGCAAGAGTCGCGAACGTGCACACGCTCACCCGCCACTCGGCGGCGTTCTACTACGCTTTGCTCGCGCCGCTGGCGGGCAGCGTCGAGGTCTGGCGCACGGTGTATCACCATCCGCTGCCGAACCACGATGCGGTCGTCGAATGGTTCAAGGGCTCGGGGATGCGCCCCTATCTCGCGCCGCTCGACGCGCGCGAGCGTGCGGCATTCCTCGCGCGGTACTGCGAGGCGATCGAGGCGGGCTATCCCGCGCTGCCCGATGGAACGGTGCTGCTGCCTTTTCCCCGGCTGTTCATCGTCGCCACGCGGTAGCGGCGACCCTCAGCACGGCGCCGCCGGCGGCGGGTCGGGATACAGCCCGCGCTCGCGCCCGAAGAGGCGGGTGAGCCCGAACAGCGCGTCGATGAACGGCGTCGCCATCTCGAGGCGGCGGCCGATCTCGTGGACGGCGCCGACGAGCGCATCGAGCTCGATCGCCCGGCCGGCCTCGACATCCTGCAGCATCGACGTCTTGAAGGCGCCGAGCCGGGCGGTGATCGCCTGCCGGTCTTCCGGCGTTTCGGCGATCGGGCAACCGAGCCGGGCGCCGATCGCCGCTGCCTCGCGCATCGCCGCGGAACAGAAATCGTGCACCAGCGGATCGTCGAGGATGCGGTCACTGGTCGCGCCGGTGAGCGCACTCACCGGATTCATCGTCATGTTGCCCCACAGCTTGTACCAGATGTCGCGGCGCACGTCGGCCGAGTGCGTGACCGCGAAGCCGGCGTGCTGGAGGAGGTCGGCGATGTCCTGTGCACGCGCGCTGCGCCCGCCGCGCGCCTCGCCGACGATGAGGCCGTTGCCCATCACCTGCCTCACCACACCCGGCGCCGGTGTCGTGCAACTCGCATGGACGACGCAGCCCACGACCTGCCCGACCGGGATTGCACGCGCGACGACGCCACCCGGATCGACGCTTTCGAGCGGGCCGGGCGGGAAGCCGGCGGCGCCGTCGCAGAACCACCACGGCACGCCGTTCATCGCCGGCATGACGATCGTGTCGGCGCCGAGGAGCGGCGCGATGCCGCGCGCGACCGCGCCGAGCGCGGGGCCCTTGACGGCGATGATCACGAGATCCTGCGGCCCGAGCGCGGCGGGGTCGTCGGTGACCCGGGCGGGCGCCTGCAGCGAGCCCGCGGTCGCCTCCAGGCGCCAGCCGTGGTCGCGCAGCGCGGCGAGCGTCGCGCCGCGGGCGATCGCCGTCACCTGCGCACGGCCGCTGGTCGCGAGCCGCGTGCCGAGGAGGCCGCCCACCGCGCCCGCACCCACGATGCAGATCCGCTTCACACGACCTCCTTGCCGGTCGCCATGGCCGTGGTCGGGCCGGTGGCTCTTCGCGCCGTCGCCTGCCCGCGCCTCACGACTCGCGCCCGAACCCGGTCACCTTGATCCGCTTCGGCGCCAGGGCGCCCTTGCGCGCGCGGTGCAGGACGTAGTGCGCGAGCTCGTCGCCTTCGACGACGAGTTGCGCCGGCCGCCCGAGGCGGTTCGTTCCCTGCAGGATCACCCGCCGCGCCGAGACGAGGCCGATGGCGGCGAGCGTCTCGCCACGGTCGAGCCCCATCACGATCACTCCACGCCCCCGTGGCACCTCGCGCATCTCGGCGAGTGCGAACACGAGCAGGCGCCCCTTCGACGACAGCGCCGCGACGTGGTCGAGACCGGCGGCCAACGCCACCGGGAGCAGCGGCATCTCGTCGTCGGTGAGCGTCATGAACGCCTTGCCAGCCTTCAGCCGCGAGATCATGTCGCCCAGGGTGGCGACGAAGCCGTAACCGCCGCTGCCCGCCACCAGGAATTTCTGCTCGGGTGCGCCGGTGAACGCCTGCGCCACCCGGGCGCCGCCTTGCAGATCGATGAGCGTCGTCACCGGGACGCCGTCACCGCGGCCGCCGGGAATCTCCGCGGCGCGGATCGTGTAGGCGCGACCGGCGCTATCGAGCACGACGATGGAGTTCACGGTGCGCGTTTCGAGGACGGCAAGCGGCCCGTCGCCCACCTTGTAGCCGAACTGGTCGGCGGCGAGGCCGTGCCCCTGGCGCGAGCGGATCCAGCCGTGGCGCGACAGCGTCACGGTGATCGGTTCGTCGGGCACCGTGCGCTCGACGCTCGCCGGCGCGACCGCCTCGATGAGCGTGCGCCGCGCGTCGCCGTGGCGCTTCGCGTCCGCCTCGACCTCGGCGACGACGGTCCGCGCGAGCACCTTGGGTTCGGCGAGGATCTGCGCGAGCGTCCCGCGCTCGGCGGTGAGGGTCGCGAGTTCCTCCTCGATGCGGATGCCTTCGAGCCGTGCCAGTTGGCGCAGGCGACTCTCGAGAATGTCCTCGGCTTGCACCTCGGAGAGTCCGAATGCGGCGATGAGGTCCGCCTTGGGGTCGTCGGCCTGGCGGATGATGCGAATCACCTCGTCGATCGACAGCAGCGCGAGCCTTCGTCCTTCGAGGATGTGGATGCGCCGCTCGACCTCGCCCAGGCGATGCCGGGTGCGTCGCGTCACCGTTTCGAAGCGGAACGTCGTCCACTCGGCGATGAGGTCCTTGAGCGACTTCTGGCGCGGCCGCCCGTCGCCGCCGAGCACGACGAGATTGATCGGCAGACTCGCCTCGAGCCGGGTGTGCGCGAGCAGGAGGTTCATGAGTTCCTGCGGCGCCTGCCGGCTCGACTTGGGCTCGAGGACGATGCGCACCGGGGCGCTCTTGTCGGATTCGTCGCGCACCGTATCGAGTGCCGACAGGAGGAGGTTCTTGAGGTTCAACTGCTCCTGCGACGGCGCTTTCTTGCCTTCCTTGGGCTTCGGATTGGTCGCGCGCTCGATGTCTTCCAGCACGGTGCGCGTCGACACCCCGAACGGCAATTCGGTGACGGCGATCCGCCACTGGCCACGCGCGAGTTCCTCCACCGTCCAGCGGGCGCGTACGCGCAGGCTGCCGCGGCCGCTCTCGTAGGCGGCGCGAATCGTCTCCGCATCCGAGATGACCTGGCCGCCGCCCGGCAGGTCGGGACCGGGCACGATCGCCAGCAACTGCGCGGTGGTGAGCTCCGGATTGCGGATCACCGCGATCGCCGCTTGCGCCACCTCGCGCAGGTTGTGTGAGGGGACGTCGGTCGCCATGCCCACACCGATCCCCGAGGCACCGTTCAGGAGCAGCAGCGGCAAGCGGGCGGGGAGGAGCTTGGGTTCGGTGAAGGCACCGTCGTAGTTCGCAACGAAGTCGACGGTATCGCGCTCGATCTCGGCGAGCAGCAGCATCGCGATCGGCGTCAGCCGGCATTCGGTGTAGCGCATCGCGGCCGCGTTGTCGCCGTCGCGCGAGCCGAAGTTGCCCTGGCCGTCGATGAGCGGATAGCGCAGCGTGAAATCCTGCGCCTGCCGCACCAGCGCGTCGTACGCGGCCGAGTCCCCGTGCGGGTGATACTTGCCGAGCACATCGCCCACCACGCGCGCCGATTTGACGTGCCGGGTCGGCGCGTACAGGCCGAGCTCGTGCATCGCGTAGAGGATGCGTCGTTGCACCGGCTTCTGCCCGTCGGCGACGTGCGGCAGCGCGCGGCCCATCACCACGCTCATCGCGTATTCGAGGTAGCTGCGCTCGGCGAATTGCGCGAGTGGCAGCGCGTCGTCGGCGAAGAGCTCGCCGGTCAGCGTATCGGCCTCGTGCGCCGCCGTCTTGTGGCGCGGCGCGGGCCGGCGTGGGGTACGGGTCGCCATGCGCGCTTCGTCAGACGTCGACCGCGACGGCATTGCCATCGCGCTCCATCCACTCCCGACGCGCGGCGGCCTCGGTCTTGCCCATCAGCCGGGCGAAGACCTGATGCGTATCGTCGACTTCGCCAGCGGCGACCCGCACGGCGGCCACGCGGCGCGTTTCGGGATTCATCGTCGTTTCCCACAGCTGCTCGGGATTCATCTCGCCCAGGCCCTTGAAGCGGCCGACCGACCACGACGCGGACTTCACGCCTTCCTTCGCGAGGCGGTCTTCGATCGTCGCGAGTTCGTCGTCGTCGAGCGCGTAGAGCTTGCGCGCCGGCCGCTTGCCCGCGGGCGGCACGTCGATGCGGAAGAGCGGCGGGTGCGCGACCTGGATGTGGCCGTTGGCGATGAGCCCCGGAAAGTGGCGGAAGAAGAGCGTCAGGAGCAAGACCTTGATGTGGCTGCCGTCGACGTCGGCGTCGGCCATGATGATGATGCGCCCGTAGCGCAGGTTCTTGAGGTTCGCCGCCGCCGGCGATTCGTGCGGATCGACGCCGATCGCCACCGCGATGTCGTGGATCTCGTTGTTGGCGAACAGGCGATCGCGGTCGACCTCGAAGGTATTGAGCACCTTCCCCCGCAACGGCAGGATCGCCTGGTACTGCTTGTCGCGGGCGAGCTTCGCAGAACCACCCGCGGAGTCGCCTTCGACCAGGAACACCTCGCGGCGCGACACGTCCTCGGACTCGCAATCGGTGAGCTTGCCCGGCAGCACCGCCACGCCCGAACCCTTCCGCTTCTCGATCTTCTGCGCCGACTTCATGCGCAGTTGCGCCTGCGCGATGGCGAGTTCGGCGATGCGCTTGCCGACCTCGACGTTCGCATTGAGCCACACCTCGAGCGGATCCTTGATCGTCAGCGCGACGAGCTTCAGCGCATCGCGGCTGGCGAGCTTCTCCTTCACCTGGCCCTGGAACTGCGGATCGAGAATGCGCGCCGACAGGACGAAGTGCGTGCGTGCCGACACGTCCTCGGTCTGCAGCCGTGCCCCGCGCGGCAGCAGCCCGTGGTGGTCGACGAACGACTTTACCGCCTCGAAGAGTGCCGCGCGCATCCCGGCTTCGTGCGTGCCGCCCGCCGCGGTGGGAATGAGATTGACGTAGCTCTCGCCGGCGCCACCGCCATCCTCGTACCAGCCGATCGCCCACGCCGCGCCTTCACCTTCCGCGAACGTGTCGCCGTCCTTGGGCTTGCCGAGATAGGCCTCGCCGGCAAAGATCGGCGCCACCGGTTCGGCACTGCCGGCGAGTTCGGTGAGGTATCCGCGCAGGCCGTCCGGATACGACCAGGTCTGCGCGCGCACCTCCTTGCCCTTCTCCACGTACAGCGTCACCGTGACGCCCGGCAACAGCACCGCCTTGGCGCGCAGCAGGCGCTCGAGTTCGGCGAGCGAGACATCGGGGGCGTCGAAGTACCTGGGATCGGGATACGCGCGCACCTTGGTGCCGGTGACCTTGGGTCCCACGCTGCCGACCGTGCGCAGCGGCTCGGCGACGTCGCCATCGGCAAAGGCGATGCGCTGCAGCTTGCCGTCGCGCTTCACCTCGACCTCCAGGCGGCGCGACAGCGCGTTGGTGACCGATACGCCGACGCCGTGCAGACCACCCGAGAACGCGTACGCGCCTTCGCCGTCGCGCTTGTCGAACTTTCCGCCGGCGTGCAGACGGGTGAAGACCAGCTCGACGGTAGGGATCTTCTCGACGGGGTGGAGGCCAACCGGAATGCCGCGGCCGTCGTCCTCGACCGTCACCGAGTGGTCGGCGTGCACGGTGACGTCGATGCGCGTCGCCACGCCGGCGAGCGCCTCGTCGGCGGCATTGTCGATCGCCTCGGCGATGATGTGCGTCGGGTCCGCGGTGCGCGTGTACATCCCCGGCCGCTCGCGCACCGGCTCCAATCCCTTGAGGACGCGGATCGAGGATTCCTGGTAGCGACGGGCAGCCATGCGCAACGGATGAGGGACGCGCTAGCGAAAGAATCTATGGAGGCGGGGGTCGGAATCGAACCGGCGTACACGGCTTTGCAGGCCGCTGCATGACCACTCTGCCACCCCGCCAAGGGTGAAACGCGACCGGCCGTTCGCTCACGCGAGTCGTGCGGTCAGCGCCGTAAACCAAAAGGGAGAGCCGGCGTGCGCTCTCCCTTCGAAGATCTGGAGCGGGAAACGAGTCTCGAACTCGCGACCTCAACCTTGGCAAGGTTGCGCTCTACCAACTGAGCTATTCCCGCTTGGGA
>JADZAQ010000254.1 GCA_020852555.1 Burkholderiales bacterium
ATGGTGCCGGTAGAGGGAGTCGAACCCCCGACCTTCGCATTACGAATGCGCTGCTCTACCAGCTGAGCTACACCGGCACGTGTGCTGCAGATTCGCCCCCAAGCGTCCGTCGCGGACGACGAAGGCAAGCCGGCAATTGTAGCAGAATCGACCGCCGATGCAGCGGCCTTGATCCGCGCGGCCCTGCCGCGGTCGCGCAAAGGCACGCCTTCGGCGCGCGCTTCCCGGAATCCGGGTGTACAGCAGCCGTGAGCCTCACGGATGCCCGATCCGCGCCGAAATCCCGAACAGCGCGTCGACTCCGTTCCACACGATCTGCACGCCGATGCACAGCAGGATGAACGCGGAGAGCCGCATGACGACGGCGAGCCCGCGGCGCCCGAGCTTGCGCCCCACCACATCCGCGTACCCCAGGCAGGCGTAGATCGACAGCGCCACCAGCGCCATGCCGATCCCGGTCGCTGCCGCATCGGCGACGAAGGGTTGCGGGGTCGACGGAAAGTTCGCGCCGATCGTGATCGCCACGGCGATCGACCCCGGCCCGACGGTGAGGGGCAGCGTCAGCGGATAGAGCGTCTTGGATTCCAGCACGGCGTAACCCATCGGATCGCGTCGCGCCTGGTCTTCGTCCGGTGCCTGCAGGAGTTTCCAGCCCACGGTGGCGACGATGAGCCCCCCGGCGACCTGAACGACAGGGATCGAGACTCCGAAGAATTGGAGTATGAGGTCCCCCAGGAACAACGAGCCCAGGAGGAGCGCGAATCCGTTGGCGGCGACCTTCCCGGCGAGGAGCTTGCGCTCGGTGCTGGTCAGGCTCTGGGTCAGCGTGAGGAACACGGGCGCGATCCCGAGCGGATTGACGACGGGAAAGAGCGCCGCGAAGGCGAGCAGCGCGCCTTGCAGGATCCCGCGCACGGTGTCGTCGATCATGGGCCCTTCGCGCCCGCCGCAGCCCCGCCGGGTCGGCCGCCCGACGGCGGGTTCGGGCCGGGCGACGCGCCGGCAGGATCGGCCGCGACCGCGTGCTCGGGCAACGTCGCGATCAGCTCGCTGGTCAGCGCCCGCACCCCGTTCCAGGTGATCTGCACGCCGATGCACAGCACGATGAAGGCGGACAGCCGTAACACGATCATGAGCCGCTCGTGACCGAGCCAGCGGGCGACCTGCTGCGCATAGCGATAGGCGAACCACACCGACAGCGAGATGATCAAGGTGCCCGTGACGCCGGCGAGGAATCCGATGATCACGCGCTGTACCCCGTGCGCATGATTGGCGCCGATGGTGATCGCCACCGAGATCGCTCCGGGATCCACGGTGAGCGGCAACGTCAGCGGATAGAACGCGCGCATGAACACGCGGTGGGTATCGACCGCCACGGCGGTGCTTGGCGGCGGGGTGTCCTCCTGGTTGAGCAGATTCCAGCCCAGCGCGCAGAGCACCGCGCCGCCGGCGACCTGCACCACCGGAACCGACAGGCCGAATACCTTGAGCACGAAGGCACCGAAGACGAGCGACCCCATGATCAGCACGAACGTGTTGATCGCGATCTTCAGCGCGAGGATTTGCCGCGTGGCGAGGTCCGCGCCGCGGGTCATCGCCAGGAACATGGGTGCGCTGCCGACCGGGTTGACGATCGGCAGCAGACCGCCGACGACGAGGAGCAGCGCGGTCAGGAAATTGGCGATGTCTTCGGTGATCATGCGTGCAAGCGGCGCCGCGTCGAGCGGGGAGGGTCTCGTGCCGTGGGCGGCGGTACACTAGCATAGCGACCGTGCGGAGCGCATGCGCCCGCCGTCGCACCGATCGGCTCACCCCTCGCCATCTGCCTTTGCGCACGCCACCCGCAACCCGAGCACTCTACGGATTCCACGCCGTGACGGCGCGCCTGCGCCAGCGGCCGGAGGCGGTCCACGCCGTGTACCTGCAGTCGGGCCGCCAGGATCCCCGGGCGCGTGAACTCGCGGCACGCGCGGAGGCAGCGGGGGTGGCGATCCATCCGGTGGAAGCGGCTCGCCTCGATGCGCTGGCCGGGCACGGGCGACATCAGGGGGCGGTGGCGATCGTCGACGACGCGCTGCCGCACGTGACGCTCGACGACGTGCTCGATGGGCTGCCCGAGCCGCCGCTGCTGCTCATCCTCGACGGCGTCACCGACCCGCACAATCTGGGGGCCTGCCTGCGCTGCGCCGATGCCTTCGGCGCGCAGGCGGTGATCGTGCCCAAGGATCGGGCGGTCGGCGTCAACGCGACGGTGGCAAAGGCGGCATCGGGGGCCGTGGACACGGTGCCGGTGGTCGTCGTCACCAATCTCGCGCGGACGCTGCGCGACCTCAAGGCGCGTGACATCTGGGTGCTGGGTGCCGACGCCGGCGGCGAGGCGCTGCCCGATGCCGACCTTACGGGCGGCGTCGCCTGGGTGCTGGGCGCCGAGGGCGGCGGCTTGCGGCGACTCACCCGCGAGTCGTGCGACCGCATCGTCGGCATTCCGCTCATCGGCGCGGTCGAGAGTCTCAACGTGTCGGTGGCCGCCGGAATCTGCCTGTACGCGACGCGGACGGCGCGCACCCGGGCCGCGCCGCCCGTCTGATCTCGCCGATCGGCCGATGCTGCGCTTTCTCCTCACCCGGGTGGGCCTCGTCGTACCGACGTTCATCGGCATGACGCTGGTCGCGTTCTTTCTCATCCGCCTCGTCCCGGGGGACCCGATCGAGACCATGGCCGGTGAGCGCGGCATCGATCCCGCGCGCCACGCGAAGCTCCTGCAGGAATACGGCCTCGACCGGCCGGTATTCGTCCAATACGCGATCTACATCGGCCGCGTGCTGCACGGCGACCTCGGCAAGTCGATGATCACGCAGGTGCCCGTGCTGAGCGAATTCTTCGCGCTGTTCCCGGCGACGATGGAACTGGCGCTCGGCGCCATCGTCTTCGCGCTGGTGCTCGGCATCCCCGCCGGCATCGTCGCGGCGGTCCGGCGCAATTCCATCTTCGACCATGGCGTGATGGGGCTCTCGCTCACCGGCTACTCGATGCCGATCTTCTGGTGGGGGCTCCTCCTGATCCTGCTCTTCTCGGTGCAGCTCGGCTGGACGCCGGTCTCCGGCCGCATCGACGTGCGCTATTTCATCGAGCCGGTCACCGGCTTTCTCACCATCGATGCGTGGCTGTCGGGCGAGAAGGGCGCTTTTCGCTCCGCGCTCACGCACCTCGTCCTGCCGCTGATCGTGCTCGGTACGCAGCCGCTCGCGATCATCGCTCGCATGACGCGCTCGGCGATGCTCGAGGTGCTGGGCGAGGACTACATCCGCACCGCACGTGCAAAGGGCCTGTCGAGCGTGCGCGTGGTCGCGCTGCACGCGCTGCGCAACGCGCTCGTCCCGGTGGTGACCGTGATCGGGCTGCAGGTGGGTGTGCTCTTCACCGGCGCGATCCTCACCGAGACGATCTTCTCGTGGCCGGGCGTCGGCAAGTGGATGATCGAGGCGATCTCGCGCCGCGACTACCCCGTTCTGCAAGGCGGCGTGCTGCTCCTGGGCGTCATCGTGATGGCGGTGAACCTCGCAGTCGACGTCACCTACGGCATCATCAACCCGCGGATCCGCCATGCCCGCTGATGCGCTACTGACCGTGTCCCTCGCCGAGGCGGCGAGGCCACCGTCGCCGTGGCGCGAGTTCTGGGGCTACTTCAGCGCCAACAAGGGCGCCGTCGCCGGCCTCGTCTTCGTGGTGGCGATCATGCTGGTGGCGATCGCCGCGCCGATTCTCGCGCCGTACCCGCCCGACCTCACCAACGATGCGGTGTTCCTGAAGCCGCCGGCGTGGCAGGCCGGAGGGAGTTGGGCGTACCCGCTCGGCACCGACGCGATCGGCCGCGACATCCTGTCCCGGCTCGCCTACGGCGCGCGACTGTCGCTGCTGATCGGCGTGGTGGTGGTGATGCTCGCCATCATGGTCGGCGTGGCGCTCGGCCTCGTGGCGGGATTCTTCCGGGGCTGGCTCGACACCGCGATCATGCGGCTCATGGACATCATCCTCACCTTGCCGAGCCTCCTGCTCGCCATCGTCATCGTGGCGATCCTCGGGCCCGGGCTCATGAATGCGATGCTGGCGGTAGCGGTGGTGGTCCTGCCGCACTACGTGCGCATCACCCGTGCCGCCGTCATCACCGAGACGGCCAAGGACTACGTGACGGCGGCGCGCGCGGGCGGCGCCACGCGTGCCCGCCTCATGTTCCGCGAGGTGCTCCCCAACTGTGCCGCGCCGCTCATCGTGCAGGCGTCGCTCGGCTTTTCCACGGCGATCCTCGACGCCGCCGCGCTGGGCTTCCTCGGTCTGGGAGCGCAGCCGCCTTCGCCCGAGTGGGGCACGATGCTCGCCGACGCCCGAGAATTCGTCCTGCGCGCGTGGTGGGTGGTCACCTTTCCCGGTCTCATGATCCTGGGCACGGTGCTCGCCTTCAACATCCTGGGCGACGGCCTGCGCGATGCGCTCGACCCCAAGCTCAAGCGCTGACGCGAGACGCGACGCCATCATGCCGCTGCTCGAGATCGAGGACCTGCACGTCGACTTCCCCACGCAGGCGGGCACCCTGCACGCCGTCGAAGGCGCGAGCTTCACGCTCGACGAAGGCGAGGTCCTGGGCATCGTCGGCGAGTCGGGGTCGGGCAAGAGCGTCACCATGCTGGCGCTCATGGGGCTCGTGGCGTACCCCGGGCGGGTGCGCGCGACGCGCTTGCGCTTTGCCAGCCACGATCTGCTGCACGCCTCCGCGCGGGCGCGCCGGACGGTCATCGGACGCGAGGTAGCGATGATCTTCCAGGAGCCGACGACGAGCCTCAACCCCTGCTTCACGATCGGCTTCCAGCTCGTCGAGACGCTGCGCCTGCACCTCCACCTCGATCGCCGCGGGGCGCGACGCCGCGCGATCGAGCTCCTGGAGCAGGTGGGCATTCCGGCGGCGGAAGCCCGGTTGCGCGATTTTCCGCACCAGCTCTCCGGCGGCATGAACCAGCGGGTGATGATCGCGATGGCGATCGCCGGCAATCCGCGGCTCCTCATCGCCGACGAGCCGACCACCGCGCTCGACGTCACGATCCAGGCGCAGATCCTCGACCTTCTGCACCAACTGCAGCGCGAGCGCGGGATGGCGCTGGTGCTGGTGACGCACAACATGGGCGTGGTGGCGCAGATCGCGCATCGGGTCGCGGTGATGTACGCCGGGCAGGTCATGGAGGAGCGCAGCGCGTCCACCCTGTTTGCGAAGCCGCAGCACCCTTACACCGCGGCGCTGCTGGCGGCGATGCCCGAGCGACACGTGACCGGCGGGCGCCTCGCGACGATTCCCGGGCTCGTCCCCGGGCCCCACGACCGTCCACAGGGCTGCCTTTTCGCACCGCGCTGCCGCGATGCCACGGCGCATTGCACCGTGCGGCCGCCGCTCGACGCGTGGGAGGACGGCGCCGTACGCTGCCACTATCCGCTGTCGCGCGCCGACCGCGATGCCGCACGCGCCGCCGACGGCGCCGCGCAGGAGGCGCGGCCGTGACCGTCGCCGCACCTGCCGCGCGGGCGGCCGGCCCCGGTCGGCGGCAGGCGGTGGCGACGGCGCACGAGCTGCGTCGCTCCTACGCGGTCCGCCGCGGCGTCTTCGCGCCGCCGGCACGGTTGCACGCGGTCGGTGGCATCTCGTTCGCGCTCGCCGCGGGACGCACGCTCGCCGTCGTCGGCGAGTCGGGCTGCGGCAAGTCGACGCTCGGCCGGGTGGTGGCGCTCCTGGAACTGCCCACGGGGGGCGCCCTCGACCTCGGCGGCGTCGACGCCACCCGCGCCACGCCGGCGCAGCAGCGCGCGCTGCGCAAGTCGGTGCAGATGGTGTTCCAGAACCCCTACGGATCGCTCAATCCGCGCCAGAAGATCGGCGCCATCCTCGAAGCCCCGCTCGCCATCAATACCGCCCTCGATCCGGCGGCGCGCAGCGCGCGGGCCCGCGCCATGCTCGCCAAGGTCGGGCTGCGCCCGGAGCACTACGGTCGCTATCCGCACATGTTCTCCGGCGGCCAGCGGCAGCGGATCGCCATCGCCCGCGCGCTCATGGTCGAGCCGGCGCTGGTCGTCGCCGACGAGCCGGTATCGGCACTCGACGTCTCGGTGCAGGCGCAGGTTCTGAACCTCCTCGCCGATCTCCAGCACGACCTCGAGGTGGCCTATCTCTTCATCTCGCACGACCTCGCGGTGGTGCGCTATCTCGCCCACGACGTGCTGGTGATGTACCTGGGGTTGGCCATGGAGCAGGGCCCCAAGCAGGCGATCTTCGGCCAACCCCTGCACCCGTACACTCGGGCGCTCCTCGCCGCCACGCCGACCCTCGACGGCCCGCGGCGAGAGCGGATCGTGCTCGCGGGCGAGTTGCCGTCGCCGCTCATGCCGCCGGCGGGGTGCGTGTTCTCGACGCGCTGCCCGCACGCCATCGGCCGCTGCCGTGCCGAACGCCCGGCGCCGCGGCCGGTCGCCGGGCGCGAGGTCGCCTGTCACCTGGCGGAAAATTTCCTCGATTCGAGCGGATAATCGCGCCTTCGGCCGCCGGCGGGTGGCTTGCCCGCTCACCCGCGCACGCGTCAGCCGCTCCGTTGCGCACCGTGCGAGCGACGGCTGCGGTGGACGCCGGGACGGCCCCAACGTTGCACAGTTTTCTATCGGGAGTCTTGCATGAAGATCCGTCGTTCGCCGACCCCTGCCGTGTTCCGCCGTAGCCTGATCGCCGTCGCGCTGATCGCCTTTGCCAGCACCGGCGCCGGAGCGAAAACCCTCGTGTACTGCTCCGAGGGCAGCCCCGAGAACTTCTACCCGGGCGTCAACACCACCGGCACTTCCTTCGATGCCAACAGCCAGATCTACGGCCGGCTGGTCGACTTCGAGCGCGGGACGACCAAGGTCGTCCCCGGGCTCGCCGAGAGCTGGGATATTTCTCCCGACGGCACGGTCTACACGTTCAAGCTGCGCAAGGGCGTCAAGTGGCACAACCACCGCGCGTGGAAGCCGACGCGCGACATGAATGCCGACGACATCATCTTCATGCTCGAGCGCCAGGGGAAGGAAGACAACCCGTACTTCAAGGTGACGAGTTCGAACCACTCGTATTACAACGACATGGGCATGGGCAAGCTCATCAAGTCGATCGAGAAGGTCGACGCCTCGACGGTACGCATCACGCTCAACCGCCCGGAAGCGCCGTTCCTGTCCAACCTCGCGATGGAGTATGCCGGCGTGCAATCGAAGGAATACGCCGACGCGATGCTCAAGGCCGGCACGCCGGAGAAGATCGACCAGGAGCCGATCGGCACCGGCCCGTTCTACCTCGTTCAGTATCAGAAGGATGCGATCGTGCGCTACAAGGCGTTCCCGCAGTTCTGGGGCGGCAAGGCGAAGATCGACGACCTGGTGTTCGCGATCACCCCCGACGCCTCGGTGCGCTGGGCGAAACTCCAGAAGGGCGAGTGCCACGTGATGCCGTACCCCAATCCCGCCGACCTCGACGCGATCCGCAAGGACCCCAACGTCAACGTGCTGGAGCAGCCGGGGCTCAACATCGGCTACCTCGCGTACAACACCACGAAGAAGCCGTTCGACGACGTGCGCGTGCGCAAGGCGGTGAACATGGCCATCAACAAGAAGGCCATCATCGACGGCGTGTATCTGAGCACCGGGGTCGCCGCCAAGAATCCGATCCCGCCGACGCAATGGTCGTACAACGATGCGATCAAGGACGATCCGTACGATCCGGCCGCCGCCAAGAAGCTCCTCGCCGAAGCGGGCTACCCCAACGGCTTCGAGACCGATCTGTGGGCGATGCCGGTACAGCGCCCGTACAACCCGAATGCGAAGCGCATCGCCGAGCTGATGCAGGCGGATCTCGCCAAGGTCGGCATCAAGGCCGAGATCAAGAGCTTCGAGTGGGGCGAGTACCGCAAGCGGATGCAGGCGGGCGAGCACCAGATGGGGATGCTCGGCTGGACCGGCGACAACGGCGACCCCGACAACTTCCTCGGCAACCTCCTGGGCTGCGACTCGGCCAAGAGCAACGGCAGCAACGTCGCCAAGTTCTGCTATGCGCCGTACGAGGAGCTGATCCAGAAGGGCCGGACCACCAGCGGCCAGGCGGCGCGCACGCCGATCTATGAGAAGGCGCAGGTGATCTTCAAGGAGCAGGCGCCGTGGTTCACCATCGCGCACGCGGTGCAGATCAAGCCGGTGCGCAAGGAAGTGATCGACTTCAAGCTCTCGCCGTTCGGGCGCCACACGTTCTACGGCGTCGACATCAAGGAGTGAGCGCGGTTCCCGCCCGCCCGAACGCCGTGACTCCACCCACCTACATCGCCCGCTGGCACGACGAGTTCACCGCGATCAGGCGCGACCTGCACGCGCATCCCGAACTCGGCTTCGAGGAGGAGCGAACGGCGGGAGTGGTGCAGGAGCACCTGACGGCGCTCGGCATCGAGCACCACAGCGGCATCGGCAAGACCGGGGTCGTGGCGGTCATCCATGGCCGCCACGGCGCGGACGGAGCCGCCGGCGTGCGCAGCGTCGGCCTGCGCGGCGACATGGACGCGCTGCCGATGCACGAGGAGAACGCGTTCGCGTACAAGTCGCGCTACGAGGGCCGCATGCACGGCTGCGGCCACGACGGGCACACGACGATGCTGCTGGCGGCGGCCCGCTACCTCCACGAAACGCGCCGCTTCGCCGGCACCGTCTACTGCATCTTCCAGCCCGGCGAGGAAGGCTACGCGGGGGCCAAGGCGATGATCACCGACGGCCTCTTCGAACGCTTCCCCGCCGATGCCGTCTACGCGCTGCACAACTGGCCGGGCCTCGAACCCGGCCGCATCGGCATCACGCCGGGTCCCGCGATGGCCGCCGCCGATCGCATCGAGATCACCATCGACGGCAAGGGCGGTCACGGCGCGCATCCGCATGCCGCGATCGATCCGGTGCTGGTGGCCGGACACATCATCACCGCGGCGCAATCGGTGGTGAGCCGCAACGTGAGCCCGATCGATACCGCGGTGGTGAGCCTGTGCGCGATGCAGGCGGGCCACCCTGGGGCGATGAGCGTGATTCCCTCGCACGCGCGGCTGGTCGGCACCGTGCGCACCTTCCGGCCGGCGACGCAGGACATGATCGAACAGCGCCTGGCCGAACTCGTCCACTCGATCGCGGCGGCGTTCGGCGCGCGCGCCACGCTGCGCTACGAGCGCGTCTACCCGGCGACGATCAATCACCAGCGCGAGGCGATCTTCGCGGGCGACGTTGCCGAAGCACTCGTCGGCCCGGAGAACGTCATTCGCAACCTCGAGCCGTCGATGGGTGCGGAGGACTTCTCGTTCATGCTGCAGGCGAAGCCGGGGGCGTTCGCGCGCCTGGGGCAGGGCGGGGCGGAAGGCGGCTGCTTCCTGCACAACAGCACCTACGATTTCAACGATGCGGTGATTCCGCTGGGTGCCGGCTACCTTGCCGCCCTTGCCGAGGCGGCGCTGCCGCTCGCTGCATCGCGCTGACGCGATCCGCTGGCCACTGCAAGGGAGTATTCGAACATGCGCAAGACAAAATGGCTGCTGATACCGGCACTGGCAAGCGCTGCCGCGCTGCCGGGATGCCAGACCTGGGGGCCGACCTGGAGCGAACTGACCGGGCAGCGCTACAACATGACGATCGTCAACCGGCGGCCGGCGATGATCAACATGGTCGACGATCAGGGGGCGTTCACCGATCCCAATCTCGTGCGCGTGGTGCCTGGCGAGCGCCGCATCGTCCTGCAGGCCAACGCGCCCGGCTGGCCGGGAGGGCCGCGGCTCGAGGTCCTGAACCTCAACGTCGAGCCGTGCAAGCGCTATTACCTCAATGCCCAGTTCGAGAACACCATCTCGCCCAACTGGAAGCCGGTGGTCGATTTCGTCGAGCCGATCGCCGGCTGCACGGTGCCGGCGGCGAAGTGACGCACGCTGGCGCCACCCACGAGCGCGCCGGGCCGCGCGCTCGTGGCCGTCGCGCCGCGGATCGTGCATCGTGCGGCCTCCGGTGCGCGCTCCCGCGCAGCCGGTGAGGGCGCGCGTTCGACTATAATCTCGCATTGCGCGAAGCGCGCCGCCGGTGCGTCTTCGCGTTCGTCTTTCACGGATCGCCACCTTGCGCCTCACGCAGATCAAGCTCGCCGGCTTCAAGTCGTTCGTCGACCCCACCTCGATCGCCACGCCCGGCCAACTCGTCGGCATCGTGGGGCCGAACGGTTGCGGCAAGTCGAACGTGATCGATGCCGTGCGCTGGGTGCTGGGAGAGTCGAAGGCGTCGGCGCTGCGCGGCGAGTCGATGCAGGACGTGATCTTCAGCGGCGCCGGCGAGCGCAAACCAGTGGGACGCGCCTCCGTCGAGCTGCACTTCGACAACAGCCTGGGGCGCATCGGCGGCCAATGGGGCCAGTACAGCGAGATCGCGCTCAAGCGCGTCCTCACCCGTGACGGTGACTCGACGTACTACATCAACAACATTCCGGTGCGCCGGCGCGACATCCACGACCTCTTCCTGGGAACGGGCTTGGGCCCGCGCGCGTACGCGATCATCGAGCAGGGCATGATCTCGCGGGTGATCGAGGCCAAGCCCGAGGAGCTGCGCATCTTCCTCGAAGAGGCGGCCGGGGTATCGAAGTACAAGGAGCGGCGCAAGGAGACCGAGGGGCGTCTCGCCGACACCCGGGACAATCTCGCCCGTGTCGAGGATATTCGCACCGAGCTCGCGGGCCAACTCGAGCGGCTCGAACAGCAGGCGCAGGTGGCGAGCCAGTACCGCGAGCTCAGCGCACGGCTCACGCAGGCGCAGCAACTGTCGTGGTTCGCCCGGCAACAGGACGCGGTGCGCGCGCGCGAGAAGTGTGCGGCGGAGATCGTCACGCTGACCACCGCGGTCGAGGCGATCCGTGCCGATATCCATGCCGCCGAGGCGCGGCTCGAAGCGCTGCGCAGCGATCACTTCGCCGCCGGTGACGATCTGCACGACAAGCAGGGCGCGTTCTACGCCGCCAACGCCGAGGTGTCGCGGCTCGAGCAGCAGCTCGCCTTCGCCCGCGATTCGCAGCAGCGCATCGAGGTCCAGGTGGCCCGCATCGACGAAGCGCTCGCCGCGCTCGCCGGCCTGGTCGGTACAGTTGCCACCGAACGCGAGCAAGCCGAGGCCGCGCTCGCGGCCGCCGACGACGCCAGCACGTCCGCGATCGACGCCGAAGCGACGGCCAAGGAGGCCATGCCGCCGCTGACCGCGCAAGTCAGCGAGGCGGACAAGGCGCTCGCCGCGCAGCAGCAGACGATCGCGCAGGCCGAGCAGCAGCTGCGCGTCGCGGAGACCCGTCGCGAGAGCGGCGCCGCGGCCTTGCGCGGTTTCGCCGAGCGGCGCGCGCGTCTCGACAAGGATCTCGCCGGAATTGCCGCTCCGGCGACCGAACTCATCCGTGACATCGAGGAGCAACTCGCGCAGGAAACCGCGGACCTCGCCGGCAGGCAGGACGCGCTCGCCGCCCTCGCCACGCGGGTGGAGATGCTCCAGGGTCGCCAGCGCGCCACCGCCGACGCCTGGGAGCAGGCAAGCCGCACGCTCGCCGACCTCACCGCGCGCGAGAAGGCGCTGGCGGCGTTGCAGGCGAAGATCGGGCGCGGCAGTGACATCGACGGCTGGCTCGCCGATCACGAGTTGAGCCACGCGCGTCGCCTGTACCAGGCGCTCGACATCGAGCCCGGCTGGGAAGACGCGCTCGAAGCGGTGCTGCGCGAGCGGCTCTCGGCGGTCGAGCTATCGCACCTGGACGGCGTGACCGCCTGGACCGCCGACGGCGCGACGATGCCGCGACGCATCGCCGCCTATGCGCCGGGTGTCGACGGGGACCCGCTGCCGGTGCTCGCCGATGCGCTGCTGGCGAAGGTTCGCCACAAGCGTCCGGGCATCGCCCGCATCATCGCCGATGGGCTGGCCGGCATCCGCTGCCGGCCCGACCTCGCGGCCGCCCTCGCCGAGCGCAGCGCGCTCGGGGTGGGCGAGGCCTTCGTCACCCCGACCGGCCATCTCGTCACCGCCCAGGCGGTGGCCTTCTTCGCCCCGGATCACGAGTTGCACGGCGTGCTCGCCCGCGAGCGCGAGCTCGACGAGCTCGGCGGTGCGTTGAGCGGGGCCCGGGTGTTGGCGGAAGAAGCACGCACGCTGCGCGATGACGTCGCGGCGGAGCTCGCGGCGGCCCAGCACGACAATCGCGCGGAGAACCTGGCGGTCGCCTCGCAGCAGCGACGCGTCCACGACCTCGAGCTCGAGATCCTGCAGCTGCGCCAGGCCGCTGCGGCGGCCGATCGGCGCCGCACCGAGCTCACGCAAGACCTCGACGAGCTCGCCCGCCGCAACACCGAAGCTGAAGCGCAGCTGCGCAGCATCGACGGCGAGATCGCCGACCTGCAGTCGCGCCTGCACGACGAGCACGGCCGACGCGAGCATGCGCGCGCCGCGCGCAACGAAGCCGAGGTGGCGCTCGCCAGGGGTCGCGAGCGGCTGCGTGAGGCCGAACGCGCCGTGCAGGCGGCGAGCTTCGCGCAGCACCGGTGCCGCGATCGCCTGACCGAACTCGACCGGCGCCAGGTCGATCTCGGTCGCCAGCGCGAGCAGCAAACCACGCTCCTCGCGCAGTTGTCGAGCGAACGCGCGGCCATCGACTGGACGCCGGTCGAAGCAAGCCTCACCGCGGAGCTCACGCGGCGCGCGGATGCCGAAGCGTCGCTTGCCGCGGCCCGCGACCGCCTGGAGTCGCTCGCTGGTCAGTTGCGCAGCACCGAGGAGCTACGCCTCGCCGCCGACCAGCGGCTCGAGCCGGCGCGTGCGCGCATCCAGGACATGCAGTTGAAGGAGCAGGCGGCCACGTTGGCCGAGGCACAGTTCGGCGAGCAGCTCGCCGAGGCGCACGCCGATCTCGGGGCGCTGCCCGAGGCACTGAAGACGTGGGGGAGTCCACGCACGCTGCCGTCCGAAATCGAGCGCCTGAACGGCGCGATCGCGGAGCTCGGAGCCGTCAACCTGGCCGCCCTCGACGAACTCACCCAGGCGCACCAGCGCAAGGACTACCTCGATCGCCAGGCGGCCGACCTGACCGAGGCGATGGACACGCTGGCGACCGCGATCCGGCAGATCGATCGGGAATCGCGCGAGCTGCTCGCGCAGACGTTCGCCACGGTCAACGACAACTTCAGCCGCAATTTTCCGACGCTCTTCGGTGGCGGTACGGCGCGCCTCGTCCTGACCGGCGAAGAGATACTCGATTCCGGCGTGCAGGTCGTGGCGCAGCCTCCCGGCAAGCGCAACACGTCGATCCATCTGCTGTCCGGGGGCGAGAAGGCGTTGACGGCGATCGCGCTCGTGTTCGCGCTGTTCCAGCTCAATCCGGCTCCCTTTTGTCTCCTCGACGAGGTCGACGCGCCGCTCGACGATCCCAATACCGATCGCTTCTGCGCGATGGTGAAAGAGATGTCGCAAACGACGCAGTTCCTCTTCATCTCGCACAACAAGATCACGATGGAGATGGCGCACCAGCTCGTCGGGATCACCATGGCGGAGCCGGGTGCGTCGCGCGTCGTCGCCGTGGACATCGCCGAAGCGCTGAGCCTCGCGGCGGCGTGAGCCGTGCACCGCAGGTTCGCGAGGTTCTTCGCGCTATACTCGCGGCCTATGCGAAGGAATGCGCCATAAATGACGCTGCCGGTGAGCCCGCTCCAACTGGCGCTCATCGCGGCGGGCATCCTGCTCGTCGCCGCAGTCATCGTTTACAACTGGTGGACGCTGCGCGCCGCGCGACGGCGCGCCTCGCTCCCGCGACCGACCGCGGCCGCGGCAGTGGCGGCCGGACAGCGTGTCGAGCCGACGCTGCGGGTGGGCGATGCGCTGGCCGGCACCCGCAAGGATGCAACCGCGACCAGCCGCACGTCGCCATCGACCGAAGGTCCCGATCGCTTCGACTTGCCGCAGGACGTCATCGAGCACGACGGCCCGTCGCCGGCGAGTGACGCCGCGACGACCGCCGCACCCGCCACGCCACGCGGCGTCCCCGGCGACGCGGCGGCACTGCGCAAGCCCGATCCCGAGATCGAGTGCATCGTCACCCTCCAGCCGGCGCAGGCCGTCGGCGTCGGCACGGTGGCGGCCGGATTGCACGCACGTCTTGGCAAGCGGTTGCGCTGGTTCGGGCGTAGCGAGCCGAACGCGAGCTGGCAGGCGCTGACCGCGGATACGCGCGGCGAGTTCGTGGAGCTCGTCGCGTGCCTGCTGCTCGCCGATCGCAATGGCGCGACGAGTCGGGCGCAACTCGACTCGTTCGTGCGCGTGATGAACGAGCTCGCACCGCACCTGCCCGCGGCGATGTCGGTCCCCGACGTCGCCGCGGAAGCCGAGCGCGCGGAAGCGCTCGATCGCCTGTGCGCCGACGTCGATGTGCAGGTCGGACTCACCATCCTGAGTGGCGCCGCGGCGGGGTTGTCGGGGACCAAGCTGCGCGGCGTCGCCGAGGCTGCCGGCTTCCATCTGGCCGCCGACGGCCGGTTCGAATGGACCAACGAGGACACCGGCGCGGTCGTGTGCTCGCTGCAGAACCTGCGCAACGAGCCCTTCACCGCCGAAACATTGCGCGGCCTGGCGACGCACGGCGTGGTCCTGGTACTCGACGTCCCGCGGGTGACCGATCCACCGCGCGCCTTCGACCAGATGAAACTCGCCGCCAAGCGGGTCGCGGCCACGCTCGGCGCGGAGCTCGTCGACGACAACCGACGGCCGCTCGATGACAGCGCGCTGGCGGCGATCCGCGGCCAGGTCGATGCCGCCGTCGCCGCGCTGCGCCAGAGCGGCATCGAGCCCGGGAGCGCACGCGCGCTGGCGCTCTTTGGCGCGTAGGGGCGCCGCGCGATGGGCACCGTTCCGGCCCGGGCCCAGCGGCGCGCGCTGGACCTGCGCGCGCAGATCGTCGAAGCCAACGAATGCTATTACGGTGCCGACGCGCCCGCGCTCACCGACGCCGAATACGACACGCTCTTTCGCGAGCTCGAAACGCTGGAAGCCGAATTCCCGGCGTTGCGCACCCCGGACTCGCCGACGCAGCGCGTCGGCGGGAAGCGAGCCGCGCCGTTCGCACCGGTCGTGCACGCGGTGCCGATGCTGTCGATCCAGACGGCAGCCGACACCACGGCGGACGCCGCCGCCGAATTCGACGCCCGGATTCGCCGCGAACTGAAGCTTGGCAGCGAGGCAGCGCCGGTCGCTTACTGCGCGGAACTCAAGTTCGACGGCCTCGCGATGAGCCTGCGTTACGTGAATGGGGCGCTCACCGTTGCCGCCACCCGCGGGGATGGCGCGACGGGCGAGGACGTGACCGCCAACGTGCGGACGATTCCAGCGGTTCCGGGCCGCCTGCGCGGCACGCCGCCGCCCGTGCTCGAAGTGCGCGGAGAGATCTACATGACACGCGCCGATTTCGCGGCGCTGAACGAGCGACAGGCGGCCGCCGGCGCCCGGCTCTTCATCAATCCACGCAACACCGCCGCCGGCGCCGTGCGCCAACTCGACCCGGCGATCACCGCGCAGCGTCCGTTGCACTTCTTCGCGTATGGCGTGGGCGAGAGCGAAGGCTTCGCGCTGCCGGCGACGCAAGGCGCGCTCCTCGAGGCGCTGGCGGCCCTCGGCCTGCCGGTCAACCACGACTGGCGCATCGTTTACGGCACGACGGGGCTCGCGCAGTTCTATGCCGCAGTCGAAGCGCGCCGCCACGATCTCCCGTTCGACATCGATGGCGTCGTCTACAAGGTCGATGACCTCGCGATCCAGAGCGAGCTCGGTTATCGCACGCGCGAACCGCGCTGGGCCCTGGCCCACAAGTTTCCTCCCGAGGAGATGCCGACCAGGCTCCTCGCCATCGACGTCCAGGTCGGCCGCACCGGGGCGCTGACGCCGGTGGCGCGGCTCGAGCCGGTCTTCGTCGGCGGCACCACCATCACCAACGTGACGCTGCACAACGAGGACGAGATCGCGCGCCGCGACCTGCGTATCGGTGACACCGTGATCGTGCGGCGTGCCGGCGACGTGATCCCGCAGGTGGTGCGCGCGTTGCCGGAACGGCGTCCGCCCGACGCGCGCCGCTTCGTCATGCCGGCGACCTGCCCCGAGTGCGGCTCGGCCGTGGTGCGGCTGCCGGGTGAGGTCATCGCCCGCTGCACCGGCGGTCTCGTCTGCCCGGCGCAGCGCAAGCAGGCGCTGCTCCATTTCGGCAGCCGCCGTGCGCTCGACATCGAAGGCCTGGGCGACCGGCTCGTCGAGCAGCTCGTCGACGGCGGCATCGTGCGCACCCCCGCCGACCTGTACCGGCTCGGCCTCGCGCAACTCGCCGCCCTCGAACGGATGGCCGACAAGAGCGCCGGCAACGTCGTGGCGGCGATCGAGAGGAGCAAGTCGACCACCCTCGAACGCTTCATCTACGCGCTCGGCATCCGCCACGTCGGAGAGGCGACGGCGCGCGACCTGGCACGACACTTCGGCACGCTCGACGCCCTCATGGCGGCGACCGAGGACGACCTCTTCGCCGTGGCCGATGTGGGCCCGGTGCTCGCCGCGTCGATTGCGCGCTTCTTCGCCGAGCCACACAATCGCGAAGGTGTCGAGCAACTGCGCGCGGCCGGCGTGCACTGGGAGGAGAGTGCGCCGCACCGCGCGCCGCCAGGCGCGCTCGACGACCTCACGCTCGTCCTGACCGGCACGCTGCCCACGCTGTCGCGGGACGAGGCGAAGGCGCTCATCGAGGAGGCCGGCGGCAAGGTGGCAGGCACCGTATCGAAGAAGACGAGCTACGTGGTCGCCGGCGCTGACCCCGGCAGCAAGCTCGTCAAGGCGCAGGCGCTCGGGGTCGCCGTCCTCGATGAAGCGGGATTGCGCGAGCTCGTCGCTCGACCTCTCGACCTCGCGTAAACGTCGACCATGCGCCACCAGCCCGCGTCGAGCGGCACCGAATGCAAGGATCGTGAGCAGGCATGAAGAAGATCACCAAAGCCGTATTTCCCGTCGCCGGCCTCGGCAGCCGCTTCCTTCCCGCCACCAAGGCGAGTCCGAAGGAGATGCTGCCCGTCGTCGACAAGCCACTCATCCAGTACGCGGTCGAGGAGGCTGCCGCCGCCGGCATCACCGAGATGATCTTCATCACCGGTCGCAACAAGCGGGCGATCGAGGATCACTTCGACAAGGCCTACGAGCTCGAGACCGAGCTCGCGCTGCGCAACAAGACGGCGCTGCTCGAGCAGGTCCGCGAGGCGACGCCGCCGGGAATCAACTGCATCTACATCCGTCAGGCGGAAGCGCTGGGACTCGGGCACGCCGTGCTCTGCGCCGCGCCGGTGGTGGGCGACGAACCGTTCGCCGTGATCCTGGCCGACGACCTCATCGATGCCGAAACGCCGGTGATGCAGCAGATGGTCGACGTCGCGCGGCGCGAGAACGTCTCGACGATCGGCGTGATGGACGTCCCCGCCGACGACGTCGGCAGCTTCGGCATCGTCGAGACACGCGAAATGCGGCCTGGGGAGCGGGTGGCCACGATCGCCAAGATCGTCGAGAAGCCCAAACCGGGCAGCACCTCGTCCACCCTGGCGGTGGTCGGACGCTACGTGCTGACCCCGGCGATTTTCGAGCATCTGCGCGCGATCGACACCGGGGCGGGCGGCGAGATCCAGCTCACCGACGGCATCGCGCGGCTGATGACCAGGGAACGCGTCGTCGCGTACCGGTTCGACGGGCGCCGCTACGACTGCGGGCGCAAGCAGGGCTATCTCGAGGCCACCGTGGAGCTGGGGCTGAAGCACCCCGAGACGGGCGCCGACTTCGCCCGCTTCCTCGCCACCCGCGCGAAGTAGGGGGCTGCGGCGCAACTCGCCGTCGCCGCACCATGACGCTCAACGAGCTTCGCTATCTCGTCGCGGTCGCCCAGGAGCGTAACTTCGGACGCGCCGCGCAGAGGTGTTTCGTGAGCCAGCCGGCGCTGTCGGTGGCGATCCAGAAACTCGAGGAGGAACTCGGCACGCAGGTCTTCGAGCGCGGCAAGAGCGAGGTGACGGTGACGCCGGTGGGTGGGCGGATCGTGGAACAGGCGCAGCGCGTGCTCGAGGAGTCGTCGCGGATCCGGCAGATCGCGCAGTCGGGGCGCAACCAGCTCGCGGGACCGCTGTCGCTTGGCGTGATCTACACGGTGGCGCCGTACCTCCTGCCCGACCTCGTTCCGGCGCTGCACGAGCGCGCGCCGCAGATGCCGCTCGACATCGAGGAGAATCTGACCGAGAACCTCGAGGTCGGACTGAAGTCCGGCCGCCTCGACGTGGCGATCGTTGCGCTGCCGTTCGCGCCACCCGGCGTCGTCACCGAGTTCCTCTACGAGGAGCCGTTCCAGGTGGTGGTGCCGGCCGCGCACAAGTGGGCAAAGCGCAAGTCGGTGCAGGCATCCGAGCTTGCCGGCGAGAACACGATCCTGCTCAACGTCGGCCATTGCTTCCGCGACCAGGTGCTCGACTCGTGCCCTGAACTCAACCGTGCCGACACCCACGTCCCGCGCACCAACTCGCTGGAGACCATCCGCAACATGGTGGCGTCGGGACTCGGCATCTCGGTGCTTCCGCGCGACGCGCTCACGCCGCGGTACCACAGCCGCCTGGTGGTTCCGGTATCCTTTGCGCGGCCGGCCCCCACCCGGCGGATCGCGCTCGCCTACCGCCGGAGCTTCCCGCGCCCGGAGGCGGTCGCCGCGCTGCGTGACGCGGTTGCCGCGTGCCGCAGTCCGGGCGGGAGACGCGACCGCAGCGCGGCGCGCGGCGCGGCAGGAACAATGAACCCAGAGGATTCTTCGGGGCACACCCGAACTTCAAGAGGAGGGAACCGATCATGACAACCGATATCGCTGGCAAGGTCGCGCTCATCACCGGCGCATCCACGGGCATCGGTGCCGCTGCGGCGCGGGCTTTCGGCCGCGCTGGCGCGAAGGTCGTCGTGCACTACAACGCGAGCCAAGACGCGGCGACCCAAGTGGTCGCCGACATCGCGGCGGCCGGCGGGCAAGCGGTTGCCGTCGGCGGCGACGTGACCCGCGAAGCCGACGTCAGGCGCATCGTCGTCGAGGCACTGCGCGCCTTTGGCGGACGGATCGACGTGCTCGTCAACAATGCGGGCAGCATGCTCGGGCGGGTGCCGATCGCCGACTACACGGTGGAACACATCGATCGCGTGCTGGCGCTCAACTGCACGCAGGTCGCGCTGTTCGTGCGCGAGGTGGTGCCGGCGATGCGGCAGCACAAGGCGGGCAACATCATCAACGTCACGTCGATCGCCGCCCGCAACGGCGGCGGCGGCGGCTCGGTGCTCTACGCCGGCGCGAAAGCGTTCGTCTCGACGGTCACGCGCGGCTGGGCGAAGGAACTCGCCGGCGACAACATCCGCGTCAACGCACTTTCACCGGGGGTCATCACCACGCCGTTCCACGACCGCTACTCGACGCCGGCGCAGATGGCGGCGATGCAGGCAACCGTGCCGATGCAGCGCCTCGGCAGCGCCGACGAGTGCGCCGGGACGCTCCTGTACCTCGCCTCCGATGCGATGTCCGGCTATGTCACGGGGCAGGTGATCGAAGTCAACGGCGGACAGCTGATGCCGTAGGACAAAGACCGATCTTGCTTGCCGTAACGATCGCGACTCCGGTCCCACCGCGCCGCGCAAAACACGATCGAGGCAATCGGGTAGGGGGCGGGCTCACGCCCGCCGCCCTCCCACACCACCGTACGTGCGGTTCCGCATACGGCGGTTCATGAAGTGCGCTGAAGGCGCTGCACCGTATCGAGCAGCGACACCAGCCCCAG
>JADZAQ010000255.1 GCA_020852555.1 Burkholderiales bacterium
GGCCACGCGCGCACCTCGCCGTTGACGTACAGCGCGTCGTCGTCGTAGAGCCACTGCGTGCGGCGATCGAGCCGGACGCCGTGCCGGCGGATCGCCGTGGTGAAGGCGCGCGGCGTCAGCGGCGCGGCCGGTGGCTCGAAATAGACCTGCGCCTTGGGATCCGACAACATGGCGCCGAGGAAGCGGGTGACGAAGGCGTCATCGAAGGTGAGCCGTGCGAGTGCGGTCGCGACGTGCTTCTGCAGCGCTACCGGAATGCGCGCCGGTTGCGCGGCGGGCGCGAGACCCGGATCCGCGTAGCGATCCGGAAGCTCCACGCGATCGCGCCAGTGGTCGAGGAACGCCTGCGCGATCTCGACGTCGGCCGCGGCGCGAAAGCCGATCGAGTAGGTCGTGCACTCGTCGACGGCGACGCCGTCGTGCGCGTACGCCGGCGGCAGGTACAGCAGGTCGCCGGGGTCGAGGATCGCGTCGTGGCGCGGCGTGAAGCGGCGCAGGATCTTCACCGGCAGCCGCGGTCGCAGCCCGAGGTCGCGTTGCCGCCCGTAGCGCCAGCGCCGCCGTCCGAAGCCCTGCAGCAGGAAGACGTCGTAGGAATCGAAATGCGGTCCGACGCCGCCACCGGGGACCGCATAGCTCACCATCAGGTCGTCGAGGCGAGCGTAGGGGACGAAGGCGAAGCGGCGCAGCAGCGCGTCGGCGCGGTCGTCGTGCAGATTCACACCCTGCACGAGGAGCGTCCAGCCACGTGCCGGCAGCGACTTGAAGTCGGCCCGACGAAACGGGCCGTGCTCGAGCGTGTAGTGCGCCCCCTCGCGCACGACGAGACGCGACTCGACGTCGTCGCGGCTGGCGAGCGCGAACAGCTCCTGGCGCGTGAAGATGCCGGTAAACCCGGGGAGCGCCGCACGTACCAGCAGTGCCTTGCGCTGCCAGTAGCCGGCCAGGAAGGCACGCGGCGTGCGGTCGCCGAGCAGCGGTGTGCGATCGTCGCCGGGGAGCGCTGTGGAGGCGTCGTCGTCGCTGTGGGCCGCGGGCTTGCCGGCAGGGGACGCGGAAGGCATCGGCGAAGCGTAGCACCCCGCACGTACGCGGCGTCGCTCGGCGTCGCTCGGCGTCGTTGGCCGCGTCGGCCCGGAGCGCGGCGCCGCGCGGTCGCCGCACGCGGTGGCGGGTACAATGCCGCATTCTGCGTCCGGACGCGCCATGAATATCTTCGCCAATACCGCAGTTACCCTTTCCTACAAGCTCTTCGACGCCGACAACAAGCTGATCGAGGTCTCCCCCGAGCCGATCGTCTATCTGCACGGCGGGCACTCGGGCATCTTTCCCAAGGTCGAGGCGGCGCTCGCCGACAAGGCGGTGGGTGAATCGGTCTCGGTCACGCTCGAGCCCGAGGATGCCTTCGGCGAGTACGACCCGGAGCTGGTGCGCCTCGAGAACGTCGTCGATCTGCCGTCCGACGTCGCCGTCGGCGGCTATCTGGTCGCCGAGCAGGACGGTCACGAGGTGATGTGGCGCATCACCGACATCGCCGACGGCAAGGCGGTGCTCGACGGCAATCACGAGCTCGCCGGCCGGCGCTTGCGTTTCGACGCCAAGGTCGTCGACGTGCGGCCGGCGACCCCCGACGAGATCGCGCACGGACATATCCACGGACCGCACGGGCACCATCACTGATGGTGGGGCCGGTCGAGCAGCCCCGGTGGGGTTCGCGGGCCATCGCTCACGCGGACCACGCATCGCACACCCCTGTCGCGCGCGGCCGATGGCGTAGCGTCGGCGCCGCTTCCTGCGGGAGTGGCGACTACACGAGTCGCTTGAGCGCGTAGAGCGCGTCGAGCGCCTCGCGCGGCGAGAGCGCATCGGGGTCGAGCGCGGCAAGCCGCTCGACGAGTGCTGCCGTTTTGCCGGCGCGTTCATCCGTCGTCGATTCGCGGGCGGCGGGCGCGAAGAGATCCGCCTGCGGCGGGTCGTGCGCCGAGAAGCGATCGAGCCGCGCGAGGTACGACCTGGCCTGGCGGATCGTGTCCGGCGGCACGCCGGCGAGCTTGGCGACCGCCACCCCGTAGCTGCGGCTCGCCGGGCCCTCGGCGACCGCGTGCAGGAAGACGATGCCGTCGCGATGCTCGGCGGCGTCGAAGTGGACGTTGGCGCAGCCCGGGATCTCGGTCGGTAGCGCGGTCAGCTCGAAGTAATGCGTGGCGAAGAGCGTGAGGCAGCGGTTGCGCTCGGCGAGATGATGCGCGATGGCCCACGCGAGGGCGAGGCCATCGAAGGTCGACGTGCCGCGCCCGATCTCGTCGATGAGGACGAGGCTTTGCGCGGTGGCGCGGTTGAGGATGTACGCGGCCTCCGTCATCTCGACCATGAACGTCGAGCGCCCGCCGGCCAGGTCGTCGGCGGCGCCGATGCGCGTGTAGATCGCGTCGACCGGACCCAGCGTCGCGCTCGCCGCCGGGACGTGCATCCCGCAGCAGGCGAGCAGCGTGACGATGGCGGCTTGCCGCATGTACGTCGACTTGCCGCCCATGTTGGGGCCGGTCACGACGAGGAGCCGTCGCTCGCGGGCGAGCACGAGGTCGTTGGGAACGAAGCTGTCGACTTGCTGCGCAACCACAAGGTGCCGTCCGCCACGGATCTCGATCCCCGGCTCGGCCGTGAACGTCGGCCGGACGAGGCCGAGCGCAGCCGCCCGGTCGGCGAGGTTGGCGAGGAGATCGAGTTCGGCGAGCGCGCTCGCAACCCCTTGCAGCGCAGGGATCGCGGGGGCGAGTGCCTCAAGCAGCGCATCGTAGAGCACACGCTCGCGGACCAGTGCGCGCTCCTGCGCGGAGAGTGCCTTGTCCTCGAATGCCTTCAGTTCCGGCGTGACGTAGCGCTCGGCGTTCTTGAGCGTCTGCCGGCGGCGGTAATCGTCGGGGATCTTCGTGGCGTGCACGTGCGTGACCTCGATGTAGAAGCCGTGCACACGGTTGTACTCGACCTTGAGGTTCGCGATGCCGGTGCGCTCGCGCTCGCGCGCTTCGAGATCGACGAGGAAAGCGCCGCAGTTGGCGTCCACCGCGCGCAACTCATCGAGCTCGGCGTCGTGCCCGGATGCGATCACCCCGCCGTCGCGCAGCATCGCCGCCGGCTCGTCGGCGATCGCCCGGGTGAGGAGGGCGGCCCAGGCGGGATCGAGCGTCAGGTGCGCGCCCCCGACCGCGACGAGTGCTGTCTCCACGGGCTCGATCGCCGCGACGATGGCCGGCAGGCGCGCGAGCGTGTCGCGCAGCGCGGCGAGGTCGCGCGGCCGCGCATTGCGCAGCGCGATGCGGCTCGTCACCCGCTCGACGTCGACGCAGCCGCGCAGCGCGGCGCGCAGGTCCGTGCGGGCGCGCGCTACGCGCAGGAAGCCGTCGATCGCGTCGTGCCGCCTCCGGAGCACCGCCTGATCGCGCAGCGGATGCAGCAGCCATTGCCGCAGGAGTCGGCTCCCCGCTGCCGTGACGCACGCGTCGAGAAGCGAGCGCAGCGTCGGCGCGTCGTCGCCGCCGAGGGTGGCGACGATCTCGAGATTGCGCCGGGTCGCCGGATCGAGGGCGACGAACGCGCTCTGGTGCTCGACGGTGAGCGCGCGCACGTGCGCGAGCGCGGTTTGCTGGGTGGCCTGCGCATAGGCGAGGAGCGCGCCGGCGGCGCCGACGGCGAGCGGCGCATCGTCGACGCCGAAGGCGGCAAGCGATGCCGTGCCCATCTGCTTCGCGAGCGCGCGCGTCGCCTGGTCGCGGTCGAATTGCCACGCCGGCAGCGTGCGCGTCGGTACCGGCTGGCGTAGGACGAGTGCCGGCGCACCGTCGGCGACGAGCAGTTCGGCCGGATCGATGCGCTCGAGCAGCGCACTCACCGCGGAACGTTCGACATCGGTGAGCACGCACTGACCGGAGGCGAGGTTGAGACGTGCCACACCGGCGCGCGCGCCGTCGACGGCGATCGCCGCGAGCCAGGCGTCGTGCGTGGCGTCGAGGAGGCCCGCGTCGGTGAGCGTACCCGGGGTGACGATGCGCGCGACCTTGCGCTCCATCGGCCCCTTGCTCGCGGCGACATCACCGACCTGCTCGACGATGACCACCGATTCGCCCTGCTTCATGAGCCTGGCGAGGTAGGGCTCGAGCGCGTGGAATGGCACACCCGCCATCGGGATCGCCGCCCCGGCGGACTGACCGCGATGCGTCAGCGTGATGTCGAGTGCGCGTGCGGCACGTTCGGCGTCGGCGAAGAAGAGCTCGTAGAAATCCCCCATGCGGTAGAGCACGAGCTTGTCGGGATGCTCCGCCTTGATGCGCAGGTACTGCTGCATCATCGGGGTGTGTCGGGAGAGGTCGTCAGCCATGGCGGATCGACCGGGACGTGGCCACGATCATGCGTGATGGAATTGCCCTGGATGGCGGCGCGCCGCAGCGCACGCCGCAGAGGTGGCATCGTACCCTGTCGCGCAACGCATCCGATGGCGATCCGCACCAAACGTCATAACGATATGCACAATGGCGCGATACGGCGGACGGTGGAGCGGTTATCGTTGCAACGCGGCGCGCGCCGGCGCGCGTCGGTCCGGTCGTACTACACTGTCGCGTCCCACATCCACGCAGTGCGAACTGCTTTCCGAGGAAACACCATGAAACGCGAGACCATCGCCATCCACGGCGGCTTTGCCGGCGACCCGCAAACGCACTCCGTGGCCGTGCCCATCTACCAGACCACGAGCTACTACTTCGACGATACGCAGCACGGCGCCGATCTCTTCGACCTCAAGGTCCCCGGCAACATCTACACGCGGATCATGAATCCCACCACGGCGATCCTCGAGGAGCGGGTGGCGATGCTGGAAGGCGGGATCGGCGGGCTCGCCTTCGCGTCGGGCATGGCGGCGATCGCCGCCTGCGTCCAGACGCTCGCCAAGGCCGGCGACAACATCGTGGCCACGGCGCAGCTCTACGGCGGCACCTACAACTTCTTCTGCCACACGCTGCCCAACCAGGGCATCGAGGCGCGCCTCGTCGACGGCCGCGATCCGGCGGCCGTCGCGAAGGCGATCGACGGCAAGACCAAGATGATCTACTGCGAATCGGTCGGCAATCCGGCCGGCAACGTCGTCGACATCGCCGCGCTCGCCAAGGTGGCGCACGCGGCAGGGGTGCCGCTCGTGGTCGACAACACGGTGCCGTCGCCGGCGCTGTGCCGGCCGATCGAGCACGGCGCCGACATTGTCGTGCACGCGCTGACCAAGTACATGGGCGGTCACGGGAACAGCCTGGGCGGGATCCTCGTCGATTCCGGCAAGTTCCCGTGGAAGGACAATCCGCGCTTTCCGCAATTCAACCAGCCCGATCCGAGCTACCACGGCGTGGTGTACGTCGATGCGCTCGGCCCGGCGGCCTTCATCGGCCGCGCCCGCGTCGTCCCGTTGCGCAATACCGGCGGCGCCATCTCCCCATTCAACGCCTTCCTCATCCTGCAGGGCATCGAGACGCTGCCGCTGCGCATGGAGCGTCATTGCCAGAATGCGCTCGCCATCGCCCGCTACCTCAAGGGGCATCCGAAGGTGAGCTGGGTCAACTTCGCAGGACTCGAGGACAACCGCGACCACGCGCTCGCCACCCGGTACATGGACGGCGGCATCCCGGCGTCGATCCTCGCCTTCGGCATCAAGGGCGGGCGCGAGCCTTGCGCGCGGTTCATGGACAAGCTCGAGCTCATCAAGCGGCTGGTCAACATCGGCGACGCCAAGTCGCTGGCCTGCCATCCCGCGACCACCACGCACCGCCAGTTGAACGACGAGGAACTGGCGAAGGCGGGCGTGACGCCGGATCTGGTGCGGTTGAGCATCGGCATCGAGCACATCGACGACCTCATCGCCGACATGGAGCAGGCGTTCGGCGCGGTTTGAGTCGATTCCGGCGAGGTGGGCGAACGGCGCCCGATTTCGCATCGAGGGGCTCCTGCGAGGACGCGCGCGAGATCGCGGATGGCGGATGCTGGCCGGCTTCTGGTACGGGATTTGCTGCTTCTGACTCTCGCGTGCCCAGCCCCGAAACAACAACACGAATCCCATGCGCCTGCCCCGAGCTTGCAATCCCGCCCTGCGCCGCATCGCGGCACTCCTCGTCGCCGGCAGTCTGGCGGCCGCCGTGCAGGCCCAGGCCGCCAGCGCGGTCTTCACGCTGCAGGATGCCACCAACCTGACGCCGGGGAGCTACCAGATCTACGTCACCGGGTACTCCGCCAATACGCCCTATGTCTTGCAGCAGGACGGGTCGTGGGCGCTGCCGGCCGCGGTGCCGGCGGGCAAGACGGCGACGCTCCCCTGCTACCGCTTTCCGCAGGACATCACGCAGATCCAGGTGTACAACACCGCCAACTCGATCAGCGCGCGCGTCTACTACTTCATCGTCACCGACCTTGCGACCTTCCCGAGCTGCACACCGACCGGGAGCAATAGCGGACTCTTCAATTTCGCGAACGCATTCACGTACACCGACGCGTCGATCATGAACCTCTCGCAGCCGCCGACCTCGGCGGTCAGCGACCAGAAATTCCCCGCCTGGACGTTCTCCGAGATCGGCGCCAGCGCCGCGGCAGGAACGATCGATCTCTCGCAGGTCGACTTCTTCGCGTTCCCCATGGACACCCGCGGCACGGTCTCCTCGGGTGCGTCGGTGATGGGCAATCCCGTGGGTGCCACCAACCCGGGTACGGTCGTCAACTACCGGAGCATCGCGGACCGCTATCGCAACTGGATCAATGCGCGGGCACGCGAGGTGAGCGGCAAGTCCTGCGCCGACGACGAAACGCCCATAGCCTGCGCGTACCTCGATCTGTTGCAGGACATCACGACGGGCGGCAGCAGTGTGCCGCAATACGTCATCCAGAATCCCGGCGGTTACCTCGCGGAGTACAGCGCCACGACGCAGGCGAGCAAGCTCAACCACGCCTTCGACGCGCCGATCGCCGCCCTGTGGGAGAGCGCCACCGCGCCGGCGCTTTCGATCCGCACCGGCGGCATCCTCAATGGCGTGCCCGACGACGTGTTCACGAGCACCATCGTCACCATCCCATATCCGAACGCCAACCCGCCGCTCAACGTGCGCGCGATGAAATTCACCGGCTCGGCGGCGTCCGGCAACTACGTCGCCTACGTGGTCGATCCCAACGACTACAACACCGGCTGCCAGAGCGGCGCGATCGCGAACTGCGTCAATGCGTCGTCGCCGGGCTACCAGGTCTTCGCCGGAGCAGGCGTATTCAATACGCCCACCCCTGACACCTACAACACGCTGCTCGCCGGCGGCTATCTCTCGGCCACCGCCGCGACGTATGGCGTGGGCGGCTACCAGGCGATCGTCGCGCGGCTCGGCTTCCTCATTTCGGGGGCGATGAACCGCGGTGTGGCGCTCGTCGATTGCGGCAGCAACGCCACGTGGACCTGCTGGCAGGACGGGACGTACTGGTATCCGACGAAGACCGGCACGACGTTTCCCGACATCACGCAGAATCTCTTCGCGCGCTGGATGCACGTCGCGCAGATCGGCGGCGTGCCCATGTTCGTGCAGCCTCCCGGCGCGATCAATGGCGCGACGGACTCGCCGGGCAAGGGCCCGGCGATGGGCATGGCGTACGGCTTCTCCAACGACGAAAATCCGACGCCCGCGGTGCCGAGCCCACCGGCGCTCGTCTCGCCGCAGCCGGAGGTGCCGTCGAAGTTCGACCAGACGGTGGTCTTCGGCGGGGCCGGCACCATCACCTTCGGGCCGTGGGTCGCGCCACCCACCACCACGCCCACGCTGACCGTCGTCAATGCGGGCGGGGGAACCGTCACCAGCACACCCGGCGACATCGAGTGCGGAACCACGTGCAGTCAGTCGTATCCCAGCGGTACCACGGTGACGCTGACCGCGGCGCCCGGGAAGAGCGCGCTGTTCTGGGAATGGAAGAACGCGTGCAGCGGATCGAGCACCACCTGCACCGTGACCCTCGACCAATCGAAGACGGTGGTGGCGGTCTTCGGCGCGATCGCCGCGAGCCCGGCGAAGGTGGGGTTGCACGTCGTCGTGTCGGGGCCGGGGAGCGTGGCGAGCGCACCGTCCGGAATCGCCTGCGGGAGCGCGTGCAGCACGGCGTTTGCGAGCGGCACGCAGGTGACGCTCACCGCGTCGCCGACGGCGGGCGCTGCCTTCAGCGGGTGGTCGGGCGCGTGCAGCGGCAATGCCGCGACGTGCGTGGTGTCGCTCGCCCAAGCACGCACCGTCGCGGCGACGTTCACCCCAGCGGGGGGCGCCACCGTGGCGGTCACCGCCAGTGACGGCGGCAGCGTGGTGAGCGATCCGGCCGGGATCGACTGCGGTACCCGCTGCACCGCCGCGTACGTGTCGGGGACGACCGTTCGTTTCGATGCGCGGCCCAAGCCCGGCTACCGATTCGCCGGCTGGAGCGGCGCGTGTACCGATAGCGCGACGTGTACCCTCGACGTGAACGGCAACGTCGCCTTGCAGGCATCGTTCGTCGCGGTGGCACCCGGGATGCAGTCGCTCACCGTGCGCGGCGGCAGCGGCGGCTCGGTGCAGAGTTCGCCGCCCGGAATCGCCTGCGGGTCCGCGTGCAGCGCTGCCTTCGCCGGCGACACGCGCGTTGCGCTCTTCGCCGTCGCGCAGGCGGGGTATCGCTTCGCAGGCTGGAGCGGTGCGTGCAGCGGCACCGGTGCGTGCACGGTGTACGTCGACGACACGACGTTCGTCGAGGCGCGCTTCGTGCGCGCCGGCGTCGGAGCGAGCCGCGAGGCGCCGATCCCCACCCTGTCGCAGTGGGCGCTGTTGATGCTGGCGGCATTGCTGGTCTTGGCCGCGGTCCCGATGTTGCGGCGCGACGAGTAGCCCCCCCGCCCGTCGCCCGGCGGCCCCGCGACGCCGGGCGCGGCGGCTCGTGCGTCTCCTCTGGCGTCGTGGCGCGGTGATCGGTCCCGGCGGGCGGGTAGTGTTACGCTTGGCGCGGCAATGCACACCCGCCCATGAACGACGACACCGCACGCGGCATCGCCGCGCCCCCGCCCGCCGCCGCTCCACCGAATCCGCCCGATCCGCCACGGCCCGCCGACCCGCCACCGCCGCGGAGCGCCGTCCGACGCTACGCGGCGCCCTTCGCGATCGCCCTCGCCGTCGGCTTTGCCGCGTGGTACGGCTGGCGCCACTACACGGCGGATACGTTGCCGGAGGGCATCGCGCGCGGCAACGGACGCATCGAGGGCGTGGAGATCGACATCGCCACGCGGATACCGGGTCGATTGAAGGAGATCCTGGTCAACGAATCCGACTTCGTGACGCCGGGGCAGGTCCTCGCGGTGATGGATACCGACCAACTGGAGGCCAATCGGCGGCAGGCGATCGCGCAACGCGAGCGGGCGCGCATCGGGGTCGCTTCGGCGCGCAGCGTCGTGACCCAACGCGAGGCCGAGCGGGCGGCCAACGTCGCCGTCGTCGCGCAGCGCAAGGCGCAGGTCGCGGCAGCCGAGAGTCGTCTCGCCCGTTCGGAGGAACTCGCCAAGACCGGCTTCGTGTCGAAGCAGGCGCTCGACGACGACCGCGCCGCAGCGCAGAGCGCACGCGCAACGGTCGCCGCCGCGCAGGCGCAGGTCGCGGCCTCCGCTGCGGCGATCGCGGCCGCCAAATCGCAGGTGGTCGACGGCGAATCCGCGGAGGCCGCGGCTGCGGCGGCAATCGATGCCGTCACGGCCGACATCGCCGATGCCACGCTCAAGGCGCCGCGCGCGGGCCGCGTGCAGTACATCGTCGCCCGTCCCGGCGAAGTCCTCGCGGGTGGGGGGCGCGTACTCAATCTCGTCGACCTCTCCGATGTCTACATGACGTTCTTCCTGCCTACCGTGCAGGCCGGCCGCGTGGCACTCGGCGCGCCGGTGCGCATCGTCCTCGATGCGGCGCCGCAGTACGTGATCCCGGCCAAGGTGAGCTTCGTCGCCGACGTGGCACAGTTCACGCCGAAGACCGTCGAGACCGAAGAGGAGCGCGCGAAGCTCATGTTTCGCGTGCGGGCGCAGATCCCGGCGGACCTTCTGCGCAAGCACATCGAGCGGGTGAAGACGGGTTTGCCCGGGGTCGCCTACGTGCGCATCGACGATCACGCGGTGTGGCCTGCGTTCCTCGAGACCGGTCTCGTCCAGTGAGCCGGTGAGCCTCGCCACGACCCCTGTCGTTGCGCGGCTCGACGCCGTCACGCATCACTACGGCAAGACGCGCGCCCTTGCCGACGTCACGCTCGCCGTCCCCGCGGGACGCACGCTCGGCCTCATCGGACCCGACGGGGTGGGCAAGTCGACGCTCCTCTCGCTTATCGCCGGCGCGCGCGCGGTGCAGCGCGGGCGCGTCGAAGCGCTCGACGGCGACATGGCCGATCGCCGGCATCGCGAGGAGGTCTGTGCGCGCATCGCGTACATGCCGCAGGGGCTCGGCAAGAACCTGTATCCGACGCTCTCGGTCGACGAGAACCTGCAATTCTTCGGACAGCTCTTCGGGCACGATGCCGCCGAGCGCGAGCGGCGCATCGCCGAACTCACGCGCAGCACCGGCCTCGATGCCTTCCGCCGGCGTCCGGCGGGCAAGCTTTCGGGGGGCATGAAGCAGAAGCTCGGCCTTTGCTGCGCGCTCATCCACGATCCGGATCTCCTCATTCTCGACGAGCCGACGACGGGCGTCGATCCGCTGGCGCGGAGCCAGTTCTGGGACCTGATCGCGCGGATTCGCGCCGAGCGCGCGGGGATGAGCGTGATCGTCGCCACCGCCTACATGGACGAGGCGCAGCGCTTCGATTCGCTCGTGGCCATGGACGCCGGCCGCATTCTCGCCACCGGCACGCCCGAGGCGCTCCTCGCCCGTACCGGCAGCGCGAATCTGGAAGCGGCATTCGTCGCGCTCCTGCCGGCCGAGAAGCGGGCGGGGCATCGGGCGCTGGTGATCCCGCCGCTGCCGGCCGGCGCAGGCGACGCCGACATCGCGATCGAGGCCCGCGACCTCACCATGCGCTTCGGGGACTTCGTCGCCGTCGATCACGTGAGCTTTCGTATTCGCCGCGGGGAGATCTTCGGCTTCCTGGGCTCCAACGGCTGCGGCAAGACCACGACCATGAAGATGCTCACCGGCTTGCTGCCGGCGAGCGCGGGCCAGGCCTGGCTCTTCGGGCACGAGGTCGATCCGAAGGACATCGCCACGCGGCGACGCGTCGGCTACATGTCACAGGCCTTCTCGCTCTACGGCGAGCTGACGGTCGCGCAGAACCTCGAGTTGCACGCGCGCCTTTTCGGCGTGCCTCTGCACGAGGTGCGCGCGCGGACCGAGCGCATGACGGCACGGTTCGGCCTGACCGAGCTCATGGACCGATTGCCCGATGCCTTGCCGCTCGGCCTGCGGCAGCGCCTCTCGCTCGCTGTCGCGATGGTGCACGAGCCCGAACTCCTCATCCTCGACGAGCCGACATCGGGCGTGGACCCGGTTGCCCGCGATCACTTCTGGGAGCTCCTCGCCACCCTGTCGCGGCGCGACGGTGTGACGATCTTCGTGTCCACGCACTTCATGAACGAGGCCGAGCGCTGCGACCGCATCTCGCTCATGCACGCCGGCCGTGTGCTGGTGAGCGATTCGCCGGCGGCGATCGTGCTCCAGCGCGGCGCGCGTGACCTGGAAGAGGCGTTCATCGCCTATCTCGTCGACGCCGGTGCCGGTACCAACGTTGCCGAGCGTGTCGCTGCCGACGCGGGCGCCGCCGCCATCGCTGTCGCCACTCACGACCTGCCGCGTCGGCGCGCCTTCAGTCTCGCCCGCGCCTGGGGCTACACGGTGCGCGAGGCGCTCGAGTTGCGCCGCGACCCGGTGCGGGCGACGCTCGCGCTCGTGGGGAGCCTCGTCCTCATGTTGATCATGGGTTACGGCATCAACATGGACGTGCAGGACCTGACGTTCGCCGTTCTCGACGAGGACCAGAGCGCACTCAGCCGGGGCTACGCGCTGAACCTCGCCGGATCGCGGTATTTCATCGAGCACGCGCCGCTCACGAGCGACGCCGAGCTCGACCGGCGGATGCGCAGCGGCGAGCTCAACCTCGCGCTGGTGATCCCGCCCGGTTTCGCACGCGACGTCGCGCGGGGACACCCGGTCGAGATCGGCGCCTACATCGACGGCGCGATGCCCTCGCGCGCCGAGACGATTGCCGGCTACGTGCGCGGCATGCACCAGGCGTGGCTCACCGAGGAGGCACGGGCTGCCGGGTACACGATGACCGGCAGCCCGGCGGTGGTCGAGACGCGCTTTCGCTACAACCCCGGCGTCAAGAGCCTCCCCGCGATGGTGCCCGCGGTGATTCCGCTGCTCCTCCTCATGTTCCCCGCGATGCTGACCGCGCTCGCCGTCGTGCGCGAGAAGGAGCTGGGGTCGATCCTCAACCTGTACGTCACGCCGGTCACCCGCAGCGAGTTCCTGTTCGGCAAGCAGTTGCCCTACGTCGGGCTCGCGATGCTCAACTTCCTCCTCATGGCGCTCATGGCGGTGACCGTGTTCGGGGTGCCGATCAAGGGCAGCTTCGCCACCTTGTTCGTCGCGGCCATCCTCTACACGCTGTGCGCGACCGGGATGGGACTCCTCGCCTCGACCTTCACGCGCAGTCAGGTCGCCGCGCTCTTCCTGACCATGATCGGCACCATGATCCCGGTCATCCAGTTCTCCGGCATGCTCGATCCGGTGAGTTCACTCGAAGGCGCCGGCGCCTTCGTCGGACGCATCTACCCGGCGAGCCATTTCCTCACCATCAGTCGCGGCGTGTTCAGCAAAGGACTGGGCTTCGGCGATCTCGTGGCGTCGTTCTGGCCGCTGGCGCTCGCCGTCCCCGTGATCCTCACGGCTGCGGTGCTGCTGCTGCGCAAGCAGGAGGGCTGAGGACGCATGGACGCGCGCCTCGCCAACATCTACCGCCTCGGGGTCAAGGAGTTGTGGGGCCTGTGGCGCGACCCGGCCATGCTGGTGCTGGTCGTCTTCTTCTTCACGGTGTCGATCTACATCGAGGCCACCGCGATGCCGGACATCCTCAACAAGGCGCCGATCGCGATCGTCGACGAGGATCGCTCGCCGCTGTCCGAGCGCATCGTGTCCGCGTTCTATCCGCCGCAGTTCCTGACGTCGACGCTCGCTTCGCTCGCGCAGATCGACGCGGGGCTCGATGCCGGCGAATTCACGTTCGCGCTGGTCATCCCGTCGGGCTTCCAGCGCGACGTGCTCGCCGGAAGGCAGCCGGCGGTCCAGCTCAACGTCGACGCGACGCGCATGAGCCAGGCGTTCTCGGGCAGCGGCTACGCGCAGCAGATCGTCCTGGGCGAGGTGGCGGGCTTCGTCGCCCGCCATCGCGCGACCACGGCGCCGAACGTGGACCTCGCCTTGCGCGCCCGTTTCAATCCGACACTCGACCACCGCTGGTTCGGCTCGGTGATGGCGATCATCAACAACGTCACGATGCTGTCGATCCTCTTGACCGGCGCCGCGCTCATCCGCGAGCGGGAGCACGGGACCATCGAGCACCTCCTCGTGATGCCAGTCACGCCGATGCAGATCATGGTGTCGAAGATCTGGTCGATGGGGCTCGTGGTGCTGGTGGCGGCGACGTTCTCGCTCTTCTTCGTCGTGCAGGGCCTGCTCGGGGTGGGCATCGAGGGATCGATCGCGCTCTTCCTCGGCGTCGCCGCACTGCACCTCTTCGCCACCACCTCGATGGGGGTCTTCATGGCGACGATGACGCGGTCGATGCCGCAATTCGCCATGCTGCTGATCCTCGTGCTGTTGCCGCTGGAGATGCTCTCCGGCGCTTCGACGCCGCGCGAGAGCATGCCGGTCTTCGTGCAGGAGATCATGCTCGCGGCGCCGACCACGCACTTCGTCGCTGCGGCGCAGGCGATCCTCTATCGTGGGGCGGGCGTGCCCTTCGTCTGGCCGCAGATGCTGTGGCTCGCCGGGATCGGTGCGACGTTCTTCACCCTGTCGCTGCGCCGCTTCAACCGGACCCTGGGACAGATGGCGTGACGGCGGGGCTCATCACGCGCTGCGCGAGGCGCGCGCGGTATCCCGACCAGAAGATCACCAGCACCGCGGCGACGCACACCGCCATCGCCGCGCCCAGGCGCACGTCGACCGCGGTCGCTGTGATGAGCCCAGCCGCGACGCCGATCGTCTGCGCGATCCAGACAGTGACCGGAGACAGCGCCATCATGGCCATGAAGTTCTCGGTGGTGATCTTCACCACCGCCGAGAAGTTGAGGTAGGCCATCAGCGTGAGCAGTGCGCCGCCGACGAGCGCGCCGAGGACGATCGTCGGCGGGTGCAGCAGTTGCGCGACCGTCGGCACCACGGGTAACGGCGGCAGGAGGCCGACGACCGTTGCCGCCGTGGCAAGCGCCGTGAGCACGAGTCCGATGATCGAGGTGACCAGGACCACGAGCCCGGTGACGCGGATCTTCTCGTGCACCGTGCGCGCGGCGCGGTTCCACGGATGGAACTCGGAGCTGAAGCCGCGCACCACCATGAATGCCCCGGTGAGCGTTCCCCACACGGCCACCTGCCAGCGCACGTCGGGCGGACTGATCAGCACCGCGTAGCCGGTCACGGCGACGATCACCAGCGCGGCCGCACTGGCGAGCGGCGGTGGCCGTCGCCCGAGCGCGAGCGCTCCACCGAGCATCGCGAGCGGAATGCTGATCCGGGTCACGACGGTGCCGTGAGCAGGGGATACGTACGAGATCACGAGGAAATAACACACCTCGATCAGGATGATCGAGAGCCCGACGATGAAACTCGCCGGATGCCGCATGATCGCCGCGGCATCCTTGCCCACCCCCGTGAACGCCAGCATCGCTAAGGACGACGCGATCATCGCGTAGAGGATGAAGGCGATGACGTGCGCACCCATCGTATAGCCGATCGCGTAGATCAGGCTCAGCGCACCAATGACCACGACGTAGGCGGTGGCCTCGATCCAGCCGCTGACGGCCGCTGCGGTGCCCACCGCGTGAGAGGTGGGGGTGGTCAAGGGGAGGTGTTCGGCACGTCGGAGCGGGGAGGGTGCTGCGGCGGAGCCGCCGGTGAAGGCTGGTCGGAGTGAGAGGATTTGAATCTCCGGCATCTACTTCGCAGCGGAAGCTTGACGCCGGGGACCATCGCGCTGTCGGTTGTGTTCTCCGATTGACGGAATTTTACAGTAGACGCGGTCGGCACTCTGCCCGCGGCTGTTTGTCGTCACGGGGCGGGGTGGTTGGCTACGATGGATGGAGATGGGGTCAGTCATGTCCTGGGAGGCCGCGGGCGATGATTCGGTCGAGCTTGTTGGCTACCTCGCGCAGTGCAGGCAGCACTTCACGCGTCAGTCGAGCTTGGGTGTAGTCCGTGGTCGACTGCGAGACCGCGAGCGCGTACCGGCGCCCACTAGCAGGCGTGAGCGGCACCGCGATCGCTCCGTACCCGAGACTCAATTGGTCCTCCACGGCTGCATAGCCCTGCTTGGCGACGTCCTGGATCGCCCTCGTGAGATCGGCGCGGTTGACCAGCGTCCTCGGGGTCATTTTCTCAATCCGCATCCTCGATACGAATGCACGGACGTCCGCGTGCTCTGTGGCGATCAGCACGCGCCCCATCGACGTGCAGTGTGCTGGCACGCGCATGCCTACGCGCAAATTCATCGTCACCAGTTTGCGCTTCTCCGCTGCTGCGACACTGCGACCAACGTAGACGATCTCATCGCCCTCGAGCACGGACAGACTCACCGCGCCACCGGTCTGGTCGGCGAGTTCCTGCATGTACGGCGCGGCGAGGGACGGAATCGACATGCTTCCGAGTGCAGCGTAGCCAAGTTCGAGCACGAGGGGACGCAGCGAGTAGCGCTTCGCGACGCCGTCGTACGCCACGTAGCCCTCTTCCTCGAGCGTGATGAGGAAGCGCCGGCAGGTTGTTTTCGACAACTCGACGGCGGCGGCGATCTCCGCGAGTGATGGGCTGGGCTTGCGGTTGAACACCCGGAGGATCTGCAGCCCGCGGGAAAGGGATCGATTCTGTTTGATCATGTCCTGGTCCGCCGCTCATAGCAGCCCGGCAGGCAATTGCGAGTTGCTTCAGGGATGGCAAGTAAGGCGATAGGTTGCGCGCTCGCTGTTCAGGCTGCATAATGCCACTGAATGCATCGTAATGTCACCAGGTGACACGGCCGAATCAAGCGCTCGAATGGAACAACGAGAAACCGCCGCAGAAGGACATATTCAA
>JADZAQ010000256.1 GCA_020852555.1 Burkholderiales bacterium
CCCGTCCCGCGCGCGAAGCTCGAGCAGATCTTCCAGGACCTCCAGTCGGATCTGCGCTACGACCACGAGCTCAACGGCTGCCTCAACTGCGGAATCTGCACCGCGACCTGTCCGGCGGCCCATTACTACGACTTCAGCCCGCGCGAGATCGTCCAGCTCCTGTGGACCGAGAACCTCGAGGGGATCTACGACGCGATGCAGGAGAAGATCTGGGCGTGCGCCCAGTGCTACACCTGCGCCGCGCGCTGCCCGTTCGGCAACTCGCCGGGTGGGCTCATCATGCTGATGCGAGAGACCGCGATCAAGCATGGCATGGAGTCGGCGCGCAACGTCCTGCGGCCGTTCTCGAGGGTGATGCTGAAGCTCATCTCCACCGGCAACCAGCTCGCGCCGGACATGATCACCCGCGATCACTTCCCGGACTGGGGCCCGAATGTCTCGAAGGTCGAAGCACCCTTGAAAATCCTGCGCCAGGCGATCCCGATGCCCACGCTCAACACGACGGCGACCGCGTGGGAGGTGAACCTCAAGACCTCGGTCGAGCTCTACACGATCTGGGAGGAGACCGGGGTGCTCCAACAGCTCGAGACGATCGACGAGAACCTTTTCGACGTGATCACCGATTTCATGGATGAGAAGCGCGAGGACTACAAGGACTGGCTCGCGGACCAGGAAGAGCAGGACGACGATTGAAGGAGGACGTTCGATGACGATACCGCACGGACCCCAACCCGGGGAACGATTCACCGGCCACGGACCCGAATGGCGGGACGCGAATCTCTCGCCGCAGGATGCGCGCACCGCGACGGCCTGGGTCGAGCTCAAGATCGACAAGCGCTCGATGCTCACCACCAAGCAGCACGTCGAAGACGTCCGCGACATCATGTGGCAGCTCGAGCGCGACGGCGAGATCGTCGTGCACCGCGTCACCGACGCGCACGAGCCGATGATCGCCAAGACACTGTACGGCTGGGACAAGAAAGTCCCGACGCGCCGGCTGTGGCACCACAAATCGTGCGGCCAGTGCGGCAACATCCCGGGTTACCCCACGTCGCTGCTGTGGCTCATGAACCGGCTCGACATCGAGTACATCGACGAGACCGACCAGACGTCGTGCACGGCCTGGAACTATCACGGCTCGGGCATCGGCAACATCGAGAGTCTCGCCGCGGTGTTCCTGCGCAATTTCCACCAGGCGTACGTCGCCGGCAAGGCGCAGGGGCTCCCCGACGGCTACTACTTCCCGCTCGTCCACTGCGGCACCTCGTTCGGCAACTACAAGGAAGTGCGCAGCTATCTGCTGCACTCGGCGACGCTGCGCGAGAAGGTTCGCAAGATCCTCGCCAAGCTGGGGCGGCTCGTCGACGGCAAGCTCCTCATCCCCGAGGAGGTGGTCCATTACTCCGAGTGGGTGCATATGATGCGCGAGCGGATCAAGACGCTGCAGGAGATCGACTGTAGCGGCATCCGCGCCACGATCCACCCGGCGTGCCACGTCTACAAGATGGTGCCGCAGGACGCGATCTACGACGACACCGTGATGGACGGCAACCGCGTGGCGGTATCCACCGGACTCATGCAGACGCTCGGTGCGCAGGTCATGGACTACTCGACGTGGTACGACTGCTGTGGCTTCGGCTTCCGCCACATCATCAGCGAGCGCGAGTTCACCCGCAGCTTCGCGATCGACCGCAAGATCCGCGTGGCGCTCGACGAGGCGCAAGCCGATGTGATGATCGGCCACGACACCGGTTGCATCACCACGCTCGACAAGAACCAGTGGATCGGCAAGGCGGGCGGCAAGCCGGTCGACCTGCCGGTGCTCGCCGATTGCCAGTTCGCGGCGCTGGTGTGCGGCGCGCATCCCTACAAGATCGTGCAGTCGCACTGGCACGCCTCGTCGACCGAGACGCTGATGGAAAAGCTCGGCATCGACTGGCAGGCGAAGAAGGCGGAATTCGTCGGTTATCTGGACGAGGTCAAGGCCGGTCGGCCGGACAACCTCTACGATCCGCGCCGCCGCATCACCTCGGGTCCCGGCTACATTCCGATCGCGACCCGGCCGTGACGACCGATACCGTACTCGTGGTCGGTGCCGGGCCGGCCGGGCTTGCCGCGGCGCACGCCCTGGCGAGCGTCGGTGCGCCGGTCGCGCTGGTGGAGAAGGAAACGCGGCTGGGTGGCGCGCCGATCCTCTCCGGTTACGCGAAGCTCGTGCCATCGGGCGAGTGGGCGAAGGACGCGATCGGCGGCATGGTGGCGCGCGTCGAAGGCGATCGGCGGGTCAGCGTGCATCGCGGTTGCACCGTCGAGGCGCTCGACGGCGAGGCGGGCGCGTTCCGGGCCCGGCTGTCCGACGGCAGCGTGGTGGAGGCGGGCGCCGCGATCCTCACCACCGGTTTCACCCACTTCGATTCGATCAACAAGCCCGAATGGGGGTTCGGCACGTTTCCTGATGTGGTCACGACCACGCAGGTCGAGCAGATGATCTCCTCGGGCCGCGGGGTGCGCTGCCCGTCGGATGGGCGCAAGCCCGAGCGGGTCGCGATCCTGCTGTGCGTCGGCTCGCGCGATCGGCAGATCGGACGCGAGTGGTGCTCGAAGGTGTGCTGCACGGTATCGTGCAACATCGCGATGGAGATCCGCGAGGAGCTGCCGGATTGCCACGTCTACATCTACTACATGGATATTCGCACCTTCGGCCTGTACGAGACCAAGTACTACTGGCGCAGCCAGGAGGAATTCAAGGTCAAGTACATCAAGGCGCGCGTCGCCGAGGTCACGTCGAACGGTGAGAAGCTCGTCATCAAGGGTGAAGATACGCTGGTGAAGCGGCCGATCACGATCCCCTTCGACCTCGTGGTCCACGCGATCGGCATGGACCCCAACGTCGACAATCCGCGTCTGGCCACCACGTTCGGGGTCCAACTCGAGCGTCACGGCTACCTCGACCGCGGCAACGCCTACGGCGCGCTCGGCGAGACCGCACGGCGCGGCGTGTTCGTGGCCGGTGCCGCCTGCGGTCCGGAGACGATCGACGATTCCATCGCGCAGGGTAACGCCGCCGCGCTGGCCGCGTTTTCGCTCCTGGCGCAGTTGCGGCCGGTCCCCGCCTGATGCGAAGCCTGCTGGCGAGCCTGCGCGGCGCGGCGGCCGTGGCGCCCGTGGTCGAACGGCCGCGCCTCGAGTTGAGCGGGCCCAAGCTCGGCGAGGCGCTGGAAGCGCTCGTGCGCGGTGCCGAGGAGGATGGCGGCGTCGAGCGTTACGTCGCGGCGCTGCAGGCGAAGCGTGCGCTGTTTCGCGAGACGCTGGGCGCCGGCCGCAGCCACCAGGTCGACCTGTCGACGTTCAAGGGGCTGTGCGCGCACGTCCCGACGGCCCGACGGCGGATGGCCCCGCAACTCGAGGCAACCGCGTTCCCGGCGCTGCGCGGTCGCGTGAGCCAGCTGCTCGCCACGGACGACGATAGCGTCGACGGCCGGCTGGCGGCCTTCTGCGCGGGGTTTCCCGACGATCGCGAGCACCGCTGGGTACGTGACCTCGCCGCCGAGATGCTGCACGCCGTCGACCCCGAGCGCTACCCGCTGATGACCCGCTGGATCTGGGATGCGCGCGCCAACACGGGGGTGTTGCGCGAGCTGTGGTACGGCGAGGACGTCGATCATCTGCTCATCGACGTTCCCGATCGGTTCGATACCTTCGTCGTGCTGCGCGAGGAGCTCGCACAGTTTCTCGCCGACAACGGCGTGTTCCGCGACGTGCTCGATTACGTGGACCTCGTCACCGCGCAGGTCTATGCCGGCTACGTCAACGAACGGGCGGGAAGCTACCTGCGTACGGATTTCACGCAACCCGACAATCCCCTGATGCACGCGCGCCGGATCCTCGGACTCGACGCCATCGACGGCTCGGGCCGCACGCGGCTCAAGGCATTCGACGGCACCGCGTTCGTGGTCGCCGACGCGAAGTGCTTGAGCTAG
>JADZAQ010000257.1 GCA_020852555.1 Burkholderiales bacterium
CCCGGCCATGAACGCCGGCATCTCGGTGTCGCGCGTCGGCGGCGCCGCGCAGACCGACATCATCAAGAAGCTCGGCGGCGGCATCCGTCTCGCGCTCGCCCAGTACCGCGAGCTCGCGGCGTTCTCGCAGTTCGCCTCCGACCTCGACGAGGCCACCCGCCGCCAGCTCGAGCGCGGCCAGCGCGTCACCGAGGTCATGAAGCAGAAGCAGTACGCGCCTATGTCGGTCGCGGAGATGGCGCTGTCGATCTACGCCGTGAACGGCGGCTACATGGACAAGGTCGAGAAGAACAAGGTCGTGGACTTCGAGGCGGCGCTGCAGGCCTTCGCGAAGTCGGCCCACAAGGACGACCTCGCGGCGATCAATGCCAACCCGGTGCTGAAGGCGCACGAGGGCACGCTGAAGAAGATCTGCGAAGCCTTCCTCGCGACCGGCACCTACTGAGCGACCGAGCGAGTTTTCGAGCCGAACCGAAACCGAGCGAGAGCCCCAACCACTCCGGCCCGCGCACGAGTACCGCCCCCGCCCCGCCACGGCGTCGCCCCGCGCGACGCCCGGCCGACGACGAAGGCAGAAGCTTGCGCGCCATGGATTGAGAGATGCCAGGCACCAAAGAGATCCGCACCAAGATCGCCAGCGTCAAGTCGACGCAGAAGATCACCAAGGCGATGGAAATGGTCGCGGCGAGCAAGATGCGCCGCGCCCAGGACCGCATGAAGCTCGCGCGCCCGTACGCCGAAAAGATCCGCACGGTGATCGGGCACCTGAACGCGGTGAACCCGGAATACAAGCACCCGTTCCTGGTCACTCGCGAGCCGAAGAACGTCGGCATCATCGTCGTTTCGAGCGACCGCGGCCTCTGCGGCGCGCTGAACACCAACGTGTTCAAGACCACGCTCGGCCTGATGAAGGAATGGCAGGGCAGGGGCGCGAACGTCAGCCTCTGCCTCATCGGCAGCAAGGGCCTGGCGTTCTTCCGCCGCCTGGGGCTGCCGATCCTCGCGAGCGTCACGGGTCTCGGTGACCGGCCGCACGTCAAGGACCTGCTCGGCACAATCAAGGTCATGCTCGATGCCTACCGCGACGGGCAGCTCGACCGCGTGTTCCTGGTCAACGCGACCTTCGTGAACACGATGACCCAGAAGCCCGAGGCGCAGCAGCTGCTGCCGGTCGAGACGCTGGACGCGCACGACCTGCAGGAGCGCTGGGACTACATCTACGAGCCGAGCGCGAGCGACATCCTCGACGGCGTGCTGATGCGCTACATCGAGTCGCAGGTCTATCGCGGCGCAGTCGAGAGCGTGGCCTGCGAGATGGCGGCGCGCATGGTCGCGATGAAGGCCGCTTCGGACAATGCCGGCAACCTGATCGGTGAGCTGCAGCTCGTTTACAACAAGGCGCGGCAGGCTGCCATCACCAAGGAGCTCGCCGAGATCGTCGGCGGCGCAGCGGCGGTTTGACGCATGAGGCAGCAGTCGGAAGCATTCGTGAGCTTTGCGTTGCCGGGATGCTCCCGGAGCGCTGCTCATGGGGGTTTTCGGGAACGCCGTGAACCCAGCGTTGCGCACGCACGAACGCTGCGTTCCGCGGCGCGCGATCCACGTCGACTTGCTCCCACCGGCTTGGGCGCCCCGGGCTCCGGGCGCGCCATCCATGGCGCGCACGGTCCTGCAAGGACCCTTGCACGCCTCGCGCAGCGGCGCTTGGCTCAATCTTCTCCGCTCCCGCTTTGACCGCGCGAGACAAGGACATTAGAGGAAACTGACCATGGCTACAGGCAAGATCACCCAGATCATCGGCGCCGTCATCGACGTAGAGTTCCCGCGCGAGTCGATCCCGAGGGTCTACGAGGCGCTGAAGCTCGTCGATGCGGACCTGACGCTCGAGGTGCAGCAGCAGCTCGGCGACGGCGTCGTGCGCGCGATTGCGATGGGTGCCTCGGAGGGTCTGAAGCGCGGGCTCGCGGTCGAGTCCACCGGCGCGCCGATCTCGGTGCCGGTCGGCAAGGCGACGCTCGGGCGCATCATGGACGTGCTCGGCACGCCGCAGGACAACCGCGGTCCCGTCGAGTCGAAGGACCGGTGGTCGATCCATCGCCCGGCGCCGTCCTACGACGAGCAGTCCTCGGGCCGCGACCTGCTGGTCACGGGCATCAAGGTCATCGATCTGCTGGTGCCGTTCGCCAAGGGCGGCAAGGTCGGCCTGTTCGGCGGCGCCGGTGTCGGCAAGACCGTGAACATGCTGGAGCTGATCAACAACATCGCCAAGCAGTACAGCGGCCTCTCGGTGTTCGCCGGCGTCGGCGAGCGTACCCGCGAGGGCAACGACTTCTATCACGAGATGGCCGAGTCGGGCGTCATCGACCTCGAGAAGCTCGACAACTCGAAGGTCGCGATGGTCTACGGCCAGATGAACGAGCCGCCGGGCAACCGCCTGCGCGTCGCGCTCACGGGCCTGACGATGGCCGAATACTTCCGCGACGAGGTGCGCGAGGACGGCGGCAAGGGCCGCGACGTGCTGTTCTTCGTCGACAACATCTACCGCTACACGCTCGCGGGCACCGAGGTGTCGGCGCTGCTGGGCCGCATGCCCTCGGCGGTCGGTTACCAGCCGACGCTCGCCGAGGAAATGGGCGTGCTGCAGGAGCGCATCACGTCGACGAAGACGGGCTCGATCAC
>JADZAQ010000258.1 GCA_020852555.1 Burkholderiales bacterium
AGTCCGGCTTCCGTGCCGATGCGGTGCAAGGGCGCACCTGGTCGGCCAAGGGACAGACCCCGGTGGTGTCGGTGCCCGGCCAGCGCCAAGGCATCAGTGCGGCATCGGCAGTCAACAGCAAGGGCGGGTTCTGGTTTGCTACCTATCAAGGCGGCTTGAATGGCGAGAAGTTCGTCGAACTGCTCAAGCAGATGATGAAGGGACGGCGGCGTCCACTGCACTTGGTGTTGGACAACCTGCCAGCGCACAAGACCCGCATGGTGCGCGACTACGTGGACAGCTTGAAAGGCAAACTGACCTTGCACTTCCTGCCCGGCTACGCCCCGGACTTGAACCCGGACGAGTTGGTCTGGAGTTACACCAAGCGCACGGGCGTGGCGCGCAGTCCGTTGCGCACAGGCGAAAGGCTTGCCGAACGAGTGCATGCACAACTGGCCGACATCGCAGCTCAACCCGAGTTGGTTCGCTCGTTCTTCAGGCATCCACGTGTCGCCTATATTTCTGACTTATGAGTAATTGGAAATACTCGGCGCATGCGCCAATACGACCTGTACCATCAAGGACGCAGCCATCGCGTCGAAGGAGAACTGTCACGCCGACCGTCTGACGACTCGCAACCGCTGCACGCGCACGGCTTTACCGACGAGGACATCTGGGACATCGGCGCCATCGCCGCTTTCTTCGGGCTGTCCAACCGCATGGCGCACGTGCTGGCGATGCGGCCCAACGACGAGTTCTTCCTGATGGGACGCGTGCCGCGGCCGCCGCGCGGCTGACGCGCTATCGCGCCCACCGGCGCGATAGTCACGGCGCGGCGGGCAGCCGCAGGTGGACGCTGATCGCCATGCGGTTCCACGCATTGATCGCACAGATCGCCATCAGCAACTGAACGATCTCCTGCGGGCTGAATGCCGCGCTCACGCGCGTCCAGGTCGCATCGGAGACGCCGCCTTCGCCGATCTTCGTGACCTCTTCGGTGAATGCGAGCGCCGCGCATTCGCGCGTGGAGTACAGGCCGGGTGCCTCGTGCCACGCGCCGAGCACGTCGAGGCGATGCTGCGCGACGCCCGCCTTGCGCGCCTCGGCGCCGTGCATCGCAAGGCAATAGGCGCAGCCGTTGATCTGCGAAGCGCGAATCTTGATGAGGCTGACGAGCGCTTCGCCGAGACTGCCGGAGTGCACGTACTCCTCCAGAGCCAGCATCGGCTTGTACGCCGCGGCGTCGACCGCGTGGATGTCCAGACGCTGTTCGATTTGCATGGTCGCCATTCCCGTTCTCCCGCTCGGACGGGCATCACCCGTCCCGTTCGAATCCGCGCCCCGGCGCCGCGCTGCGCGGCGTCGAACCGCCTTGCGATCAGAGATTGAGCTTGAACCAGGCGAGCATCTTCGCCCACGCGTCCTCGGCCTGCGCCTTGCGATACGACGGCCGGTAATCGGCGTTGAAGGCGTGCGGCGTGTCGGGGTAGATCGTGAATTCCGACTTGGGGCTCTTGCCGCTGCGCAGCGCCGCGAACATCTTCTCGACGGTCTCGGCCGGGATCCCCTGGTCCGCCCCGCCGTACAGGCCGAGGATCGGCGCGCTGATCTGCCCCGCGACGTCGAGTGGCGAACGGTCGCCGGTGACGAACCCCTTCGCGGTCACGCCGTACCAGGCGACCCCGGCACGCACCGCCGGGTTGTGCGCGGCGTACATGTAGACGATGCGCCCGCCCCAGCAGAAGCCGGTGATGCCCAGGCGCACGGTATCGGCCTTGCCGGTCGATTTGGCATAGGCGACGGTCGCATCGAGGTCGGCCAGCACCTGCGCATCGGGCACCTTCGAGACGATCTCGCCGAGGAGCTTGCCGATGTCGGTGACCTTCGACGGATCGCCCTGCCGCGCGTAGAGCTCCGGCGCGATGGCGAAGAAGCCCTGCTTGGCGAGCCGCCGGCAGATGTCCTTGATGTGCTCGTGCACGCCGAAGATCTCCTGGACCACGAGGATCGTCGGGAAAGCACTGCCGGCCGCCGGCATCGCGCGGTACGCCGGCATCTGCCCGTCAGGGGTGGGAATTTTGACCTCGCCGGCGACGAGGCCCTCGGTGGAGGTGGTGATCGTCTGCGCGGAAACGGGGAGCACCGACAGCGCAAACCCGGCGCCGAGCGAGGTGACCACGAAGCTGCGGCGATCGACGCGACGCGGATCGACGAGGCTTGCAGCGTGCGACACGAGACTGTCGTTCAAGGCGACCTCCAACGCGGGTGAGGATGACGGATCGGTGACCGGGTGGCGGTGCGGCGCCTGCGCTGCGGCGCGCGCCGAACCGGAATCAGGCTTCGTGGACGATCTCGCCGTCGACGAGTGTACAGCGCACGCGGCCCGTGAGCTCGACACCGAGGAACGGCGTGTTCTTGCCTTGGCTCGTCAGCGTGCTGCGCGTGACCGTCCACGCTGCGCGTGGATCGAAGAGGCAAAGATCGGCGGGCTCGCCGACGGCGAGCGACGCGCGGGCGCCGAGGAGCCCCGCCGGGGCCCGGGTGATCCGGGTCAGCGCGGTGGCGAGATCGACGCCGTCCTCGTGCGCCCACTTCAGCGTGAGCGGCAGCAAGAGCTCGAGCCCCGTCACCCCGGGCTCGGCCTCGCCGAACGGCATTTGCTTGCCGTCGTCGTCGACCGGCGCGTGATCGGAACAGACGATGTCGATGGTGCCATCGGCGACCCCGGCGCGCAGCGCCGCACGGTCGCGCGGCGACCGAAACGGCGGCACCACCCGAGCGTTGCTGTCGAACCAGCCGATGTCGGCGTCGCACAGATGCAGGTGGTGCACGGCGACGTCGGCGGTGACGGACAACCCCTCGGCCTTCGCCGTCCGCAGCATGGCGACACTCTCGGCGCACGACACGCGGCACACGTGCAGGCGCACGTCACACTCGCGGGCGAGGGTCAGGAGCGTGGCGAGCGCGATCGTCTCCGCCGCGGCGGGAATGCCCGCCAGACCGAGCCAGGTCGCGACCGCGCCGTCGTGCGCGACGCCGTTGCGTCCGAGGTACGGATCGGTGGGCCGCAACCACAGCGCGTAGCCGAAGGTGGCGGCGTATTGCATGGCGCGGCGCAGGAGCTCGGTATCGGCGAGCGCCACGTCGGCGTGCGAGAAGGCGACGCAGCCCGCCTCGGTCAATTCGCCCATCTCCGCGAGCGCCGCGCCCGCGAGACCGACGGTGAGCGCACCCACCGGGTAGACGTGCGCGAGATGGAGCATGCGCGCGCGGTGCTTCAGCATCTCGACGAGGCCCGGCTCGTCGAGCGGCGGGTCGGTGTCGGGGGGACAGGCGAGGCTCGTCACGCCACCGGCGACAGCGGCGGCGAGCTCGGACTCGAGCGTCGCCTTGTATTCGAGTCCGGGCTCGCGCAGCCGGACGGCGAGGTCGACCAGTCCGGGGGTGACCACGAGGCCACGCGCATCGATCACGCGCTCGGCGACGAAGCCCACCGGCGCCGCCCCGATGGCGGCGATCCGTCCGGCATCCACGTAGAGCGAGCCCGCTCGCTCGCCGGCCGGCGGATCGACCAAGCGGCCGTTGACGATCTCGATCCTCATCGCGCCCCCGCGACGATGCTCATCACCGCCATGCGCACCGCGATGCCGAAGGTCACCTGCGGCAGGATCACCGAGCGCTCGCCGTCGGCGACGGGCGAATCGATCTCCACGCCGCGATTCATGGGCCCTGGGTGCATCACGATCGCGTCGGGCCGGGCGAGCGCCAGCTTCTCCTGCGTCAGTCCGTAGTGCTTGAAGTACTCGCCGGCCGACGGCAGCAGCGCGCCGTTCATGCGCTCGCTTTGCAGCCGCAGCATCACCACCGCGTCGCAGCCGCGCAGCCCGTCGCGCATGTCGTGGAAGACGCGCACCCCCAACGTCTCGGCCGCGGTCGGCAGCAGCGTCCGCGGACCGATCACCCGCACTTCGGGGGTGCCGAGCGCAGTGAGGCCGTGGATCAGCGAGCGCGCCACGCGCGAATGCAGCACGTCGCCGACGATCGCCACGGTCAGGCCGTGGAAGTCCTGCTTGTAGTGCCGGATCGTGTACAGGTCGAGCAGTCCCTGGGTCGGGTGCGCGTGCCGGCCATCACCGGCGTTGACGACATGCACGTGCGATCGGCCGAGCGAGGCGAGGTGCTCGGCGATGAGGTGCGGTGCACCGGACTGCGCGTGCCGGACGACGAAGACGTCGGCGTCCATCGCCACCAGGTTGTCGATCGTGTCGAGGAGCGTCTCGCCCTTGGAGGTCGACGACACGCCGATGTTGAGGTTGATCACGTCGGCCGACAGCCGCTTGGCGGCGATCTCGAACGTCGTGCGCGTGCGGGTCGAGTTCTCGAAGAAGAGGTTGAAGACGGCCTTGCCGCGCAGGAGCGGCACCTTCTTCACCTCGCGCTCACCGATGGAGACGAACTGCGCCGCGGTATCGAGGATCGCGCCGATCACGTCGGCGGGCAGACCCTCGAGGGTGAGCAGATGCGTGAGCTCCCCCTGTGCATTGAGCTGCGGATTGCGCATCAGTCCGCCCGCTCCACCCCGAGTGCCAGCACCCCCTCGTCACGCGACAGCACGATCGACAGGTCCTGGGCGACGGCGAGCCGCGCGCCGCAATACGTGGGCTCGATCGGCAGCTCGCGGCCGCCGCGATCGACGAGGACGGCGAGCTCCACGCAGGCCGGGCGGCCGAAGTCGAAGAGCTCGTTGATGGCCGCGCGCACGCTGCGCCCGGTGTAGAGCACGTCGTCGACGAGAACGATGGTCGCGCCGTTCACGTCGAACGGGATCGACGTGCGCCGCCCGCGACCCTTCAGGCCCTTGCTCGAATAATCGTCGCGATAGAACGAGACGTCGATGAAGCCAACCGGGTGGTCCCCCGGGATGAGGGCCGCCAACCGCTCGGCGACCCAGGCGCCGCCGGAGTAGATGCCGACGAGAGCGGCATCGTGCGCGACGGCGCCGCGCATGCGCAGGGCGAGCTCGGCGAGCGTCGCCTCGGCGTCGGGAAGATGCTCAGCGCCGGGCATCGAGCCACCCCTGCAGGATGATCTGGGCCGCCACCGCATCGCGGGTCGAACGACCGGCGCGGCCCGCACGCGCTGCCGCGAGCGCGCTTCGTGCGAGTTCGGTGGTATGGCGCTCGTCGGCGGCCTCGACGGGGACGCTGATGCGGGCCGCGAGGTCGCGCGCGAACGCGATCGCGCGCCGGGTCATCGCGTGCGCCGTTCCATCGGCGTGCACCGGGACCCCCACGACCACCCGCTGCGCCTGCCATTGCCCGACGATCGCGACGGCGTCGGTGAGCCGGGTGGCGGCGTCGGCCGCGGCGAGGACGGTGAGCGGTCGCGCGCTGCCGGTGAGCGTGTTGCCGAGCGCGACGCCGATGCGCCGGGTGCCGAAATCGAAGACGAGCACGATGAGTGATTCGCGGGTGGGCGTGGCGGGCGGCGCCGGCACGGCAGCGGTGCGACGATCGTCTTCCTTCACGCGTGCCCGACGTCCTCGGACAGCCGCGAGAAGTCGATCCCAAGGAGCCGCATCGCGGCCGGCAA